>JBILMZ010000328.1:0-2759 GCA_044375275.1 Micropepsaceae bacterium | reverse complement strand
CGAAGGCTTCCGGCGGCTGCACGAAGGCGTCAACCCGAACTCCGGCCTCAGGACCTGGCGCCTTGAATGGCGGCGCGGGTCCCACGGGGCCTGAGCGCCGCGTTCACTCCTCGCGGGCGGCCTTCAGCAGCGTATCGAAGTCCACCCGGGCGATGGGTTCCAGCTTCTTGGCCAGGTCCACCGCGGACTGTGACATCTCATTCAGGAAATCGAAGCTGAGGTTCCGGCGCTCCTTCTGGTCTTCCATCCGGCGGGTCAGGACCTCAAGACGCTGTGGAGCCATGTCGGGGCTGGACAGGATCTCGTCCTCGAGTTCAGCCGCCTCGTTCGCCGACTCGATTGTGCCTTCCACACCCATCATGGTCCGCAGCAGCGTGCGGTGGATGTGGGCCCGCATGATCGGGTCCTTGAGTTCAAAGAGGCGCTCGCGGTTGCGGTCATAGACGTCGAGTTCGCGCCGGACCATGCGCAGGAGGCGCATCGTTACCGGGCCGAAGGGGTCGCCGATGCCCCGCGCGCGCTCGGCCGCCTCGGCCGTCATGCGGACCATGGTCATGATCTCGCCGAAAAACAGGGCGGATTCACGCTCGCGGCGTTTCGTATCGAAGCGGTGCTCGAGCTGCGTGGCGATCAACCCGCCCGTGGTGGCCAGGATCGCACCTGCGACAATTGCCCAGATCGTGTCCAGGTTGGAGATGAAATCGAAGGTTTCTGAGCGTACGGGCATAGGGGTTCCGGCCGTTCGGGGTGGAAACGGGACTTTAGGGCGCTTCTGCCGCTTCGCGAAGTGCTTGAAGGCGGCGGTCACCCGGTATATTCAGGCGTCCGCCGTTGGGGGATCGTCTAATGGTAGGACTGCAGACTCTGACTCTGCCTGTCTAGGTTCGAATCCTAGTCCCCCAACCAACCATTTTACCAAACCATGCTCTGCGCCTGCTCAGCCGCCAGAAACGGCGGCGTTCTGCGCCGTTTTCGGGCTCGGGCTTGCTTGTGGCGGAGCCTTTTCGGGCGGGTTTGGGGCCACAATAGGGGCCCGTGCTCTCCGGGAGTGGATGGTAGGTCCATTTTCGGCGTGGTCGGTTCTGGAGCAGAGTTTGAACTCAGTCGGTGAGGCCCAGAACCCGTCGCTGCTCCGCCCAAGAAAGCGGCGGCCCGATCTGGATGAGTCGTTCCAGAGTGAGACTCGCGGGGTGGCGTCCTTCAAGGATCGCACGCTGGATGTCTGGCGCGAGGGTAGAGAGCCGGGGTGTTTCCCTGATCCGGCGACTGTCGATAGCTGCGATT
Source organism: Micropepsaceae bacterium (assembly GCA_044375275.1). GTDB lineage: Bacteria > Pseudomonadota > Alphaproteobacteria > Micropepsales > Micropepsaceae > SZUA-430. The sequence continues at coordinate 1,475 of JBILMZ010000328.1, read as the reverse complement.
GGCGGAGTTGCAGCCTTGACGTTCAGTCGTGAAGCGATCGTTATTTGCTACGGCCGACTAATGTCGGCCAGCGTGGACTGGTTCAACTCTGACAGAAAGGCGGCTTCTGCCCGTGTCAGGCGCGTTCGCAGGCGGCAACCGGGGAGCAGCGTGCACGCACAAGGGCCCGGCTTGAAGCACTCGACCATTGAATAAGACTGCTCGAGGGCTTTGACAGTGTCGCCCAAGCGAATTTTGTCGGCTCGCCGGGCGAGACGGACGCCGCCGCCCGCGCCGCGCCGCGTCTCGACGACACCGGCTGATGCAAGGCGCTGCATGATTTTGGTCAAGTGGTGTCCGGATACGCGCAGCTCTGCTGCGAGAACCTTTACCGCCACCCATTCATCGGGATGCCGCGCCACCTGCATGAGTGCGCGCAAGCCGTAGTCGGTGAAATCTGCAAGCCTCATGCGTCCTTTCGATGTGCCGCCTGGCGCATCGACTCCCATTTCCTATAGTGGTATTATAAATACCGCTAATCACCGGGTCGACAAGGTCGAAGATCGGAGCGAATGACATGACATCCGCCAAATCGGGATACAGTGACAGCGAAGCTGGCGGGCTTCAGGCCCGCGAAGCCATCACCGCGGACATCATGGCCCGCACGGGCATCGACAACGCGTTGCTGAGCCGGGTGGTGCACGCCTTCTATGATCGCGTGCGTCAGGACGCGTTGCTGGGACCGGTATTCGACGCGCGGATCCAGGACTGGCCGCAGCATCTCGAGCGGATGGTGGACTTCTGGTCGTCTGTGGCGTTGATGACCGGACGCTATCATGGGACGCCCATGCAAAGGCACGCGCCGCTTCCCGTTGATGCGTTGCATTTCGACCGGTGGCTTTGCCTGTTCGAGGAGACGGTGGCCGAGACCTGCAAGCCCGTGGCGGCTACGCATCTGGTGGAGCGGGCGCGCCGTATTGCGCAGAGCCTTGAGCTGGGGGTGGCGCTTCACCACGGCAAGCTTCCCGGACGGGGTGAAAGATACTTCCGGGACGGTGCGCGGCCGAGGCCAGCAAACACATGACCACCGACAACACCGCGTCACCACCCTGTTCGGCATCAGCAGGGCCGGACGCGTATATGGGCTATGCCGACGCTCCTGAACTGATCGTCTCCCTCAATCAACTTCTCGAAGCCGAGCGTGCCGGTGCGCGCGTAGCGGAGGAAAGTCTGGCGGAGGCGCGTGACGACGCCGAACGCAGGAAGATCGCACAGGTGCACCATGACGAGGGGCATTGGTGCGTGATGGTCGCCGCGGAGATCAGGCGGCTCGGGGGCACGCCGAGCGACCAGACCGGTTCTTTTCATGTGAAAGCCATGGAGATCGCAGGAATCGACACGCGGTTGGTTTTCCTGAATCGCGGGCAGGCCTGGGTTGTCCGCAAGCTCGACGAGATGCTGCCGCGCGTGAGAGACGCTCGCCTGCATCAGGGGCT
>JBILMZ010000327.1:0-2760 GCA_044375275.1 Micropepsaceae bacterium | reverse complement strand
ACGAAACCGGCGCCTTTCTTCTCGCGGCCGCATTCACCGCCGCAGAAATGGATGAGGTGTCGGACGCGATTGCACCGTTTGAGAAGGCGACCGAAGACGCCCTGCGCAAGCTCGAGGGCGGGCGCTCTCTCATTGCCCAGGCCGATGCGATCACTTTCACCACGCATCTCGTCGGCAAGAGCGAGGCGCTCAGGCGCTTCAGCCGGCACCCCGTCTTCCAGGATCTGTGTCACGACCTGATGGGGCCGAATGCGCGCCTCTACTGGGACCAGGCCGTATACAAGAAGCCCGGCAATCCCGAGGAGTTTCCCTGGCACCAGGACAATGGCTACACCTACGTTGAGCCGCAGCAATATCTGACCTGCTGGGTCGCGCTGAACGATGCGACAGAGGAAAACGGGTGTCCCTGGGTTGTACCTGGCCTTCACCGGAACGGAACGCTGGTGCACGAAACGACGCCCCTCGGCTACCAGTGCCTGCGCAATCCGCAAGGAGCCGTCGCCATGCCCGCGCGCAAGGGAGACATCGTTGTCTTCTCTTCGCTGACACCGCACCGAACGGGCCCGAACCTGAGCCAGGGCGTCAGGCAGGCCTACATCCTCCAGTACGCGCCGGAAGGAGCGCTGGCCTTCCCGCCTGGCGCATCCGAGGGCATTGCGCAAGAAGACCCGTCGCGGCAGTACCATGTAGACACTCACTGAGCAGGCAAACCTCACACGCCCCCATGGGAGCGCCGGCGTCCCGCCCGCCCTTCCTGCAACCCTCGTGGCTCGGCCCCTGAGCCTACTTCACCCCACCCGCCACAAACCGCACCCGCAGCGCATCAATCGTCACGCCAAGCGCGTGCCAGTCCGTCAGCTCAAGGTCCTGCCCCGGCGTCGCCTTCACGCCCTTCTCCCAGGCGATGACACGCATCACCCAGCCCTTGAAGAAGTCGTAGCCCTTGAACCGGAACGCCCCCGCGACGTGGTGGATCTCGGCATTCGTCCACCCCGTATGGGCCCGGAACCCCTCGGTGATTGTATCGAGGCTCTTGAGCTCTTCTGTATCGCTGCTCGCCGCCGCCAGAGAGACCGACAGAAACGCCGAAGGCACGCGCTTCAGCCAGTCCGCATGCGCGCGCGCGAACTCCAGGACCGGCTTCTGGTACATGCCGACATGGACGGAAGCCGCCAGGATCGCGCCCTCAAATCCGGTGACATCAAGCGCCCCGGCCGACACCGCCTCAAGCAGCGTCACGTCATCGCCCGCAAAGCGCAGCCGCTTCGCCACGAACTCCATGATCTTGGCCGTCTGCCCTTCGGTCGTGCTGTAAAGAATGAGAATTTTCATGGCCCGCCACTCCTCGCTAACCCGCGAAGACTACGACGTCGCCCAAAACCCGTCCTTGACCCAAATCACCCCCACCCTCTCCCTCACAAAGTGAGGGAATACCTGCGCGTCGCGCCAGCGATGCTGCAGGGGAGGGAGTGGCAGCGCAAAGGCTGACGACCGAACGGCCCGCCCCTACTTCTTCAGCTCCACGATCGGCGCAAAGCCACCAAAGATCAGCCGCTTGCCATCGAACGGCATCGGGTTCCTCTCCGGATCCATGCGCGGATCCTTGAAGTCTGGGCTCATCATCTTCGCCATCGCCGCGTCGCGCGTGGCCTTGTCCGGCCACTCGATCCAGCTGAAGATGATTTCCTCATCCGCCTCCGCTTTGACGGCCATGCGGAAGTCGGTCACCTTGCCAACCGGCACGTCATCACCCCAGCACTCGACAATGCGAAGCGCACCCAGGTCCATGAACACACTGTCGCCCATGCGCGCGTGCTCGATGAACTTCTCCTTGTTGGCTCTCGGGCAGGCGATCACAAATCCGTCGATATAGGTCATGGATTCCTCAGTTCACCGCCACAGGATCACCGACAGCAACGCGGCCTTCATGGCTCACAGTCGCGTAGATCGACAGGTTCTGTTCCGTTGTGCGCACCAGCGTGCGCATGATGGCGCCGTCGCGCGGCAGGCCCTGGCCGACGCCTTCCTGCGCGCGGGTTGTCATGATGCAGCGCGGGCAGCGCATGACGGCCGCGATGCGCGCGGCACCCAGGCTGACTTCGCGGCCGATCCAGTCGAACTCCAGCGGCTTCGCGAGATCACTGCCGTCCGCGACCAGGAAGTTCGGCCGGAAACGCCGAACGTCGATCTTGGAGTCCGGCAGCAGGTCCTGGAGATGGCGCAACGACGCCTCGGTCAGGACGTTGACGGGGAAGGCATCGAAGTAGGTTCCACGCGGCGAGGCATAGAGCGAGATTTCCTGCAGCACGTCGGGAGGAAAGGCGCCCAGGTTCGGCAGGGGCTCTGTCGGCTCAAGCGCGAAGATCTGGCGCAGGTAGGCCTCCACGTCGGCGACGGGTGCGGCGCGATAATGCTGCTCTTGCTCGCGCGGTTGCAGCGCCCAGAGCGTCACCGCCCGTCCGCAAAGATCGGACAGGGCGGCGTTCATCTTCGTGTCATCGGTGCAGAGGGTGCGTCCATCGGGCAAGGTGATCTCGGCCTTCGGGACGGGGTCGGCAGGCGTATCAGTCAGGTAACGCGCGCTGCAACTCATCAGGGCACCAAAGTGCTTCGCGCCACGGATTGTCTTGTCGCTCTCATCGCGCACCGCCCAGCCGCGATCATGGGCAATGCCGCCTTTGGCGAGGTGAGTGTGCGTCAGGCGCTCGCCGCCCATGGACTTCACCGGGTAGCGCCAGATTTCCCTGATTTGCATTTTAG
>JBILMZ010000124.1:0-10239 GCA_044375275.1 Micropepsaceae bacterium | reverse complement strand
ACGCGCTGCTTCGTTTGCGCTCATGCCTCGATGTGTTAAGTCCAACCGGTGGACAGGACAAGGCTGAACTATGCAACAGGGCGCTGACCATCTGAAGTATGAAGGCGGTTTGACGCGTCTGTTCGTTGAAACCCCGCTGGTGCAGGGAGTGGAAGTAGTGCTGGGTGACCAGCAGTCCCACTACCTCGCGAATGTACTGAGGGCGAAGGCGGGACAGCGGATCGGCCTGTTCAATGGCGAGGACGGGGAATGGTCGGCAGCCATTGCAACGATCACGAAGCGCGCCGTGACCGTTCGTGTTGAAGCGTGTGTGCGGGAACAACGGGCCGACCCCGACCTCTGGTTGCTGCTGGCCCCCGTCAAGAAGACGCCGCTGGATTACATCGTTCAGAAGGCGACCGAGTTGGGTGTCGCCAGGATTGTTCCCGTGATGACACGCAGGACAATCGTAGATCGGGTTAACTCTGATCGGATGCGCGCAAATGCGATGGAGGCCGCCGAACAGTCCGAGCGCCTCACCGTTCCTGAAATCAGCGAACCGGTGACCCTGAAACAGGTGCTCTCCACGTGGGATCCCGAGCGCGTCCTTGTCTTTTGTGACGAAGCTGGTGATGCACCAGATGCAGCGACAGCTTTCAATGCACGAGCGGCGGGGCGCTGGGCGATACTGACCGGACCGGAAGGCGGGTTCGACCCGGAAGAGCGGGAGTACATACGTTCTTTGACATTTTCATTACCGGTGACGCTCGGGCCCCGAATTCTGCGTGCGGACACGGCGGCACTCGCCGCGATCGCGGTCTGGCAGGCCCTGCGGGGTGACTGGCGCTGAAGGGCCCCTTGCGTTGCAGGGTATTGGGCGACTAGATGCTGTTTAAAGCAGCAGGCCGCATCCCTCGGACCACATTGCGAGGTGCGGCTCGCCCTGAACCAACGAGGTCACTCCATGTCAGTTCCGCAATCCGGCGGCGGTCCGATCACATCAAAGGACGATCTCATTGCGTCGCTTTCCGACGGCTGCAAGCCCAAGGACCAATGGCGCATCGGCACGGAACACGAGAAATTCGGCTTTGACCTGAAAACTCTGGCGCCGCTGCCATATGAAGGCAAGCCTGGCGTGCGGGCGATGCTGGAGGGGCTTCAGCGATTTGGCTGGCAGCCCATCAATGAAGGGCCACATATCATCGGCCTCAAGCAGGGCGGAGCTGCCATCAGCCTCGAGCCCGGCGGTCAGCTGGAGCTGTCTGGCGCACCACTCCGGAGCCTCCACGAAACCTGCGCCGAGACGAACGAGCATCTGGAGCAGGTCAAGACGATCGCGACCGAGATCGGAGCGGGCTATCTGGGGCTTGGGTTCCACCCGTCGGCACGGATCGAGGACGTTCCCGTCATGCCGAAGGGACGCTATGGCATCATGAAGCGCTATATGCCGCGCGTCGGTGGCCTCGGGCTTGAGATGATGTTCCGCACCTGCACGATCCAGGTAAACCTCGATTTCTCCTCCGAAGCAGACATGGTGAAGAAGTTCCGTGTCGGCTTGGCTCTCCAGCCAATTGCAACGGCAATGTTTGCAGCCTCTCCGCTGAGGGAAGGCAAGCCGAACGGGTTCCTGTCCTATCGAAGCCACGTCTGGACGGACGTGGACAACGACCGCTCGGGCATGTTGCCGTGGGTCTTTGAAGACGGCATGAGCTTTGAGCGCTACGTGGACTACGCGCTCGACGTGCCGATGTACTTTGTCTATCGCGATGGCACGTATCACGACGTTGCCGGCAAGTCGTTTCGAGACTTCATGGCGCGCAAGCTGCCAGGCCTCGAGCACATCGAACCGACCATGGCGGACTGGGCAGATCACCTGACCACGATCTTCCCGGAAGTACGCCTCAAGAAATTCCTCGAGATGCGCGGAGCAGATGGCGGCCTCTGGCGTCGCATCTGCGCGCTGCCGGCCCTGTGGGTTGGCGTCTACTACGACCAGAGCTCACTCGACGCTGCTTGGGACATGGTCAAGGACTGGACGGCGGAAGAGCGCAGCGCCATGCGTGAAGCCGTGCCGAAGCTGGGACTGAAGACGCCGTTCAGGAACACAACTGTCCAGGCGCTGGCGAGACACATGCTGACCATCTCCAAGGCCGGCTTGCGCCTGAGGGGCCAGACGGATTCCATCGGCGGCACCGAAGAAGGATTCATTGAGCCTCTGTTCCAGATCGTCGACAGCGGGCGCACCCGCGCCGAAGACATTCTCGAACGGTATCACGGCGCCTGGAACCGCGACGTCAGCCGCCTGTTCACCGAGCACGCTTACTGAACGATTGTCGCCCCTCGTCCGCGAGAGCCGAACCGTAAAAGGATTTGTCGATGAAACTTGGTGACAGGACGATTGTGGTGACGGGTGCAGCCAGCGGCATCGGGCGCGCGATGGCTGTCCGTTTTGCGAAGGAGAAGCCCAGGCATCTCGTTTGCGCAGACATCAATCTCAACGGCGCACAGGAAACGGCGGCATTGTCGGGTGGCGTGGCGATGCAGGCCAACGTCGCCCGAGAAGACGACATTCGAGGCCTGATCGAAGCCGTCGAAAGCGCACACGGGCCCATCGACCTGTTTTGCTCCAATGCCGGTATTGGCGTGAAGGGCGGCGCCGAGGTCGCCAACGAAGACTGGCAGCGTATCTGGGACATCAACGTGATGGCCCACGTTTGGGCGGCGCGTTACCTCGTGCCGCGCATGGCGGCGCGCGGCGGCGGCTATCTGCTGAACACGGCGTCCGCGGCCGGCTTGCTGTCGCAGATCGGCTCGGCTCCCTATGCCGTTACCAAGCACGCAGCTGTCGGCTTCGCAGAGTGGATTGCCCTCACGCACGGGGACCAGGGGATCAAGGTATCGGTCCTGTGTCCGCAGGCCGTGCGCACGGCAATGACGGCCGGAAACGAAGGTGGCGTCGCATCGATTGACGGCATGATGGACCCGGCCGAAGTGGCAGAGGCCTGTGTCAGCGCCATTGATGCCGAGGACTTCCTGATCCTCCCGCATCCCGAGGTTCTGGAATACATGCGCAGGAAGGCGGCCGACTATAATCGCTGGATCGGTGGCATGAGAAAGCTCAACCGCGCCTACTCCGGCTAGCGCGGCAGGGTTGGGCATGTCTGCATCAACAGGATCCGCTGTCCTCGGCCTGTCCTTCCTTGTGCTCATGATCTTGTTGGGCGTGGTGCTCTTCATCCGGGTCAGGAAGGGGCTCGACGACAGGCGCGCCAGGCAAGAGGCGCGCGACAGGGCCGAAGCATGGCGTGCCGAACAGATGAACAGGCCCGCGCTTGCCGGTGAAGAGGCCGAGCAATTCAAGGGCTGGTATCTGAATCAGCAGAGACCCGCTGCGGTACTTTCCCTGGGCCAGGAGATCGAGCCTGGGCCGCATGGTTGCCATGTGGGCGGTCGCGTGTGGATCCCTCAGGGCGAAGCCTGGCCGACAACGTCGGATGGAGCGCCCCTGCAATTCCTTGCGCAGCTGGATTTTGTGGACCTGCCTCCGCTCGTCGATTTCCCGCGTTTCGGTGTCGTTCAGTTCTTTACGGGCGCAGACGACCTGTATGGTGCGAACTTTGATGATCTTTTTGTCGGCGCCTTCCGCGTGATCTGGCGTCCCGCGCCTGATGCAGCAGGTGCGCTGATGGAAAGTCCGCAGGCAGAAGAAGACTACAGCCCTCTGTCACGCAAGCTGCGGCAGGCGTCACGCAGGCTGGTGCCGAAGCCGGCGACCATGTTGCCCTCGGCATACAGCGCCGATGTGGAGGCCTACGCGCCCGCTGTGCTTGATCGCCCCGGCTCGGACGCCATCGTCGATTGGATGAATGGCCACGAGAACGCGAACCGTGAAGTCCATCACGTCGGTGGCTATCCGGGGACCACGCAGGACGACTTCAGGCGCGAAACCCGTTACGCGTCGCTCGACCGTGTCCTGCTGCAACTCTGGTCGGAGACCGACGGCTCCATCATGTGGGGTGACATGGGCCAAGGCAGCTTCACCATCTCGCAGGCGGATCTGAGGGCGCAGAGGTTCGATCGTGTCGCCTTTCACTGGGACTGCAGCTAGCCGCTCCCAAGGGCCATGCGACAACGGCCCCGCCTCGCTAACCTTACTTATGCAATCGTAGTGACGGACATCGACGTCGATTGACATTATGTTGCCGGGATTGTGGCAAGCGGGAGAGGGGCGCTCCGTCAGGCTTGCCGGCACTGGGACCTATGTCAGGAAGCGTGGAACAGAACAGGCCGCAGGACGGCGGGCCGGAGCGCGAGGTGCCACCTGAGCGCCCCGCATTGCCGCCGCCTGCCCATCATGCTGTGGCGCCGACCGCACCCGGACTCATAGATCGTTTCATCTCCTGGATCGAACTCAGGCCATTGTGGTCAGGCGGCATCGCGTTTTTACTCCTCGTCGGGGCTCACATCGCTTTCATGAACTTTGCTGGTGCGATGGATGGCGTGTTCGTAGGCGATGCAGCCTTCTTTGCGTCCATGGAGGGCCTTGCAGATATGCTGCTCTTGGCGCTGATAGCGTACTGCATCGTCCTTCCTACATTTCTCGCACGCAGCGGACTGACAGCCTTCGCCGACTCTTCTGGCACGCTGGCATGTAACGACAGCGAGTACGACGACCATCTCGCGACCCTTGCCGGGGGAAATGCGGTTGCGCGTCTTGTGTTTGGAGGTTTCTGGGCTGCCGTGTTGACGCCGGTATTCGGAAATCTCATGCAGGCGTCTGCGATCGTGCCGTCGGCGAGCGCTGACATTCTCACCATCTGGATGTACATCCGTCTGGCACTCGTGTTTGGCATGATGGGGTCATGCCTGGCCTACGTGGCGCTGCTTCACTACCGTCTGAGTTCCGCGCTTGCCGCCCACTTGCGCGTGGATCTCTTCGACATGACGGCAATGGCGCCGTTGGCGCGGCATATGCGAGCATCGATTTTCTACCTTGGCGTGCCGCTGCTTCTGATGGGTCCGATCCTGTCGAGGCCGGATGCGGCAACGTCGAGCGCGATGCTTCTCGGCTTCGGGTCCAGCGTCTGCTTGATCATTGCATTCGGGTCCGTCTGGGGCGCCCGCAAGGCCATCCGACAGGCCAAGCAGCTCGCGCTGGGCGAACTCCATGCCTATTCCCGGGAGATCTGGCGCCGCGCCTATGCCAATGGACGCTTCGTGGAGGCCGTTGCCCTGCCGGCCATGGCGGCGATGCTCACCATCCGCAATCAGATCGGCCGCATGTCCAACTGGCCGGGAGGATGGATGAACGTGCTTCGTTGCGCTTTTTGGGCCGCGCTCCCAGCCGTCAGCTGGTTTGGGCCGCAGGCAGCTGCTTGGCTGATTCAGCCATTCCTTTTGTAGCAATCAAACATGCGTTGCCAGTAACAGGCCCACGCCTGCAACGACGAGTGCCATGCCTGCAAGCTCACGCCAGGACAGCGCTTGCGAAAAGAGTCGCTGGGACACGATCTGGGCAAAGATGACTTCCAGCAGTCCGAGAGTTCTGACATTGGCCGCTGACGTCAGCGAGAACCCGAGAAACCAGAACTGCGAGGCGAGGGCGCCCATGAAGCCGGCGAAGCTGCTTTGACGCCACATCTGGAAGCTGCGGACCAGTTGCGGCCTCTGAAACACGAGCATCCACAGGCCAAGAAGGACACTCTGGATTATCAATGAGCACACCAGGGTCTCCGAGGCGCGCACGTAAAAGGCCGTATCGGGCGACAGGGACGTGATGCCGCCGCGAAAGCCAACCGCCGCGATCGCATAGAATCCGCCGGATGCGATACCCTGTATGACGGGCAGGGCACTGGCGCGTGTCAGGCGCTCATCCGCCCGAAAGGCCATCAGGAAAACGCCGGTCGTCGCCGTCACGATCGCCAGGCCCTTGGGCAGGCTGAGATCGTCGCCCAGGAGGATCAAGCCGAAAACGGAAACCTGAACGGCTTCAGTCTTTGAAAAGGCGGTTGCAACAGAAAAGGAGCGCGCCTGCATGGCGGCGAGAAGGGCAACTGTCCCCAGAATTTGTGCGACGGCGCCTGCGGCTGTGAACAGGAGGAACCGTTCGTTCAGTGGCGAAAGCGATGCGCCGCTGATCGTCGAAGCGACAACGAGGAAACAGATCGCGAAGGGCAGGCCGAACAGGAAGCGGACCTGTGTCGCGCCGAGCGTGCCGAGACTGCCAGTGAGGCTGCTCTGCATGGCATTGCGCGCTGTCTGCGCCGCAGCCGCGGCCAGCGTCATCAAAACCCAGAGCATGACGACTTATCCTAGTCGGTGAGCATGGTGGATGAGATGATGACAGTTCTGTCGAGCCCCGCGTCCCGGTGCTTCAGGGCAGCCCGGTACTTCGGGATCTGCTCCATGGTGAGGATGGCCTTGGGCTCCGTGTATTCCATCACGGCGATATCATCCCACCGTCCAGTCGTGAGGCCGCCCTTTGGCTCCAGCAAGACGTCTTCAACGCGCCCGAAGAAAATGAGCCGGCCACCCGTGCCGTAGGCGGTCTGCAAGGCCACGAGGCCATAAAGACCGTAGGCCCGTCGCCCGCTGAGCGTGTTGTCTCCGCCTGTCGCATAATTTGCCGACGGCAGGTAGCTCAGGAAATTGACCATGGCCGGACGATAGGATCCTTCTCGTGCCAGCAACTGGGTAATGGTGTCCCTGGTCGGCATGGCATCAGGCCTGGCGCCGGCATGCGCCGGATCCCGGAGCACCTCACCACGCGGCATGCGCTTGATCCCGACGACATGCAGGAGCCTCAGGAAGCCGAGGACCGGGACAGGCGGGCGTTGCAGCTTGAGGCGGGCCACATACGCATCCTCGATCTGGCCTGACAGAAAGATGGGAAGTCTTGCGTCGCGCGGTGCTCCCGCGAGGATCATGAAGCTGTCCCAGTAGCGCTCTCCCGTGCCCACGAAGGTAAAGTCGGCACGAGCCCGCCACTTGCGGCGGACACCCATGGGCAGCTGCACTGTCTGTTGCGTGGCATCCGGCTTGAACCGTATGGCGACGAACCAGGCAGGCGTCTCGTCCGAAACGGCGTGAATGAGTTGGTTCTTGCCCAGAACCCAGACCGCCAGTCCGATAACGACGAGCAGCGCCAGAACGACAAACGCAAGGAACATGGAGGAAATCCTGGGTTGGAAACCGGTGCAGGGGAAAACACGCCAGTCCATGAGGCGCCTCTTACCCCGAAAGACGGGAATCAGAACGCACAAAAATGCAACAGACAGCGTTGATTATGCTAGTAGTTTGGCGAAATCCATCAGGGAGAGAATGATGTCCGCCAACCTCCATCACGCCAGCGTCGGCGTTTTCAGCCAGTACCTCACCAGCCTGGCCACAATCCTGTCGAAGGCTGCAGCGAATGCCGAAGCCCGCAAGATTGACCCATCCGTATTCGTGAATGCTCGCATTGCACCCGACATGTTTGCACTGGCCCGCCAGGTCCAGATTGCAACGGACCATGCCAAGGGCGCCTGCGCACGTCTCGCCGGCGTTGAAGTGCCGAGCTATGCCGACACCGAGGCCACGTTCCCGGAGTTGCAGCAGCGCGTTGCGAAGACGCTGGAGTTCATCAAGGCCCTCAAGCCCGAACAGTTCGACGGTTCGGCCGACAGGGACGTGACGCTGACCCTCGGCGGACAGAAGTTCACATGGAAGGGTTCCGTCTACCTGCAGAACTTTGCGCTGCCCAACTTCTTCTTCCACGCAACGACCACCTACAACATCCTGCGCCACAATGGCGTCGATGTCGGCAAGCGCGACTTCCTCGGATCGATGTAGCATGCTCCGCAACGCACTCTCGGTGATCGCGGGGCTTGTGGCCGCGGTCGCCATCATGATGGGCTGCGAGTACGCGAACTCTCTGCTGCACCCCTTCCCGGAAGGCTTGAACACGCAGGACATCGAGGCCGTCCGCAATTTCGCGGCCACCATGCCCCTGCAGGCGCTGGTGCTTGTGGCGATCGGCTGGACAGCGGGCTCGTTTGTCGGCGGCTTCGTGGCGACCCGCGCTGCAGGCGGTCACACCGCCGGCCCGGCCCTCGTGCTCGCCGTGCTCCTGACCGCAGCCGGCGGGCTGAATGCCTGGATGATCCAGAACCCGGCCTGGTTCCATGCCGGCGGTCTTCCGTTGTTCGTGCTGTTCGCGATGCTGGGAGAATACGCGGGCCGCAAGCGCTGAGCCGGTGCGGGCCCAGCCCTTGCGGATGAGCCGGTGCAGCATGGTCTCGATCTACGTGCCGTCAGGGCAGGGGGCGGGCATCCCGCTTGCCCAGATCGCAACGCCCCCCAGCAATCATCCAAACATCATTTGTCATCCCGGCCGAGCACAGCGAGAGCCGGGACCCAGTGCCAAAGCGCACGTCCGTCGGCTCTGGGTCCCGTGTCTGCGCAGCAGCATTGCATGCTGCCGCGCGCACGGGATGACAGGAAGGGGGGCTACCGCCCCAAAATCATGTCACTCGCCTTCTCGGCAATCATGATGGTCGGCGCATTGGTATTGCCCGACACAAGCCGCGGCATGATGGAGGCATCCACTACACGCAGGCCCTCAATGCCATGCACGCGCAACTGCGGATCAACGACGGCACGCGGCCCGTGGCCCATCTGGCACGTACCCACCGGGTGATAGATCGTGGCCCCGTTATTGCGCGCATACTCCAGCAGGTCCGCATCCGTCTTCGCAGCCTCGCCCGGCAGCAGTTCCGACTGCACAAAGGGCGCCAGCGCCGGCTGGCTTGCGATCTTGCGCGCCCACTTCAACCCCGCAACGATGACTTCCCGGTCCAGCGGATCGCTGAGATAGTTCGGCTGGATGGCAGGATAGACGGCCGGATCCGCAGACTTGATGCGGATCCACCCGCGGCTTTCCGGCCTCACCTGGCACGGCGCGATCGTGAGTCCCGGCAGCGCCTCAAGCTGCATGTCGCCGCTCGCCGCCAGCTTCTCCGTATCAACCGTCGCCGGCAGGATGTGATACTGGATGTCCGGCGAGATGAGGTCCGGACGCGACTTCACGAAGGCGGCGATGTGCGCGGCCGAAAGCGTGAGCAGGCCCTTGCGCTGCGTCAGGTACTTGAACGCCTCCTTCACGAAGGACAGGCCGCGGCTGGTCTCGTTGATCGAGGGCGTTCCCGGCTTCAGCCGGAACGTGGTCCCCACGACATAGTGGTCCTGCAGGTTCTCGCCGACGCCCGGCAGGTCATGTACGACCGCGATGCCATGGCTCTTGAGCAGGCTTGCGTCACCGATGCCCGAGAGCTGCAGCAGTTGCGGTGAATTGATCGCACCACCGGCCAGTATGACCTCGCGCCGCGCCTTCGCCGTGATGACCTTGCCGCCTTGTGCATATTCGACGCCCGTGGCCTTGCGTCCCTGCATTGTTACGCGCCGCGCCAGCGCCCGCGTCTCGACTTTCAGGTTGGGCCGGCTCATGGCCGGATGGAGGTAGGCCACCGCCGCTGACTGGCGTTGCCCGTTCTTCACCGTGAGCTGGTAATAGGTGGCGCCTTCCTGGCTTTCGCCATTGACGTCGTCATTGCGCGGGACGCCAGCTTCGGCGAAGGCCTCGATCACCGCATCCGAAACAGGATGGCGCTCTGTGACATCGGAAACATTCAGGGGACCGCCCGTGGCATGGAACTTGTCCGCGCCGCGCTCCTGGTGCTCGGAGCGACGGAAAATGGGAAACACGTCTTCCCAGCTCCAGCCCTCGCATCCCATCTGCCGCCAGCCGTCATAATCGGACTGCTGTCCGCGGATATAGAGCAGCCCGTTGATCGATGACGACCCGCCCAGCACCTTGCCACGCGGCCACAAATGCACGCGCCCACCCGAACCCGCGTCTGGCTCGGTTGGGAACATCCAGTTCACCTTCGGATCCTTCAGCGTCTGCGCATAGCCGACGGGAATGTGGATCATCAGGTTGGACATGAACTGCGACGGCTCCTTCGTCGGCCTGTCATCGCCACCCGCTTCAAGCAGCAGCACGGTATTCTTTCCGTCCGCCGAAAGCCGGTTCGCCAGCACACAACCAGCGCTGCCCGCGCCGACAATGATGAAATCAAATTCGTTTGGTTCGCTCATGCAAATGATTTGCCCCATGCCGCAGGGGAACGCAAGCATGCGCATGAAAGGCGGGCAGGGGGGGGCCTCACCCGTCTCGCTGCTGCCGCAGCGATCCACCCTCTCCACGCCGTGGCTATGGTGTTC
>JBILMZ010000326.1:0-2825 GCA_044375275.1 Micropepsaceae bacterium | reverse complement strand
TAGGGTAGACTCCCGTGAGGAGGAGACGAGCCACGACTCTTCCTCACAACGTGAGGAAGTACCTGCGCACGCCGTAGCTTCAGCGAAGGCGTGCTGCAGGGGATGGAGTTCCTCGCCACCCGGTATCACCTCGAAACTCGCTGCATGCCCAAGTTTGCCCCATCAGCCAAGTATGATACCTCGTTCATCGCGACGGCACGGCGACCCACTCGCCATTCCCCACCCACGGAGAACCCAGATGAAATCCATCCCAGACCGGCGCTCCGAGATCCGGCGAATTGTAGCCAACGCGATCGGCCTTACCCCCGCAGACATGGCAGACGATGTCGACTTGATGGCGACGTTTGCCACAGACTGGCGTGCCATCAACACCGCGCTCTCGACGATCGAAGACACCTATCATGTCACGCTCGCCGTGGACGATGTGGGCGAGCGACCCACGATCGACTCGATCTACCGCGCGACGGCACGCCAGGCCGATTGGACAAGCTAGACCCAAGTCAACGCCCCTGGGAGCGCCGGCATCCTGCCGGCCCCTTGCGAACATGAAGCAGAGGGCTCTCTTGGAAGAGTTGCAACAGGCACAAAACTAAACGATTGCCCCCTGAAGCAATCTCGCTTCTCCACGCATACAAAAGAGCCGGCAGGATGCCGGCGCTCCCAGCAGCAAACTTGTCGCATGCGCACCTCTTGCACGGCAAGACTGTTCTTATTATGTTCTATTCCGCGGTTTCGACTGCCAGCGACTTGAAAACTGAATAAATGCCCGACGGACCTGCCAGACAGGCGACCGCCTCGTGAGCCCCGCGCGAAAAGGAACTGCAGGGTGAGTGCCCCGGACTCTGCCTGCGAAGGACACGAGGCCTGCCCACGACGCACAAACAATCCCGAAGATGAACAAACGCAAAAACAACGACGAAAGTGTCATCTTCCAGAAAATAAATGGCAGCGCTGGGCCAAAAATCCATGAAACAAAGTTCCACGTGTCATCTCTCGAGCAGCAAGACCGGAAATGAAAGACCCACCCTTCGCGCAAGCGCGTGAGCCCCTTCTTTGCGTCTTACCTACTTTGCGTCTTTGCGTGAAATCTTCTTCTCAACCAGGCCCATCGCACCACAACCGACAGAAAGAGCCGACGAAACGCCAGCGCTCCCGGATCACTCCCCCAGCACCTCATCCGTATGCTCGCCGATCGTCGGCGGATCCAGCCGGATCGAGCACGGCGTCTTCGAGAACTTGAGCCCCGGCTTCATCGCCAGGTACCGCCCTTCGCTCGCGATCTCCCGCTCCTCGAAGAACCCGACCGCCTTGAAGTGCGGATCCTCGAACAGCGTCGACATCTCGTTCGCCCGCATCGCAGGGATGTGGTGCTTGTCGCACAAATCCATCCATTCCTGCGTCGTATGCGTGAGCGCCGCCTCCCGCATCATGTCGTAATAGACATTGACCCGCGCCTTGCCATCCGGCGCCGAAAGAAACCGTTCGCTCTCATACGCATCCGGAATACCACCAAGCTCGAGGAACTTGACCGACCCCTCGCGGCTCGCCGGCATCACGACCAGATAGCCATCCTTTGTCTGGTACGGCTTGCGATGCGAGGTGATGGTCGTCGGATGCCCGAACTTGCCCGGTACATCCGGATAGGTCTTGCCCCAGATATGCTCCGCCTGGATGAAGCCCGTGAAGGTCTCGAGCATCGGCACTTCGACGAACTGCCCTTCCCCGGTGCGCGCCTTGTGCTGAAGCGCGGCCAGCGTGGCAATCACCGCAAAGAGACCGCACGTCTTGTCGGCAACGATCGACGGAAACGGCCGCAAGGACTTGTCGCCATCATAGAGCGGCAGCAGGTCACACGCGCCTGACGCCGCCTGGATCAGGTCATCAAACGCCTGACGCCCGTTGTACGGTCCGCCAGACCCATAGCCGACAGCTTCCACATAAACGATGTCCGGCTTGAGCGCGGCAACATCCGCATAGCCGAAGCCCAGCCGCTTCATGGCTTCCGGCCGCATGTTGTGAATGAAGACATCACCACTGCGCACCAGCTTTTGCAGCGCACGTTTGCCAGGCTCGCTCTTGAGGTCGATGGCGACCGAGCGCTTGTTGCGGTTCAGCGCCACGAACAGCGGCCCCATCGTCTGGGACTTCGGCGCCTTGCCCTGGTTCCGCTGGCGATCTCCCGACGGCTCCTCGATCTTGATCACGTCGGCACCCAGGTCACCCAGGGTCTGGGTCGCATAGGGGCCAAGAACATATTGGGTCAGGTCAATGACCCGTACCCCGTGCAAGGGACCCTGAGGCACAGCTTTCAAAGTCATGTCCTGAACTCTTTTCTATTGGGTCGCAACAGGCTAACCCTAGACGCCAATGCGAACGGAATTCTAGGGGTCGAAATGCAGCTACATCAATCCGCCTGGCCGGAAATCGAGGAATACCTGAAGAAGTCGACAGGTATCATCATTCCGATCGGCTCGACCGAACAGCACGGCCCCAACGGCCTCCTGGGAACGGACGCCATCTGCCCCGAGTTCATTGCGAAGATGGCCGGCGACGAAAGCGGCATCCTCATCGGCCCCACCTTCAACGTGGGCTCCGCCCAGCATCACCTGGGGTTTCCGGGAACGATCACGCTGCGCCCCTCGACCATGATCGCAGCCATGCAGGACTGGACATCATCCCTCATGCGCCACGGCTTTGACCGCATCTACTGGTTCAATGGCCACGGCGGCAATGTCGCGCCGGTAAACGCCGCGTTCTCCGAGATCTATTCGGAGTTCTCGTTCGGCCGCGCCGGTTCGAACATGCGCCCGATCAAGCAGCTTCTG
>JBILMZ010000325.1:0-2837 GCA_044375275.1 Micropepsaceae bacterium | reverse complement strand
CTCGGCCGGACATTGTTCATTCTCGACAATGGACAAGTGTGGAAGCAGATTGATGGCGACACCACGGAGCTCAATCATCGCGCCTCGGAAGGTCAGATGAGTGTCCGAATCGAGAAGGCCTTCATGGGCAGCTTCTCGCTCTACGTCGACGGAAAGAACATCAAGCTCAAGGTCCGCCGGATCAAGTAGGACCTGCCTGCTGGCTGGTCAGGATGGGAAGTGGCAAGCCACGACATGACCATTCTGGCCACCGCGGGTTTCAAGCGCCGGCACTTCTTTCGTGCATTTCGCCTGGGCGATCGGGCAGCGCGTCCTGAACACACAGCCTGATGGTGGATTGATCGGCGAGGGCAGGTCGCCCTGCAGGACAATGCGCGTCTTGCCGGTTTCCACATCGGGATCCGGCACGGGTGCCGCAGACAGCAGGGCTTGCGTGTAAGGGTGGCGGGGATGGTCCAGCAGCGCCGCTCCATCCGCAAGTTCCATGATCTTGCCCAGATACAGCACGAGCACGCGGTGGCTCACATGGCGCACCACGGCCAGGTCATGGCTGATGAAGATGAAGGCAACGCCCGTATCTTTCTGGAGGTCAGCCAGCAGGTTGATGATCTGCGCGCGGATCGATACGTCCAGTGACGAGACGGGCTCGTCTGCGACGATCAGCTTCGGCTTGAGGATCATTGCCCGGGCAATGCCGATGCGCTGGTTCTGTCCGCCTGAAAATTCGTGCGGATAGCGGTTGATCATCTGCGGCAGGAGACCAACCTTCGCCATGATCTCGCGAACGCGGGCCTTCTTCTCTTCCTGCGAAAGGTTCGGCTCGAAGGTTGTCAGTGGTTCGGCGATGATGTCACCGGCCGTCATGCGCGGATTGAGGCTCGCCAGCGGATCCTGGAAGACGATCTGCATTTCGCGTCGTCTCGGCTTCATCTGCGCGCGCGAGATACCGGCGATATCCTTGCCTAGCCAGACAATGCGCCCGGACGTGGATTTGATCAGCTGCAGCACGGCACGTCCGACTGTCGACTTGCCCGAACCGGACTCTCCGACGATGCCGAGCGTTTCACCGGCGTGGACATCAAACGAAACATCGTCGACAGCCTTGAGCGGGCGTGTTCTGCCGAATAGTCCCTTTCCATACACTGGAAAATGGACTTTCAGGTTCTTGACGGAAAGAATGACTTCGCCGCTGCTCATCGGATCACTGCGCCTTTGCTGTCAAATCCCTTGAGGTGGCACGACTTGGCTCGATCCGGCGCAAACCCCGTCAGCTTGGGTCGTTCCGCGATGCAGCGGTCGAATACGAACTCGCATCTCTCCTGGAATGTGCATCCCTTGGGCAGGCGCTGGAGATTGGGCGGGTGGCCCGGAATGGCTGTGAGGCGCTCATCGCTACCTCTGTCGAGCCGGGGAATCGAGTTGACGAGGCCGCGCGTATACGGGTGTTGCGGGTCGTGAAAGACGTCCCTGACATTGGCCGTTTCGCAGAACTCGCCCGCATACATGACCATGACACGGCTGCAGAGGCCGGCAACGACGCCCAGGTCATGGGTGATCATGATGATCGACATCTTGTCCTGCGAACGAAGTTCCTGCAGCAGGTCAAGGATCTGGGCCTGCACGGTCACGTCGAGTGCCGTGGACGGCTCATCGGCGATCAGCAGTTCCGGCTCGCAGATCAGGGCCATGGCGATCATGACGCGCTGGCGCATGCCGCCCGAGAATTCGTGCGGGTACTGGTCGATCCGGCGCTTCGCGTCGGGAATTTTCACGCGATCAAGAATCTGGATGGCGCGTACACGCGCGTCCCTTTCCGACATGCCCTTGTGCAGGACGAGCACCTCGGTCAGCTGGCGTCCGATCTTGAGATGCGGCGTCAGCGACGTCATCGGATCCTGGAAGATCATCGTCATCCGGGATCCACGGATCTTGTTCAGCCGCGCCCGCGGCATGCCGATCAGTTCTTCGCCACGGAACTTGGCACTGCCCGTGGCTTTTCCGTTCCCGGCCAGCAGGCCCATGACGGCCATGAAGGTCTGGCTTTTGCCCGATCCGGACTCGCCGACCACGCCGACGCAGTCGCCTTCCTCGATGTCGAAGTTGAGGCGGCTGACGGCTGAAACCTCGCCCTCGGGAGTGCTGAACCTGACGGTCAGGTCCTTGACGCTGAGAATGGCTGCCATGGTGTTCGCGCTCCCTCAGCGGTCCTTGGGATCGAGGGCGTCGCGAAGCCCGTCACCAATGAAGTTGAAACAGAACAGCGTGACCGCCATGAAGACCGCAGGGAAGATCAGCATCCATGGATACGACTCCATCTGGTCCTTGCCGTCGGCAATCAGCACGCCCCAGGACGTGAAGGGTTCCTGCACGCCAAGGCCAAGGAAGCTCAGGAAACTCTCGGTCAGGATCACGGCCGGAACGGTGAGGGTCACATAGACGATCACGGGACCGATGACGTTGGGCAGGATGTGGCGGCGGATGATGTCCTGCGTGGCCACGCCTGACGCTTCCGCGGCTTCAATGAATTCCTTGCGCTTGATCGACAGGGTCTGGCCCCGCACGATACGCGCCATGGTCAGCCACTCGACGGCACCGATTGCCACGAACATCAGCAGGTAATTGTTGCCGAACACGACGACGAGGATGATCACGAAGAAGATGAAGGGCAGGGCGTAGAGGATGTCCACGAACCGCATCATCAGGTTGTCGAGGCGGCCGCCCACAAATCCCGCGGTCGCGCCATACAGGACGCCGATCACGAGGGCGACGAAGGTTGCGACAAAGCCGATGGCCAGCGAAACGCGACCGCCCATCATCGTGCGAATGAAGAGGTCGCG
>JBILMZ010000324.1:0-2848 GCA_044375275.1 Micropepsaceae bacterium | reverse complement strand
AGTTGTCCCAGGAAAGTCTGGCGCTTACTTACCACAAGCGTGGAATGGCTTTCTACAAGCAAGGCGAGGCCGGTCGCGCCATTCTCGACTACACCATCGCGCTCTGGCACGAGGATTTACCAAAGGAATTCAGGCCGCGAACGCTGAATAACCGGGGGTTGGCTTTCGAGGCCTTGAATCATCGGGAAACGGCGTTGCGTGATTATGGTTTATCCATTCGCCTGAATCCGAACTATGCCGAGCCCTACGCCAACCGCGGTAATCTGCGCCGCAAGTCGAACCTGAACGCGGAAGCGCTTATGGACTACGACATGGCGCTTCGAAATGGGCACTCACATCCGCAGTTTGTTTTTGTCTGGCAGGGCATGTCACTTGAAGCGCTTGGAAAGCCGCGTGAAGCCGCAGACTCTTTCCGCAGGGCACTCGAGATAGATCCTTCACTTGAGGACGCCCGGGTGCGACTTGCAAAGCTTGAGGACTCGCGCGTACTTACGAATGCCGTCGCCCGAAAGCGGTTGCCGCGTGGCACGGGCGGGCCGCTTCTTGTTTCCGGGCAACCCGGGCTCAAGTCGCAGGCGCCGTTGGGAACGGATGTCCCCGAAACGGCCCCCTGGACGCCGCCGGCTGCGAAGGCGCCTTCCATTGTTCGCGCGCCTGAGGCCGGTGCACCTTCTGCCGAAATGGGATTGCGTCCAGCAATTGCAGACGCACCCGGTTCGCGGACGACGGGTCGACCTTCGGCACCACCTGTAGCGCCGGAACTCGTCGAGCCTGCGCCCGTGTCCCCGGTCGTTCAGCCGCCCGTCACGGCGCCAAAGCCTGATCCGGGCGGAGAAGGTGGCAGCGACGCCGAGTATGTCCTGCAGCTTGGTTCCTTTGCATCGGAGGAGCTTGCAGCAGCTGGCTGGAACAGGGCTTCCAGTGCTGCCCGCCAGTTGCTTGACGGCCTGGCGCATAGCGTGGCGCGTGTCGAGATTCCGCAGCGCGGCACGATGTACCGGCTCTATGCGGGCTCGCTTCCCGACAAGGATTCGGCACTGAAGCTGTGCCGGACGCTACGGGAAAAAGGATCGGCCTGCATCGTGGTGCGCCGATAGTCCGTTGAGGCGCCTGTACGTTTCCTGTTATCTGGATGCTCCCGCGTTGATCACATCGGCCTGCTGCGTGCGGGCCGTGAACCCCTGTTGACGGAACACCCAGGATGGCACAGACCCCGGTCGGCATTTCTTCCTTTGGCGCCTATCTTCCCCGCCTGCGCCTGCAGCGGAAGGCCATCGCGGCCGCCAATGCCTGGTTCAACCCTTCGGTAGCAGCGCTCGGCAAGGGCGAACGCTCGATGGCGAACTGGGATGAGGACGCCGTGACCATGGCCGTCGAGGCGGCGCGGGATGCGCTTCCACGGTCGCGCGATCCGCTTTCGTCGCGTGGTCATGTTGGTGCCGTGTATTTTGCTTCGACCACGATGCCCTTTGCTGACCGCCAGAATGCGGGGATCGTCTCTGCCGCGCTCAGCCTGTCTGAAAACATCCACACGGCGGATGTTACGGGATCGCAGCGTGCAGGTGTGTCGGCCCTTATCGCGGCCTTCGAGAAAGTTGCGTCAGGCGCCACGCCAAGTGCGCTGGTGGCCGCGGCTGACAGGCGGGCGACGCGCGCCGGAGCGCCGCAGGAGTTCCAGTTTGGTGACGGCGCCGCCGCTTTCGTGGTCAGCACGAAGGATTTGGCCGTGCGCTATCTCGGAAGCAACTCGACATCCGTCGATTTCATCGACCACTTCCGCGGTGAAGGTGAAGAGTTTGACTATGGCTGGGAAGAGCGCTGGATCCGCGATGAAGGCTACACGCGGATCGTTCCCCAGACCGTCAAGGGCCTGCTTGAAAAGACAGGCGTGAAGGCGACTGACGTGGACCATTTCATCCTGCCTTGCCTGTTTGCAAAGCTGGACCAGCAACTTGCACAGAAGTGCGGGATCGATGCCTCGAAGGTGCGGGACAATCTGGCGGGGACGGTGGGCGAGTGCGGCACGGCACACGCTCTCGTGATGCTGGCGCATGCACTAGAAGATGCAAAGCCTGGGCAGAAGATCCTCGTGGCGGCATTTGGTCAGGGTTGTGATGCGCTGCTGCTCGAAGTCGGCGACGGGATCGAGAAGGCGCGACCTGCGCGCGGCGTGAAGGGCTCGCTGGCGCGGCGGAAGGAAGAGACCAACTACATGAAGTGGCTCGCCTTCAACGGCCTGGTCGAGATGGAAAAGGGCATGCGCGCCGAGAAGGACAACAAGACGGCGCTGACCGTGACGTACCGCAAGCGGGACATGCTGTTCGGCCTCGTGGGTGGCAAATGCGAGAAGTGCGGAACGGCGCAGTTCCCGCGGACACGGATCTGCGTGAACCCGAACTGCAATGCCGTGGATCAGCAGAAGCCGTTTTCATTCGCCGAGCTGGAGGGAAAGGTGCTGTCGTGGTCGGCGGATTTCCTGACCTATTCGCAGGATCCGCCTCAGCACTATGGCATGGTTACCTTCGAGGAGGGCGGGCGCTTCCTTGCGGACTTCACGGATGTGGATGTGGGAACCGTCGACACAGGCTCGAAGATGCGCATGGTCTTCCGGGTAAAGGATTTCGACGATCGCCGCGGATTCCGCCGCTATTTCTGGAAGGCCGCGCCCGTCTGAGCCGGGCTTCGGCATTGCCCGACCCGATATCTTGCATCATCATGAAATTGCATTGGAGTTTAACAAATGGCTTCGGGAATTAAGGACAAGGTTGCGATCCTTGGCATGGGCTGTTCCAAGTTCGGCGAACGCTGGGACATGGGCGCCGAGGAGCTCATGGTGGAAGCCTATCTC
>JBILMZ010000122.1:0-10506 GCA_044375275.1 Micropepsaceae bacterium | reverse complement strand
AACGACCATGGTCTTCTGCAGCATCACGAGCTGCGGCTGCATCTGCATGTCGAAGAGGCGGGTCACTTCAAAGAGCTGTGACAGGAGGCGCGCCATGGACATGTCGGCGGCGGGGCGGCCGAATATCGGTTCGCCGATGGCGCGCAGGGCCTGCGCGAAGTCCTCGACCGTATGGTTCGCGGGCACGAAGCCGATCTGGAGGTGAACCTGTGCGACGCGGCGATAGTCGCGGGCCAGGAAGCCTGCCAGCGTCTCGGCCATGAAGCGGCGCAGCGTGATGTCGAGCCTGCCCATGATCCCGAAGTCGACGACGACGATCCTGCCATCGCGGTCGACGAACAGGTTTCCCGGATGCATGTCGGCATGGAAGAAGCCGTCGCGAAGGGCGTGGCGCAGGAAGGCCTGGATGAGGCGCGTGGCGAGCAGCTTCAGGTCATGGCCCTGCGCCAGGAGGGCGTCGCGGTTGCGCAAGGGCGTGCCGTCTATCCACTCGGTCGCGAGGACGCGCTTCGACGTGAAGTCCCAGTCGACGGCGGGGATGCGGATCTCCGGGTCCGATGCAGAGTTCGTCGCCATCTCGGAGGCTGCGGCGGCCTCGAGGCGCAGGTCCATCTCGAGCACGACGGAGCGGGCGAGGGTGTCGACGAGCGCCTTGGGTTTCAGGCGGCGTGCCTCGGCATCCAGTTTCTCGACGAGGTTGGCGGCCCAGGCGAAGGCCTCAAGGTCTTCAGCGAATTCCTGTTCGACGCCGGGGCGCAGCACCTTGATGGCCAATGCGCGGCGTTCGCCCTTTTCCGTCGCAGGCGCGATCCAGGCCTTGTGGACCTGGGCAATGGAGGCGGCGGCGACTGCTTCACCGATGTCGCCGAGGCGCTGGGTGCGCTCGTCGCCCAGTTCGGCGATCAGAATGGCCCTGGATGTCGATGCGGGGAAGGGCGGGAGGCGGTCCTGCAGCTCGGCGAGGTCCTGCGCGATCTGCGTTCCGATGACGTCGGGTCGCGTGGCAAGGAACTGGCCTGCCTTGATGAAGGAGGGGCCGAGATCCGTGAGGGCTTTTGCCAGGCGCTCGCCGGACCGGCCTTTCGCGAGGCTGCGGGCGCGGGGCAGCAGGCGCGCGGCGACGCGCAACGGGGCTGGCGTGTGTTCTTTCCATTCGGGCGGCGGCAATACGTCGTAGCGCGCGAGCACGCGGGCACTCCGGAACAACCGGCCAAGCCTGGTCAGGATGCGCAGCATGTCAGTCCTTCCACGCGGAGTGGATCGTGACGATGCCGGCGCTGAGCTCGCGCCACTTCGTCCGGCGGAACCCGGCGGCGTCGATCATGTCGCCGAACGCTTCGCGTGACGGGAAGCGGCGGATGCTCTCGACGAGATAGTCATAGGCCGCGCGATCGTTCGTCACGGCCTGACCGATCAGGGGCATGACGTTGAACGACCAGGCGTCATAGAGGCGGCCCAGCAGCGGATTGTCGACCTTCGAGAACTCAAGGCAGAGGAAGTGGCCGCGCGGCTTCAGCACGCGCCAGGCTTCCTTCAGGGCCACGTCGATGTGGGTCACGTTGCGGATGCCGAAGGCGATCGTGTAGGCATCGAAGCTTGCATCCGGGAACGGGAGTTTCTCGGCATCGCCGCAGCCGAACGAGACGCGGTCTCCGAGCTGGAGATGGGCGGCGCGTGACTGTCCGACCGCGACCATCTCGGCATTGATGTCGCACACGGTGGCGTGCGCGGTCGTTGCGCGAGCACCCAGCCGATCAAGGAACCTGAAAGCGATGTCGCCGGTGCCGCCTGCCACGTCCAGCAACTGCATCGCCGGCATCGGCGACAGCCAGTCGATCAGTGCGTCCTTCCAGAGCCGGTGAATGCCCATCGACATGAGGTCATTCATGATGTCATAGCGGCCCGCAACGCTTGAAAAGACCTCGCCCACAAGGCGCGATTTTTCCTGTTCCGGCACTTCGCGGAATCCGAAACTGACCTTGGGTTCGTTGTCTTTCATGGCTTGTGTGACACTGTAGTCTCTCTTTCCTGCTGCTGCCACGCTACACTGCGTCCCATGCCTGAATTGCCTGAAGTAGAAACCGTGCGACAGGGCCTCGTGCCCGTGCTTGAGGGGCGTCGCCTGCAGCGCGTGATCGCGCGCCGGGGTGACCTGCGCTTTCCTTTACCCAAGGACTTTGCAGAACGGTTAACGGGGCGGTGCGTTCAGAAGCTCACGCGTCGTGCGAAATACATCCTCGCGCATCTCGACGGTGACGAGATCCTGATCATCCATCTCGGCATGTCGGGGCGTTTCCAGATCGAGGGCGGGGAATTGGGGCGCTTCCTTCACAACATCCAGCCTGACGACTCCAAGGGTCCCGGCAAGCACGATCACATCGAGTTCATCACCGACCAGGGCGCGCGGATCGTCTATTCCGATCACCGGCGGTTCGGCATGATGGATCTCTTTCCTGCGGCGGACATCGCGCTTTACCGATTCCTCGCAGCCATCGGGCCGGAGCCGCTGTCCGACGCGTTCTCGGCGGGTGTGCTGCGCGAGAGACTTGAAGGCAAGCGTGCGCCGATCAAGGCGGCCCTGCTCGACCAGCGCGTGGTTGCGGGGCTTGGCAACATCTATGTGTGCGAAGCTCTGTTCCGCGCGCGCATTTCTCCGCTGCGGGAAAGCGCCTCGCTGAAGATGTCTGCGATCGTGCGGCTCGTGGATGACATCAAGCAGGTGCTAAACGATGCCATTCGCGCCGGCGGATCGACGCTGCGCGACTACAAGCAGACTAGCGGCGAGCTCGGATACTTCCAGCACAATTTCCTCGTATATGACCGTGCAGGCGAGCGCTGTTCGCGCGCTGGATGCAAAGGCACGATCAAGCGCATCGTGCAATCCGGACGGTCCACATTTTTTTGCGGCACGTGCCAGCGCTGAATCGCGCGACCTGCACGATGTGTGATGCGTTGCCGCTTGTGGCTGCCTGATGCGTGGGGTAAACCGCGAGGCAGACATTGCAGGGTGCGCCCATGAGCTACGAGACCATCAAGTACGAGACGCGTGGTGCCGTTGCGCTGATCACGCTGAACCGTCCGCAGGCGCTGAATGCACTGAACAGTGCTCTCATGAAAGAGCTCAGCGATGCCCTGGACGTTGCCGAAAAAGACGCCGGTGTCCGCTGCATGGTCATCACCGGATCGGAGAAGGCCTTTGCCGCCGGGGCCGATATCAAGGAGATGCAGCCCAAGACCTACATGGAGGCCTTCACCGAGGACTTCATCACCACGCACCATGAGCGCGTGGCACGGTGCCGCAAGCCGGTCATCGCCGCGGTCGCAGGCTTCGCCCTGGGCGGGGGCTGTGAACTCGCCATGATGTGCGACTTCATCATCGCTGCCGACAATGCCAAGTTCGGCCAACCGGAGATCAAGCTTGGGGTCATGCCCGGAATCGGCGGAACCCAGCGCCTGACCCGCTTCATCGGAAAGTCCAAGGCCATGGAAATGTGCCTGACGGGCCGCATGATGGATGCCGCAGAGGCCGAACGTTCAGGCCTTGTGAGCCGGGTGGTGCCGCTGGCGGACCTCCAGGCAGAGGCCCTGAAGGCCGCAGAAGCCATCGCGGACATGTCGATGCCCATCGCCATGATGACCAAGGAAACCATTAACCGTGCGTATGAGAGCACCCTCTCAGAGGGAATCCTGTTCGAGCGCCGGGTTTTCCACTCAATGTTTGCGACCGCAGACCAGAAGGAAGGGATGGCAGCCTTTGTTGAGAAACGTAAGGCAAAGTTCGAGCACCGGTAGGGGCGCGGCAACTCTTCGCGGTTGACGTCGTCGGTAACCGCTGTCTATAACCTGCGCCCTCTGAGCAACAGGGCAAGCCTTTCCAGGAGAGCATCCACATGGCAAATATCCGTTCAGCAGCAAAAGCGGCACGCAAATCCAAGCGACGCGAGGCTGTGAACGTTGCCCGCAAGAGCCGCGTTCGTACCTTTGTGCGCAACGTCGAAGAGGCGATTGCCAGCGGCGACTCCAAGGCAGCAGCCGACGCCCTGCGCGCCGCCCAGCCGGAAATCATCCGTGGCGCGAACAAGCGCATCCTTCACAAGCGTGCCGCAGCCCGCAAGGTCTCGCGCCTGACGCGTCGCGTGAAGACGATGACGAAGAAGGGCTGACCCTCGGGTCCCCTGACCAGGCGGTTCACAAGATCCGCCGCTGCCAAGTTCCAGATCCCCGCAGCTCCGTGATGGCGCTGCGGGGATTTTCTTTTTGGGGTGCCATCACGGTCGTAATTCTCCTGCACGGTGTGCGCCTTAACTGCGATTTATTCTGATCACGAAAAGGCGCACGGTGATCGTCAATTACTCCGTATACAGACTAATTACATCGTTACCACATTGACGATGATGTGGGCCGCGCGTAAGTTTCCCCTGTCGCAAGAAAATCCTGTGTTTTTCTATGTGATGAGCGCACGCCGCGCGCTTTTCGATTTGCGAATCTTCATGATCGTGAATCGCTTTTAATGGCGACGCCGCACGTTTCGGCGAATCTTTTTTAGACTTTGTTCTTGAACAGAAAACGCGTGTTGGGTATGGTTAAGCCGTCGGTTGGGACCTGGATGAAACCAATGAGAAAAAAAATCATTCCAGCTGTTTCGGTGGGTGTGTCCGGGAGCGGGTTTCTGCTTCCAAGAGACTTCTAGTTCTGTAGCCCGTTCCGGGCGGTTTTCTTTGTAACTGAGTAGAGTTTGGCGCGGCAGGTTCCGCGAGCGGCTTCTTATTGCCTGCCTGGTGGATAGGTTGGCGGTGGATCCGGTTCGTTCAAGCAGTGACTGGTTCTGAGGGGTTCCAGTCGCATCTGAGCGGGTGAATAGGTGGTTGGGGCGTAGATGGTGGCCGGGCGGTGGAGCCTTGCTGTCATTTCCCAAATGGTTGGTGACGAGTTGGATCCGTGGGGAGTGCGCTCCGCGGGTGCAGGAGGGGTGTCGCCTGATTAATGACGAGAGCGAGACTGCGAGCCTGACTGAAAGTGCAGAGGAAAAGACTTCTGAACCGATGCCAGGCTCACGAGGCAATTTACAAGAAGGGAAAAAGGCGTGACCTCTCAAGAATCAAAAGAAGCAAAAAACACTGGTGGAGAACATGTTGAACTCGTGTGGCAGCGGGTGCGTGAGCGTCTCAAGATCGAATTGGGCCTGCAGCGTTTCCAGTACTGGATTGAGCCACTTCGCCTGACCTCGGTGGAGGACGGCCGCGTCGTCATCGCCTGCAACAGCCGCTTTGAGCGCGACAAGATCGTTGAAAGCCATGGCGAGCGCATCGCCAACATGATCGTCGAAATCGCTCCCGAGTTCGGCGCTGTCGACTTTGTCGTGGACCTGCGTCCGCGTGCCGCGCAGCCTGTCCAGTCGTCTTCATCAAGGCTTTCTACTCCTGACCTTTCCGGGCCTGTTGTCGACCTTCCGCTTGTGGAAGGCTCATCGCCTCTCAATCCGTCCTACACGTTTGAGAATTTCGTGATCGGCCGAACGAACCAGATCGCGTTTCAGGAAGCACGCCGCGTTGCCGAGAGCGATGCGCCGAGCGCGAACCCGATCTTCTTCTTCGGACCGACGGGCCTGGGCAAGAGCCATCTGATGCACGCCATTGCGCGCCACAAGCTTCTGCGTAACCCGAGCCTGCGCGTCATGATGGTGTCTGCCGAGAACTTCATGCGGCTCTTCATCACGGCCATCAAGGCGAACGACACGCTGTCGTTCAAGAATCTGGTACGCAACGTCGATGTGCTGCTCGTGGATGATCTCCACTTCATCATGGGCAAGGAAGCCACCCAGGAAGAGCTGTTCGCCGCCCTTGACTGGCTGGGTGACCACCAGAAGCAGATCATCCTGTCGGCGGACCGCTCGCCTTCGCTGTTTGACACGATTTCCGAGCGCGCCCGTTCGCGCCTGGTGCGCGGCGCTTCCATCGAAATCCAGCCAACGGATTTCGAACTGCGCCTTTCGATCCTCGAGTCGAAGGCCCGCCTTGTCGCCAAGGAACGTCCCGGCTTCACGCTGAACTCGGAAGCAGCTCACTTCATGGCGCAGCGCATTGCGACCAATACGCGCGAGCTGGAAGGCGCCCTGACGCGCGTCGTGACGCAGAGCGGTGACGGTGCGCGCCCGATCACGATCGAGAACCTCAATGTCTGGCTGGCCGATTTCCTTCGCGCCTATGACCGCAGGGTCACCATCGAGGAAATCAAGAAGAAGGTTGCCGAGCATTTCAACGTCAAGGTTCAGGACCTGGAGTCACCGAACCGCTCGCGCTGCATTGTGAGGCCCCGCCAGATTGCCATGTACCTTGCGCGCCTCCTCACGCCCCGCTCGTATCCGGAGATCGGGCGGCGGTTCGGGAACCGCGACCACACCACGGTCATGCATGCGGTGGAGACGATTACGCGCCTGTGCAGCATGGACCCGACATTTGCGGAAGAGGTCGAGCAGCTGCGCCTGTCGATCCGGAACTGGCCAGTTGAGGGTCTATCCACCGTTGCGAAGGCGGAAGCCGTCGTTGATGGCGGTGCCAGCCAGGTTTAACTTTAAAAAACCTCTATATTTCAGCGGGTTAGGCTGATTGAAGATGCGGCGCTCCGGGGACGATTATTGTTCCTTGGGGCGCCGTAAACCGTTATAGTCACTACCCATTGTGCCGCGAAATTTAGCCTTGGGTTTCGAAGTGGATCCAGGCTCATTGCGCCCGCGGCGCTCCTTTCCTTTTCAAATATCATTTTCGGATCCGGTAATGCGCATAACCATCGAGCGGGCCAGCTTTCTCAAGTCTCTGAATCACGTGCAGAGCGTGGTGGAGCGGAGGAATACAATTCCAATCCTGTCCAACGTGCTGCTGCATGCTGACAAGGGAAAGCTTTCCCTGACCGCCACAGACCTGGATATCGAGGTCGTGGAAACCGTTGATGCAGACATTTCCCGTCCAGGTGCCACGACCGTTTCCGCGCACATGCTCTATGACATCGTGCGCAAGCTCCCTGATGGCAGCCAGATCCAGCTTGAGTTCGCGGAAGCTGATGGACGCCTGCTGCTTTCGGCGGGTCGCTCGCGGTTCCAGCTGCAGGCGCTTCCCAAGGATGACTTCCCGACGATGGCGCCGGGACCCTTGCCACACAAATTTTCACTTTCGACGCCCGAGCTGGTGTCCCTGATCGACAAGACGCGATTTGCCGTCTCGACGGAAGAGACCCGATACTACCTCAATGGCATCTACCTGCATGCGATGAACGAGAAGGGGAAGGTGCTGCTCAAGGCGGTTGCCACTGACGGGCATCGGCTTGCGCGTTTCGAGCTTCCGGCTCCCAAGGGCGCTGCAGAGATTCCCGGCATCATCATACCGCGCAAGACCATCAGCGAAATCCGAAAGCTTCTTGAGGATTCGGAGGCCGAAGTTGAAGTGTCAGTGTCAGACACGAAAATCCGGTTCTCCCTGTCTTCGCTGACCCTGACGTCGAAGCTGATCGACGGCACCTTTCCCGAGTATCAGCGCGTCATTCCTACCGGCAATGACAAGCAGCTGGAGATCAACCGCGACGACCTGAAGGGCGCCGTGGATCGCGTTTCAACCGTGTCCAGCGAGAAAACGCGGGCCGTCCGTCTTGCGCTGGAAAAGGGCAAGCTGGAACTGAAAGTGGTCAGCCCGGAAGCGGGAACTGCGAGCGAAGAACTGGCCGTTGATTACAAGCACGCGCCGATCGAGATCGGATTCAACGCGCGCTACATCATGGACATCCTCGAGCGCATCGAGGGCGAGAGCGCGATGTTCCTTTTTTCGGATGCCGGTTCTCCGACACTGGTGCGTGAAAGCGATGGCGACGCCGCGCTCTATGTGCTCATGCCCATGAGGGTATGAGTGAGAAAAGGGTCGCGTGCCGTATGAGTTCCCGCGAGTATCTGGCGGCAAAGCCCGTGCCATGCGATGCGCGTGTCGCCGTGACACGGCTCATGCTCACGAACTTCAGATCCTATGGCATGCTGGACCTCAAGTGCGAGGGGTCGCATGTCGTGCTTGTCGGGCCGAACGGCGCCGGCAAGACAAACCTGCTTGAAGCGCTCTCCATGTTTGCCCCGGGCCGGGGCCTGCGTGGTGCAAGGCTGAGTGAAATGTCGCGGACGCCGGTTCACGGCTCGGTAGGCGCTCCTGAGCGGCCGTGGGCCATTTCCGCCACGATCTCAAGTGCCGCCACCAACTTCCAGATCGGTGTCGGCTATCTGCCCGGGCAAGGTGACGGCGATGCATCGAAGCGAACTGTCCGCATGGACGGCGTGCCCGTCTCCGGCGTTGCACAGCTTGCCGAACATGTGCGGCTGATCTGGCTTTCACCTGCCATGGATCGCATCTTTGCGGAGAGCGTTTCCGAGCGCCGCCGTTTCCTTGACCGCCTGATTTCAAGCTTCGATCCGCTGCATGCCCGGCGCTGGGGGCAGTACGAGACTGCGATGCGCGAACGCATGGCAGCCCTTCGTGCCGGTGGCAGCGGAGGCTGGCTGACTGCACTCGAGCAGACGATGGCCGAGGCCGGCGTCGCCGTCGCGGCCTCTCGCCTCGCCGGTCTTCAGCAACTCTCCCATGGGATCGATGCCCAAAGCGGGTCGACATTTCCTCATGCGGTGGTTGGGCTTGCCGGATTCATCGAGAACGGGCTGCAGTCCCGCGCGGCGGTTGATCTCGAAGACGAGTTCCAGGCGCGCCTGTGCCGTAACCGCGAGCGGGATGCTGAAGCCGGACGGACTGGCGATGGTCCGCATGCTACGGACTTTCTCGTCTCCCATCGTGAGAAGGGGCGACCCGCTGACAGTTGCTCCACGGGTGAGCAGAAGGCCCTGCTTATCCGCCTGGTGCTGGCTTGTGCTTCCCTGCCTGCGCCGGGGGCCCCTGACAGGCCCATCCTCCTGCTCGACGAAGTCGCCGCGCATCTCGACGAAACGCGTCGGCGCGCGCTCTTTGACGAGATCGACTCCCTGGACCTCCAGTCATGGCTGACAGGCACGGACCTGCAGCTGTTTTCGGGGCTCGAGGGGAGGGCGCAATTCAAGCGCGTCGCGGACGGCCAAGTCAGGTCGCTATGACGATGTCCCATGATTTGGCCCATGATTTTGTGCCAACCGCGGTTGGCCGGACTGAAACGACAATGATCGGAATGTGCGATGAGTGAAGACAAAACCAAGAGCGTCGAAGCCTACGATGCCGACAGCATCAAGGTCCTCAAGGGGCTGGACGCTGTGCGCAAGCGACCGGGCATGTATATCGGCGACACGGATGATGGTTCGGGCCTTCATCACATGGTCTATGAAGTCGTCGACAATGCCATTGACGAGGCTCTCGCCGGGCACGCCACGGAAGTCAATGTGCGGCTGAATGCAGATGGCTCGTGCACCGTCAGCGACAACGGGCGTGGCATTCCCACGGACATCCACTCGTCGGAAGGCGTGTCGGCTGCAGAAGTCATCATGACGCAGCTTCACGCGGGCGGAAAGTTTGACCAGAATTCCTACAAGGTGTCGGGCGGCCTGCACGGCGTGGGCGTGTCTGTCGTCAACGCGCTTTCGGAGTGGCTTGACCTTCGCATCTGGCGCGATGGCAAAGAAAACTACATGCGCTTCAGGATGGGTGAGCCCTCGGCGCCGCTTGCGGTCGTCGGGCCTTCCGACGGAAAGCGCGGGACCGAGGTCACGTTTCTGCCTTCCACAACCATTTTCACCAAGACCGAGTTTGATTTCCTCACTCTTGAGCACCGTCTGCGTGAGTTGGCCTTCCTCAATTCAGGCGTGACGATCCGCTTCCAGGACCTGCGTGGCGTGGAGCGCAAGGAAGTCACGCTGCACTACGATGGCGGTGTCGAAGCCTTCGTGCAGTATCTCGACCGGACGAAGACGGCCCTCATCAGCAAGCCGGTGACCTTCCGCATCGAGCGTGATGGCATCACGGTCGAAGCCGCGATGTGGTGGAACGACAGCTATCACGAGAATACGCTCTGCTTCACGAACAACATTCCGCAGCGTGATGGTGGAACCCATCTCGCCGGTTTCCGTGGTGCCCTGACGCGTGTCGTGAACGGCTATGCGAATGACAGCGGCCTTGCCAAGAAGGAGAAGGTTGCGCTCACGGGTGATGACTGCCGTGAAGGGCTGACCTGCGTCCTGTCGGTGAAGGTGCCGGACCCGAAGTTCTCGTCCCAGACGAAGGACAAGCTTGTGTCATCGGAAGTCCGTCCTGTCGTCGAAGGTGTCGTGAACGAGCAGCTTTCGATCTGGCTGGAAGAGCACCCGAGCGAGGCCAAAGCCATTGTTGCCAAGGTCGTCGAGGCGGCATCGGCGCGGGAAGCCGCGCGCAAGGCGCGTGAACTGACGCGGCGCAAGAGTGCGTTCGACATGTCTTCGCTTCCGGGCAAGCTGGCAGACTGCCAGGAGCGTGATCCCGCGAAGTCCGAACTGTTCCTGGTCGAGGGTGACTCGGCAGGTGGATC
>JBILMZ010000323.1:0-2867 GCA_044375275.1 Micropepsaceae bacterium | reverse complement strand
CTCTCCAGTCCAACCCGCACAAGCACAAGTCTCTGGCATGGGCGACGTGGATCATCTCGCGTTTGGGTGGTTGGGACGGTTACCCTTCTTCCGCCCCGCCAGGACCGATTACCATGCGAAACGGCCTCGAGCGATTCAAGCAGATCACAGCCGGATTCACTCTCAAAGATGTGTGCATAGGGTAGACTAGCGTGAGGAGGAGACGCAGGAGAAGTCTCTCCCTCGCTTGCGAGGGAGTACGTGCGCACGCCGTAGCTTTAGCGAAGGCGTGCTGCATGGGAGGGAGTTCCTTGACGCGAGGTCCCACTTTCCGGGCGGGAGGAAACGGGGTCAGTCACCAAAGGCGCCCGCTCCCCCTCCGTCTGCGCGTCGCGTCCCGCGACACGCATCCACCTCGCCCCGCTGAATGAGAAACCCGTGACAGTGCACTGATTTCCCGCGTGAACCGTCTCGGGATCGATGACACACCCTACGAAACGAGTGCACTGTCACGGGTTTTTCTGCCGCCACTCACCTCACCGCAAATGCGCCCGTTCGTTCAGGCTCATCACGCTGCGCTGGCCGCTGCGGGCGCACACGAAGCGGTTGATGCTGGTGTAGTCGGCTTCGAAGAAGATCCGCGGCGCAAGTCCCAGCACGTGGCTCGCCCACATGTTGATCACGCCGCCATGGCAGAACACGGCGACGCGCTGGCCGGGATGGGTCGCAACGATCTCTTCCATGCCCGCCACGACGCGCGCCTGGAAGGCGTTCATGTCGACGCCGTGCCCGCCGGTGGCCATCGCCTGCCAAAGCGCAAAGTTCTCGCGCTTCAGCTCCTCGGTCGGCACATAGGTGCGCGCCGCCTGGTCAAACTCGACAATGCCGGCATGCGTCCGGATCTCCTGGCTGGCGGAAGACGCAAAGGGCTCAGCGGTCTGGACCGCGCGGCGCATGGTGCTCGACCAGACGGCGTCAACGGGTTCGGCGGCCAGCCACTGCGCAACGCGCGCAGACTGTTCGTGGCCAAGCGGGCTCAGCACCGGATCGGACGTCGCATGGCTTCGCTCGGGGCGGCCGTGGCGGATGAGGATGAGGTCCATGGTGGCTCCGGAATGCAGGTAGTCACATTGGAGCAAAGCGCCTTCTGAATGCAAGCGCATGATCTTCGGCGGCTTGAAAACCCGTGACAGTGCACTCATTTCCGGTTCCACACTGACGGGCCGGCCCGGCGCATCGCGTCAGGAAATGAGTGCACTGTCACGGGTTATGCCTGAATGACGCGCTACTTCATCCGCGCATAGGCCCCCGGCGCCGCTTCGATCACCTTGAGCTTGCGGTCGCCCGGAACGCGCGCCTCGACCATTTCGCCGGACTGCTTCGACAGCCACTTGTCCCAGTGCGGCCACCACGAGCCCGGCGTTTCGGTAGCCCCTTCGATCCACTCCTCGACAGTCGCCGGCACCTTGTCGTTTGTCCAGTGCTGATACTTCTTGGCATCCGGGTGATTGATCACGCCGGCAATGTGTCCCGAACCCGCCATCATGAACGTGACCTGACCCTTGAACAGCTTCGTCGACTTGTAGACCGAGCGATAGGGCGCAATGTGGTCGTCCTTCGAGGACTGGAGATAGACCGGGATCTTCACTTTCGAGAGGTTCAGCTTCTCGCCGCCAAGCACCATCTTGCCCTGGGCCAGGTTGTTGTCGCGATAGCATTCGCGCAGGTAGAAGAGGTGCATCTGGATCGGCATGCGCGTCGCATCCGCGTTCCAGTAGAGCAGGTCGAACCGCATCGGGTCTTTGCCGAGCAGGTAGTTGTTGACGACAAAGCTCCAGATGAGGTCGTTCGACCTCAGCATGTTGAACGTCGTCGCCATCTTGGAGCCATCGAGATAGCCGCCCGAGGCCTTCATCTGCCCTTCCATCGACGCAAGCTGCGCATCGTCGACGAACACCTTCAGGTCGCCGGCTTCCGAGAAATCTGCCTGCGCCGCGAAGAAGGTTGCGGACTTGATGCGGTTGTCGCCCTTCGCCGCCATGTAGGCCAGCGTCGCCGACAAGAGCGTGCCGCCGATGCAATAGCCGATCGCGTTGACTTCCTTTTCGCCGGTCGCCTTCTCGATCGCATCGAGCGCGCCGAAAATGCCTTCGTGCATGTAGTCCTCGAAGGTCTTCTGCGCGAGGCGTGAATCCGGGTTCACCCAGGAGGCCACGAACACGGTATAGCCGCGCGCCGTCGCCCACTTCACGAACGAGTTCTTCTCGCCGAGATCGAGGATGTAGTACTTGTTGATCCATGGCGGAAAGATCACCAGCGGCCGGCGATACTGCTTCTCCGTCGTAGGTTCGTACTGGATGAGCTGCAGCAGGTCGTTCTGGAAGACGATTTTGCCTGGCGTCAGCGCCAGGTTCCGGCCGACCTCGAAAAACTCCATGTCCGTCTGCGTGATCGCCAGTTGCCCCTTGCCGCGCTCGAGGTCGCGCAGGAGATTGTCGAGTCCCTTGACCAGGTTCTGGCCATTGCTCTCGAACGTGGTGCGCAGCACTTCCGGGTTGGTCAGCAGGAAGTTCGACGGGCTGAGCGCATCGGCAAACTGCTTCGTGTAGAAGTCCACGCGCTTGCGCGTATGTTCATCAAGTCCCTTGACGTCGCTCATCGTCGACTGCAGCCAGCGCGCGCTCAGCAGGTAGGACTGCTTGATGAAGTCGAAGACCTGTTGCTCACTCCAGTCCTTGTCCTTGAAGCGCTTGTCGCCGGCCGCGGGCTCGATGACGGGTTGCGCGTCTTCGCCCAGCAGGCGACGGGCCGTGTGCTGCCAGAGGTTCAGGTAGTCGTGCCAGAGCTTGAAGTTGGCTTCGACGAAGTGGCCCGGGTCCCGAACAGCC
>JBILMZ010000322.1:0-2896 GCA_044375275.1 Micropepsaceae bacterium | reverse complement strand
AGCCTGTCCTGGACAAGTCCCGTTGGCTGCAGATCTGCTTTGCCGGTGCTGTTCATGAAAGCACTTTACGCCTGATCCCTGTCACTCACTTTAAGGATTCAATTCAAATGCAACAGAACGGGATTGTCACAAGTCCGGAAACGCATTTTTAACCTCTCCGCGTAACCGCGTCGAAAGCCGGGATCGGCCAGAGTGGCGCCTCATCCACTTGGAACCACTCATGTCGCGTAGAAAGAACATGGGGCTGCCGATCCTGGTGGCAGAATCCTCGTCCTACTATGTCAGCCTCATCCGAGACTGGCTGAGCGATGTCGGCTATGGCGACATCGAATTCTGTGCGACCGCGGAACAGGCCCGTGCAATGGCCACCGAACACAAGTTCGGCGCGATCGTCATCGACGCCCGCCTGCAGGATGGTTCGGGCATAATGCTCGCCCGTGAAATCCGCCACGCGCCGCGCTCACCCAACCGGATGACGCCCATGGTCCTGCTGGACTCCCGCCCGACCAGGCGGCGCGTTTCGGCCGCCCGCGACGGCGGCGTATCGGAATATGTCTGCAAGCCCATGAGCCGCGTGTCGTTCACGGCACGCTTCCTCAAGGCCGTCAGCGACGGGCGCAGCTACATCAAGGCGCGGGGATATTTCGGACCCGACAGGCGTCGCCGCGCATCAGGCTTGGCCGGCGCGGACCGCCGTCGCAAGGCCGCAAGGCGCGTTCGCATCGAGGAAGGATTGGCCGACGCCTGACCGGCGCACACACACGCCTGTCGATCCGGCGCGCCCGGCCACCTGAATTTCCAGAAACCGGCCGACGCAAGCGACAAGCGCGTCAGCGCCCTCAGGCCCGCCTGAGCTGCGACGCGAGAGGCGCGTGATCGAGTTCCACCGAGATCTCCGGGCGCGCCCTGGCGTAGAGATAGCCCTGCCCGAAATTTGCACCCTGCCGGCGCAGGAACTCGGCCACTTCCTGCTGCTCGATGCCCTCGACGGTCACCTTGAGAGACATGGCCTTGGCAATGCCGATGATGGCGTTGATCAGCGTGGCGCGACCGGCGTCCTGCGTCTCGAGATCGGAGGAGAAGGAGCGGTCGATCTTGAGCTTCGAGATCGGCAGGCTGCGCAGGAGCGCCAGCGATGAATAGCCCGTGCCGAAATCATCGAGCGCGATCTGCATGCCGAAGCTCTTGAGGAGCAGCAGCAGTGGCCGCGCGCGGTCCGGGTCGCCCACCATGCTCGTTTCGGTGATTTCGACTTCGAGCAGATGCGGCGGGAAGTTGAGCCGCTCCAGTTCCTCGACGAGCAGCTTGGCAAAGAGCGGATTGTTGATCAGCGCCGGGGACAGGTTGACCGACAGGATCGTCTCGTGGTGCCCGGCAACGTGCTGGCTGCAGGCCGTGCGCAGCATCTGCCAGAAGAGCCGCTCCACCAGGCCGGCTTCCTCGGCGATCTTGACGAACTCGGCCGGCGAGACCTGCCCGCGTGTCGGATGCTTCCAGCGCGCGAGCACCTCGTGACCAACCACCACGCCGGTATTGAGGTCGACATAGGGCTGGAAGTACGGAACGATGCTGCCATCGTCCAGCGCCTTCTTGAGGTCCGTCTCGAGCTCGGCCCGGTACCGCATCCCGTCATCGATCGAAGAGTCGAAGACCTGCGCCTCGCAGCGTGTGACTTTCGCCCGGTACATCGCCGCGTCAGCGCAGTGCAGGACTTCCTGGAACGTGCGCCCGTCGCGCGGATAGAGCGCAACGCCGACCGACGCCCCGACGGCCAATTCATGCCCCTCGCAGGAAATAGGCCGGCCAAGCTCCTCGATAACCTTGCGCGCAAGCTCAAGCGTCGCCAGCTCGTTCACGGCGATATGCGGCTCGGTGAGGATGGCGAACTCGTCGCCACCGATGCGCGCAACGCTGCAGTCACCCTTGGCCACGGCATTCAGCCGTTCGGAAACCACCCGCAGGACGGTATCGCCGACAAGATGTCCGAACGTGTCGTTGATGGGCTTGAAGCGGTCGAGGTCGATCAGCATCAGGGCGAACTGCGCATCCGGATGATCCGAACGGCTCTCGAACTCTTCCATGAGGTCGCGGCGGTTTCCAAGCCCGGTGAGCGGATCACGCTTGGCCAGGCGCCGCTGGTTCTCCTGCTCCGCCCGGCGCCGGTCCGACTCGCGCCGCGCCGACATGAGGTCTGCCAGCGCACTGATGACATAGTTCAGGTAGGCATCCTGTTCCCGCGCGCCCGGCGTTCCCGTCATGAGCAGCACGCCGACGGGTTCATAGCCGACATTGATGGGGTAAGCCCGGAACCTCGTGGAACCGAGCTGCCTTGCGCCCTGCCCGCCGAAGATCTCGTGCTGGTGCACAGCCTCGCGCACCAGCGCATGCATCTCGTCGACATTCTCGACCTCGGGCTGGGTCACCGGCAGCGACTCTTCATTTGTGACGTGGCGGCGCGCATGGCCCAGCATCAGCCCCCACGCATGCCCCTCCCTGTTGCGCCCGAGCTCGACCACCAGCGACGCCTTCGCCCCCATGATCAGGTTCAGCTCGGTCAGCAGGGACGGCAGCATGCCATAGAGCGAACCCTGCAGCAGGAGCTCCGAGCGCATCGCCTCGATGACGCTATCCAGACGCTTCTTGCGCTCGACCGACTGCTCGGCCTGCTTGCGCTCCGTGATGTCATAGGAAATCGACACATAGCGCTCGATCCTGCCGCTCTCGCCCACAAGCGGCGTGATGCAGGAGTCCACCCAGTACAGGGCACCTTCGCTGTTGCGGTTGCAGAATTCGCCCCGCCAGATGCCCTTGTGCGAGATCGTACGCCACATCTCGGCGTAGAATTCCGGGCCATGCTCACCCGAGTGAAGGATGCGATGCGTCTGCCCAATGACTT
>JBILMZ010000321.1:0-2922 GCA_044375275.1 Micropepsaceae bacterium | reverse complement strand
CGGATTGCTGGAACGATGATCATCGCAGTGCCACAGGTAATCAGGCTGCGCGGCTGACCGGCGCGGATTGCGGACTGCGCGTAATGCGTGGTCAGGGATGGACAGCAGTTGCGGCCAGCACGCGTGCGGCTTTTCGTCTGAAGATGAATGCGACCGATCGTCGATTCACTTTCGGTTTTCGCGTCGCGCGCGATCTCTAGCGCGATCCGGATCACGGGGCCGTGATTCTGAAGACCACATTTCTCCTCGGTGGTTCGCCGAAGTAGGCCACGTCTTCTTCCCGGACGAGTTCTGCGCCGAGCCGCTGCATGGCGATGCGCGAGCGCAGGTTCTGCGCGCCCACATGGAAGATCACATGCTGCACATGCCGAAACGCATGGGCGAGCATGAGGCGTTTGACGCGGTGATTGGTGCCGGTGCCCCAATGGTCACGGGAAAAGAACGTATAGCCGATCTTGACCTCGCTCGCCTCGAGGTCGTGATCATAGAAACGGGTGCTGCCGATGGCGGCGCCGTTCGCCTTGTTGCGGATCATGAAGGCGCCCCCCGATGCCAGGGCGCCATCGAAATAGGTGCGAAACACCTCGCGCTTCCACCGGTCCGGGTTGGGGTGCTGCTCCCATATCAACGGGTCGGCAGCTACGGTCAGAATCTCTTCGAACTCATCCGACCGAAGAGGCGTGAGAATGACGTGATCGTCCTGAAGAACGGGTTGGCGGTTCATGGCTCGAGCATATCCGAACGCGGGGCGGGCGCCAGCCGTGGGCAGCGATCAGAGATATCCGCGTGCGGCGTTCCGAATCGAGACGGCACTGATCCTGGATGATCACTCAGCGACAGAGTCGCTGCTTTCGTGTTGACGCTTGCTCATTGGAAGCAAAGGTAAGCCCATACGCCATTGGTATCAAATAGCGGCTTGCCATCCACGTTGAGCGGCGTGGAGGTGTCGACGACCGTGACGCCATGATTTTTCAGTGCCTGCGAAAGCGCAGTACTCGCAGGATTCGGAGGAAGATTCGTGCGCAATTGCTGTGAACCGGAGTAGGGGGCCGCGCCATTGTCCACCAGCACCGGTCCGCCGGTGGGTGTGCTCAGGCCGAGGCCCGTCCAATGGGCGAATGCATGCGAGTTCGGCACCAGGGTGTCGTTATCGGAGCCGAAACCGAATTGCCGATCGGCGGGCGTCAAGTTGACTCGAGTGCTGGTCCAGTTGGCTGGGCGATCAGCAGTCTCGTTCCAGTCTTCCGGCGCGGAGAAATAGCAGGCCCGCGACAAGGCGACGCGCTTGACCAGAATTCCTGCGTGGCCTCCACCCTGCGAGTGCCCCGAGATCACGACGGAGCTCCAGTTCACGGTGTTATCCGAAAGCAGAAACTGGCCCCAGCCTTCGGTGGGGTGATTATTCTTGAGCCAGACGAGTGCCTTGTTCAGCCGATTGAATATCGAGTCGGCCACGGAAGTGGCCACCTGCCCGCTGACCGGGGACCCGCCGCCAAAAATCACGGCGTTCCGCGCATTCCAGTAACAGTCTGGCTCCGGGCTCGTCTGACACAACACGCCCATGGCAACCTGGTTTGGATAGTTGAGTCCCAACGAGTGAAAACCCCGCGCCGCTGCTGCGCGCAAAATGAACGTGTACTGAGCGGGACGACCTTGGGTGCCGGGCAAGAAAACGAAGAGCCTGCCCCGCGGATTGATCAACGGCGACGGGTTGATGGAGATATGTGGTGCCTCGCCCGTGCCGGGCGCCGCCGTGATCGCGCTGTCGGTAGTTGTTGCGTTGAATGTTCGTTCAGTTGATATGGTGATGGCGTTCGTCAATCGCTCGTTGAAAAACTCCCACGCCACCTCGGCAAACTCGATATCGCGACTCTGGACTCCGGTCGTTGCGTTCGATTCAACGAGCACCGTCCTGCTTGGCACAGTGTGTCCCGCGCCGTCGAGGCGCCACCAGCGTAGAGGCACGGCGCCCGGGTGGTCGAATCGGTTTGCCGGGCCCCCGTCGTTGGGATCGAGATTAACCACCTGCTGTGCCGGCGTGACACCGGTCAGGCCGTTGACCTGCAGCCAGCGGTTGCGTGTTGCCTCGGCAGAGATCACGCGGCCTCTCGTGCAATTGCCGCCGGAGTTGGCAACACAACCGCCTTCGTAGGGCATCTGTGTATCGGCTGTCCCGTGTGCGAGCAGGATCGGCTTGGGTGTCGTCGGGCCTGTGGCGCACGAGCCAGCTCGCGGGTTGAGTGCGAGACCAGCGCCGGAACTTGCTGCCGCAGCGATCAGGTCCGGTCGGGCGATCGCAAACGCCTGCGTCATCATTCCGCCATTGGAGCCACCCGCCATGAACACCCGTGTTGTCGGCAGGTTGTACTGTCCCCTCACGCGTTCAATCAGCGTCGCGAGAAAGCCGACATCATCGGCACCGCTCGAAACACCGTTGTCGCCACGACAGTCGACCCAACCTTCCTGTCCGTCCGACGCAGGCAGCCCACCCGGATAGACGACAACAAATCCCTCGCGATCGGCGACCGTCCTGAACACCGACAGGGGATGAGCGCCCGTGTTGGCGACGTTCAGGCCCGTGCCACCGCCACCATGAAGAACAAATACCAAGGCTTTGGGAGGAGCGGTGAGAGAGGCGGGGACATGCACACGAAACTGACGTGCAACGCCGTTGACGACGAGTGTCTGATCGCTGAGACCGACGGGGTATGGCGTACTCGCTGCGGATGCGGTCGGGGTGACGGATATCGATGTCGACGCCGGTCCGGTCCCGATGGCGTTTGTTGCCCTTACAGAGCAGCCATACAAAGTGTTGTTGGAAAGTTCCGTGACTACGATGGGACTGTTGCTGCCATTTTCCGACCGTGAACTGCCCGGCACTGTGCAGGTTGCGGTGTATCCCGTGATGACGGATCCGCCGTT
>JBILMZ010000121.1:0-10705 GCA_044375275.1 Micropepsaceae bacterium | reverse complement strand
AGGAACTCGGGATTGTAGAGGCGCGACGCGTAGCGCGTGCCGTAGTCGCACAGGATCGTGACGATGATCTTGCCGCGACCCATTTCCTGCGCGAGGCGCCGGGCGCCGGCTACATTCACCGCGC
The DNA here is from genome assembly GCA_044375275.1 of Micropepsaceae bacterium. Lineage (GTDB taxonomy): Bacteria > Pseudomonadota > Alphaproteobacteria > Micropepsales > Micropepsaceae > SZUA-430. The sequence continues at coordinate 10,581 of JBILMZ010000121.1, read as the reverse complement.
TTGAGGTGCCGAGGCACAGGCCTTCGTTCCGCAGCAGCTCGAAGCAGTAGGGAATGGCTTCCGCGTCAGTGATCTGGAATGCCGTGTCGGGCTTGAAGCCTTCAAGGTTGGCGGTCACGCGACCCTGTCCGATGCCTTCGGTGATGGACGAGCCTTCCGACTTGAGTTCACCGTGCTTGTAGTAGTGGAAGAGCGCAGCGCCCATCGGATCCGCGATGCCTATGCGGACTGAGGGCTTGAAGCTTCGCAATGATGTTGCAATGCCTGCAAGGGTTCCACCCGTTCCGACGGCGCAGACAAAACCATCAACCTTGCCATCCGTCTGTCTCCAGATCTCCGGGCCCGTCGTTTCGACATGGGTGTTGCGGTTGGCGACATTGTCGAACTGGTTGGCCCAGATTGCGCCGTTGGGTTCGCTGGCGTTCAGTTCCTCGGCGAGACGGCCTGAGTACTTTACGTAGTTGTTCGGGTCCTTGTAGGGGACGGCCGGCACCTCGATCAGGCGGGCGCCGAGCTGGCGCAGCGTGTCTTTCTTTTCCTGGGTTTGCGTGTTCGGGATGACGATCACGGTGCGGTAGCCGAGGGCGTTCCCGACAACGGCGAGGCCGATGCCGGTGTTGCCGGCGGTGCCCTCCACGATCGTTCCCCCGGGCTTCAGTCGTCCGGAGCGCTCGGCGTCCCTGATGATGCCCAGCGCCGCGCGATCCTTGACGGACTGTCCGGGGTTCATGAACTCCGCCTTGCCCAGGATTTCGCAGCCCGTTTCGTCCGACAGGCGGTTGAGCCGGATCAGTGGCGTATTACCAATGGCATCGACGACGCTCTTCTTGACCTGCATTCCGAGATTCCAGTGTTCGTTACAATGGTTCTAGAGCCTGCGTCGCAGGGCTTCAAGTTTGCCTTTACGCGTCTGGCCTTGAGATTTGCCGAGCCAAGTTCTCCATGGTTGTCAGGCTGCGGGACAGCTTGACCGGGTCATCTGCGGTCAGGTTCAGCCCTCGAATGATGCGCCGCATGACAGTGCCGGCGATGGGTGTTGCGTCAAAGTCGATGATGTTGAGGCAACACGAATCCTGCTCCAGCGCGCCGAAGGACGCGAGGCCGCTTCCCAGAATATGGGACAGGATCGCCCGATTGACGCCGCCATGGGCCACGAGGAGCAGGCTGCTCCAGTTGCTGTCGTCAAGGATCGCCTGGAAGGCCGGCAGGACCCGGTCAGCGAAGGCAGAAAATTTCTCGCCGTGGGCAAAGCAGGCATCGGGTTCGGCGGCGCGGAACATGGCATAGGCGTAGTCCACCGGACTGAGGCTGGCCCGGGCGATGGCGTCGCCGCCCCGGATCTCCTCAAGGTCCCCGACGATCTCCAGCGGGAGGGTCCGTTCACCGAGGATGATCGTAGCGGTTTCGCGCGTGCGTGGCAGGCCCGAGCACATGGCGCGATCGAACTGTGCGTTCGCAAGCAGTTGCGACATGCGCGCGGCCTCTTCCCGCCCTTGGGCGGTCAGGGGCACCCCCCGGGAGTCCGGTGCGCGTGTGCCATCGGGTCGCACATATTCGGCCTGGGCGTGGCGCATGAGGAAGATCCTGCGCCGGATCGCGCCGTCAAAGGGCAGTTTCATTGTTCACCGGAAGAGAGGAATTCGGATGGACCAAGGGTATCAGGTTCGGAAATTGAACGTCAATGAAAGGCCCGTGCGCGGAAACGTGCGTTGCGGGCTGCCGTTTCGCCGTGATCGGTGGGTCTCCCGTGATGACTCGGGTTGAAGTAAACGAGGCATGAAGGATCGTCCGTACAAGGACGGAAACGCCTCGCGGCAATGCTTGACAGGAGTTTAATCCCAATCGGTAGATAACGGCGTTTTAGGAAGATGCGTCCATGATCCTCGCCGTTTCGGGTGGTGGTGGATGTACATGCGCAGCTGGTTCCAGGCGCGGGAAAAAACCGACGCAGAAGTGCTTGCGGCGGTTCCGTCCTATACGGCAATGGCGAAGAGCGGGCTTGTCGTGGCTGGCTCTCTGTATTTTGCCCTTGCGGTCGCGCATTTTTTCTATCTGCCGAAGCCCATGGCTGATGTGATGGTGCCGATCTCGTTGGCGTCATCTGTTTTCCTGTTCGGCCTGCGAGCGGCCCTGTGGTTGGGTTACATCCGGTTCCAGCTCATTCGCTATGCGATTTTCGTGATTCTCGCGGTCGCCTGGGTGAACAGCACGATGCAGCTGTGGGCCAGCGATGACGCGATGCAGGCGACGAATCTGGCGATCATCATGATCGCTTGCGGAACGTTCCTGCTCAGCTGGGAGCAGTATGCTGCGATCAATCTGTCGTGCCTCATTTCGTGGGTCGCGGCGATCCTGTCGGCAGGACCGACCATGGGTGGACCCGAGTGGGTTCACTACAGCGTATTCCTGTCACAGGCGTTTCTGTTCTCGGCTGTCGCCTTTTACTGGCGGCGCAATGCACTGATCCTCAACATAGAGCTCAGTCGCGAGCGTTCCCGCGCGCGGTCCAATGAACATCTTTCGCTGCTGGCCGCGCAGTCCAAGGCCATCGAGGCCGAGCGCAATTTGCGCCGTGCGCTTGACGCCGACGCGTCGAAATCGATGTTCCTCGCCAACATGAGCCATGAACTGCGCACGCCCCTGAATTCGGTGGTGGGTTTTGCGCAGTTGCTGCAGGAGAGACCGGAGATTGCCGACAAGCCCGAACTCGTGCGTGAGTATGCAGAATACATCCAGAGCAGCGGCTCGCATTTGCTGGGCCTCATCAACCAGATCCTCGACCTGAGCCGGGTTAATGCCGGGGTGATCGTTCTCAACGAGACATGCATCGACCTGGGCGAAACCCTGATCGAGATCACGCGGCTCATGCGTCCGCAGGCCTCCGAGGCCAAGGTCGGGATGCACGTCCATGCCGGTGCCGGACAGTTCATGCTCAAGGGAGATGACCTGCGTGTGCGCCAGGTCGTGACCAACCTGATCGGCAATGCGGTCAAGTTCACGCCTGCTGGCGGGCGGGTTGATGTTTCGGCCGCCGTCGATGCGTCCAGCGTCATCATCGAAGTGCGGGATACGGGTCCCGGCATTGCGATGCAGGACCAGGCGCGCGTGTTCGAACCATTCATCCAGGCCGATGCCGGCCTCGACAAGCGTCATCAGGGCACTGGGCTTGGCCTGGCCATCACGCGCAAGCTGGTGGAACTCCATGGCGGGACGATCAGCGTGAAGAGCATGCTGGGCGAAGGTTGCGTCTTCACCTTGCGGTTCCCGCGCGAGCGCCTGATGTCGGAACCCCAGCGCAAGACGGCCTAGGCCGAGAGCTTCTTTCCAAGTGCCTTCAGGGCCTTTTGCTGGATGTCGGGAATGGTGGCATCCGCCATCGGTCCGACATTGATCAGCAGATTGCCACCATGCGCGCGCACGTCATCGTGCAGCGCAATGAGCTGTTCCGGCGTCAGGTAGTCCTCGTCGCGCTCTTCGGCGTTGTAGCCAAACGCCAGGCCGAGGCCGCGGCAGGCTTCCCATTTTCCGGTTTCAGGCGGCGCCGTCATTCCGTACTCGACCGTTCGGAAGTCGCAATGCGGTGGCGCGGGGCTGTCCGGCTTGCCGTCTGCCATGCGGATCCGGGCCTTCATCATCTCGTTGAAGTTTTGACGCGCGGCTGGGTCCCGCAGGTGGTTGAAGAGCGTGTCCTCGGCAAACCAGCGATCATTGACCACGCCATCGGGAACGCGCGCGTAGTAGTACTCGAAGAGTTCGGGCACTGCGGCCTTGGAGGGCCAGGCGATGTCATTCCACAGCACAGAGGGTTCGTAGCGGTCGATCAGCTCCCTCAGTTGAGATGCTGCGTAATCGACGTATGCCTGTTCCGTTGGAACAGCTGCGAACATGTCACCGAGATTGGCGATGGGTTGCGGGCGTGCCGTCCAGTCTAGGCCGCCTGAATAGTAGAGGCCGAAGCGCATGCCGCGGGCGCGGACGGCTTTCGCAAGTTCTCCCACGAAGTCTCTTGCCGTGTTCCAGCCGGGGCGCCACGGGTTGGGCACGCTGGTGGGCCAGAGGCAGTAGCCGTCGTGGTGCTTGGTCACGAACACGACATAGCGGGCGCCTGCTTCCAGAAAGAGATCGGCCCAGTGATCGGCATCGAATGATGCTGCGGCTTCATCGAAGGGCTTGCGGAAGTCAGCGTAGGGCGCGTTGCCGTAGCGCTGACGGTGGTGCAACTGCGTCGGGCTGCCCGCCAGCCGCGCGGCATTCTCGTACCATTCCGCGTAGGGAAGGTACTTGTTCATGTCGTCATAGGAGTCGCTCATCAATTCATGGATCGCGCGACCGCGCGGCGCGAAGGCCGGGATCGCGAAGATGCCCCAGTGGATGAAGATCCCGAAGCCTGCCTTGTCATACCAGGCGGGGCAGGGACGTCCTGCGAAACGCTCCAGTGACACTCAGTATCCTATCGCTGATCCGTCCTTGCGCATTTCGGAGGCGCCCCAGTACACGCCCGTCGCCGGGTCGCGCATGATGGCCTGGTAGCCGCCGAAGCCGCCATCGCCGGGTTCGATGTCGTGGCCGCGACGCTTGAGTTCGTCGCGAACCTCTTCGCCGATGCCGGTTTCAAGCTGCAGCTTGCCGACGCCGCCGGAGTTCTTGCGGGTCCAGTCCTCGGAGCCGACATGGCGGAAGCGCGCGGCATCGCCGGCCTCCTGAACATTCAGGCCGAAGTCGATCATGTTCACGAGGATCTGCACGTGGCCCTGGGGCTGCAGGTCTCCGCCCATCACGCCGAAGCTCATGAAGGGCTTGCCGTCCTTCATGGCGAAGGCCGGGATGATGGTCTGGAAGGGTCGCTTGCCAGGAGCGTAGACGTTGGGATGGGACGGCTCTAGCGCGAAGAGCTCGCCGCGATCCTGGAACATAAAGCCGAGGCCATCGGCGACCAGGCCCGAGCCCATGCCGCGATAGTTCGACTGGATCAGGGACACCATCATGCCATCGCTGTCGGCGGTGGTGAGGTAGGTGGTGTCGCCGTGGCGCAGCTTGATCTCGCCGGGTGGCGTGTTCGGATTGGCACGCTTCATGTCGATCAGCGCCCGGCGCTTCGCGGCATAGCCATCCGAAATGAGCTCCGCAATGGGAGCGTTGTAGGACGCGGTGTCAGCGTAGAACTTGTACAGGTCCTCGAACGCCAGGCGCTTGGCCTCGACCATGACGTGCAGGGCATCTGCCGATCCGCGGCCCATGGATTTCAGATCATAGGCCTCAAGCATCTTGAGCATCTGCAGCGCGGCGATGCCTTGCGTGTTCGGCGGCAGTTCGTAGACGTCATAGCCGCGATAGTTCACGCCGACGGGATCCACCCAGTCTCCCGTATGGGCGGCAAAGTCCTTGAGGCGGAGGTCGCCGCCGATGCGCCTGAAATAGGCGTCCATCGTCTTTGCGATCTTGCCCTTGTAGAAGGCGTTGCGGCCGCCTGCGGCCAGGGCCCTGTAGGTTCGGGCGAGATCGGGATTGCGGAAAATCTCGCCGTGCACCGGCGCGCGTCCTTCAATGAGGTAGGTGGCCTTTGCGTTGGCGATTTCCTCGATGTCCTTGGCGTTGCGCTCGAACCCCCTGAAATTGCGCCTCCAGTAGTCGGCGACGAGCTGGGACACCGGATAGCCCTGTTCGGCGTAGCGGATGGCCGGTTCAAGAACCTTCTTCATCGGCAGCTTGCCGAAGCGTTCGTGCAGGGCGTACCAGCCATCGACTGCACCGGGAACCGTGACGGTGAGCGAGCCGTGGGACGGCATGTCGGTGCGGCCGTTCAGCTTGCGCTTGAGGTCTTCAAGGCTGCGGCCCATCGGGGAGCGACCACTGCCGTTGTAGCCGTGGAGCTTGCCGCTCTTCGGATCCCAGACGATGGCGTAGAGATCCCCGCCGATCCCGCAGCCGACAGGCTCCATGAGGCCGAGCGCTGCATTGGCGGCGATGGCTGCGTCGACGGCGCTGCCGCCGCGCTTGAGCACGTCGACGGCAATCTGTGTAGCCAACGGCTGGGCGGTGGCGGCCATGCCGTGTGTTGCCAGCACGGGAGCCCGCGTGGCGAAGCCCGGACCCGAGTAGCGGTCGCCGCCACCGGGAGCCGCGTTCTGTACCGTGTCAGCAAGGGCAGTTGTTGTCATCAATGCGAATCCAATGAAGGCTGCAGCAAGTCTGTTCATGTCAGCGACCCGGATTGGCCGGGCAGGGGAAGTCGCGCTCGACCGTGAGCTGGGCGACTGTCGCTGCGGGTGTGGTCAGGGCCTGCGGGTTCAGCTTGGTGTAATTGATCACGCGCTGCGCCATGTCCGTGTAGGTGAGGACGCTGGGCAGCCTGACGCATTTTTCCTTGGCCGAATAGGGTATGCCACGCACCAGCGCATCGCGGCGGGCATTTTCCCTCTCGATCAGTGATACGAAGAAGCCCTGCAGGAAGCTGCGGCACGGATGGGGTGCCCGCGCGACGTTGTTGTCCTGGGCCGCACCCCGTGCGAGATAGTCCGAACACTCCGTGACAAGGTCCTTGCCGGTATCGATCCGGCCGGCTGAAGCGGGCTGAACCAGGAGGCAGGCAGACAGGGCTGCGATCGCCAACAAACGCATGGTAGGTTTCCTTCAGGCTTGAGCAGAAACTGGCGTCAGGGTAGGCCCTCGCCGGGACTTCGACAACTCCAAAGCGCAGGTAGCATTCCCATGTTTGACGCCGCCATCCGCCCCCTGATTGACAGACCGCTGGCGCAGATGGCCGAGCGGCTGGTGGCGTGGAAGATTTCGGCCAATTCGGTGACGGCGATGGGCTTTCTCCTGGGGATGGGGGCGGCCGGGCTGATCGGTAGCCAGCAATATCTTGCCGGGCTGGCGCTGTTTCTTTTGAGCCGCCTGCTGGACGGGCTGGATGGAGCCGTGGCCCGCCAGACCCGCCTGACGGACCTGGGCGGGTATCTCGACATCACGCTGGACTTCATCGTCTATGCCAGCATGGTGTTCGCGTTTGCGCTGGCGGATCCTGTCACGAACGCCTTGCCGGCTGCGTTCCTGACCACGAGCTTCATGGCACCGGCTGCCACGTTTCTCGCCTACGCGATCATCGCTGCGAAGCGCGGGATCACGACCGAGATCCGGGGAAAGAAGTCCCTCTATTATCTGGGCGGCCTGACGGAGGGTTTCGAGACCATCCTCACGCTCAGCCTGATGTGCCTGTTGCCGGCCTGGTTTCCCGTGATTGCCGTTGTCTATGCGCTGATGTGCTGGATCACCGGGGGCACGCGCATTGCGGCCGCCGTCCAGACTTTCTCGCAGGAAGAGGTTTCCCATGACAAGTCCTGAAACCGCCGGGATCGTCGATGCGATCGGGCGGATCTGCCAGCCCTTCGATGATTCCTACTGGCTGAAGTGCGATACGGACCATGCGTTTCCCGAAGCGTTCGTGAAGGCGGTGGCCGACGCGGGCTTCCTGGGTGTCGCCATGCCCGAGAGCGTTGGCGGTGCAGGGCTTGGCGTGACGCAGGCTGCCGCCATGATGCACCGCATTGCGCTTTCCGGAGCTGGCATGGCCGGTGTCTCGGCGGTGCACGTGAACATCTTCGGGCCGCATCCGGTCGCCGTGTTCGGAACCGAGGCGCAGAAGCAGCGCATGCTTGTTCCGCTGATCAAGGGCGAGACGCGCTGCTGCTTCGGTGTCACGGAGCCTGATGCCGGTCTTGATACGTCCTCGCTGAAGACGCGCGCGGAGCGACAAGGCGATGTGTGGGTCGTCAATGGGCGCAAGATGTGGACGACTACGGCGCAGTCGGCTTCGCATATCCTGCTGCTTGCGCGAACGTCGCCCAAGGGCAAGCGACCGACGGATGGTCTGAGCCTGTTCTATACGCCGCTCGACCGGGCCAAGATCGAGGTGCGCGAGATTGCGAAGATGGGGCGCCACGCGGTCGACACCAACATGCTTTTCATCGACGGGCTTCAGGTGCCCCACGATGACCTCATTGGCGAGGAGGGGAAGGGCTTCGACTATCTGCTTCATGCGTTCAATCCTGAAAGAATTCTCATTGCGGCCGAAGCGATCGGTGTCGGGCAGGATGCCCTGCGCCGCGCCGCCAACTATGCGCGCGAGCGTGTCGTGTTCGGGCGGCCCATCGGGCAGAATCAGGGCATCCAGCATCCGCTGGCGAAGTCCTGGGCCGAGCTTGAGGCGGCGTGGCTCATGACCATGAAGGCGGCCGCGCTCTATGATGCCGGCCAGCCCTGCGGCCTCGAAGCCAATGCAGCCAAGTACCTGGCGGCTGAGGCTGCCTATCATGCCTGCGAAACAGCCGTCATGACCCATGGCGGCATGGGCTATGCGCGCGAGTTCCACGTCGAGCGGCTGTTCCGGGAGGTGCTCATCGCCCGCATCGCCCCCGTCAGCCGCGAGATGATCCTGAACTTCATCGCCGAGAAGGCCCTCGGATTGCCGAAGTCCTATTGAGAATCGGGCTGCACAAAGTTTGAGCGGCTACGCCTGTTTGGCGGGCGCGCTATCCACCGATGGAGTATGGTCCATTGCCACGAAGCGGGGCACGTGATCGTTCCGCCTGCAGGATGCCATGTCGATCAAAGCCAGTATCCATCACCTGACGCACTACATCTATGACAAGCCGGCGCTCCTGGGGCCGCAGATCATCCGGCTTCGGCCGGCGCCGCACAGCCGGACGCGCGTCATCTCGCATTCGCTGAAGGTTTCGCCCGGCGGGCACTTCGTCAATCACCAGCAGGATCCTTACGGGAACTGGCTGGCGCGCTTCGTCTTTCCAGATCCTGTCACCGAGTTCCGGATCGAGGTGGACCTCGTTGCGGACATGACGGTCTACAATCCGTTCGACTTCTTCGTCGAGGAGGAAGCAGAGTACTGGCCCTTCGGCTACCCTGCGGACCTGCGCGAGGACCTGTCGATCTACAGCAAGCCAGAGCCTGCGGGGCCACGGCTGAACGCCTTCCTGACGTCGATTTCGCGCGCGCGTTGCCGCTCGGTTGATTTCGTCGTCGGCCTGAATGCGCGGATCGCGCGCGAGATCGGGTACATCGTGCGCATGGAGCCTGGCGTGCAGACGCCGGAGGAAACGCTGGAACGGGCCAAGGCGTCCTGCCGCGACTCGAGCTGGCTGCTGGTGCAGGCGCTGCGCCATCTGGGTTTCGCCGCGCGCTTCGTGTCCGGCTACCTGATCCAGCTGAAGCCGGATCTCGTGGCGCTTGATGGACCACCGGGTACGTCTGTCGACTTCACGGATCTTCATGCCTGGGTCGAGGTTTATCTTCCGGGTGCCGGATGGATCGGCGTGGATCCGACATCCGGTCTTCTTGCTGGCGAAAGCCACATTCCGCTGGCGGCCACGCCGCATTACCGGAATGCGGCGCCGATCGTTGGCCTTACAAGTGCGGCGGCTTCCGATTTCAAGTTCGACATGCGCGTCACGCGCGTGGCTGAGCATCCTCGTATCACCAAGCCGTTTTCGGATGAATCCTGGGCGGCGCTTGATGCGCTTGGCCGCAAGATCGACAAGGCGCTGGATGAGGGTGATGTCCGCCTGACGATGGGTGGCGAGCCAACCTTCGTTTCCATCGACGACTTTGAGTCTGCTGAGTGGAATACGGCTGCTGTCGGGCCCATGAAGCGCGAGCGGGCGGACCAGTTGATCCGTCGCCTGCAGACGCGCTTCGCACCGGGCGGATTTCTGCACTATGGGCAAGGCAAGTGGTATCCGGGCGAGACGCTGCCGCGCTGGACGTTTTCGCTTTACTGGCGCCGTGATGGCCAGCCGATCTGGCAGAACAGTGACCTGATTGCAAAGGAGAACGCCGAAACGGGTGTCGGCGCGGTCCAGGCGGACCAGTTCCTTCGCACCATGGCGGAGGTGCTGGAGGTTGAGCCGGAACTTGTGATGCCGGCCTTTGAAGATCCTGCGCAGTGGATCATCCGGGAGAGTTCCCTGCCGGAGAATGTGACGCCCGAGAACTCCAAGCTGAAGGACCCCGAGGAGCGGCTGCGCATTGCGCGCGTGTTTGGACGCGGGCTTACGGAACCTTCCGGCTTCGTGCTGCCCATCCAGCCGTGGCAGGCAAAAGACCGGCGGCTTGTGCGCTGGCGGTCGGAGCCCTGGCGTACGCGCCGCGGAAAGCTCTACCTCATGCCGGGGGACAGTCCTGTCGGGTATCGCCTTCCCCTGTCTGCGTTGCCGTGGGTGCCACCCTCTGCCTATCCGCATGTCTATCCGGCTGATCCGACCGAGCCCAAATCTCCGCTCCCGGCGGCTGCACCCTTGCCTGGCCTGGCACCGGCCCGCCCGCAGGCGCGGGCGAGCTTTGCGGCGAGCGAGGAAATGCAGGATCGCAACGAGCAATCCTTCGTCGCCGACATTGATGGCGCCGTGCGCACCGCGATTGCTGTCGAACCGCGCGATGGTCGCCTGTGCGTGTTCATGCCGCCTGTCGAACGGCTCGAGGAGTATCTCGACCTCGTCCGTGCCGCGGAAGCGGCTGCGCGCGCGCTGAACCTGCCGGTTCATATCGAAGGCTATGCGCCGCCGGTCGATC
>JBILMZ010000120.1:0-10749 GCA_044375275.1 Micropepsaceae bacterium | reverse complement strand
CGTGACGGCGACCATTATGTGCTCAACGGTACCAAGATCTGGACGACGCACGCCCACTTCGCCAATCGCATGTTCTGCCTCGTCCGCACGGCGCAGACGGGAAAGCCGCAGGAGGGCATCACCTTCCTGCTGCTCGAAACCAGTTCGCCGGGCTTCAGTGTCAGGCCGATCATCACGATGGCCGGCGATCACGAGGTGAACCAGTGTTTCTTTGACAACGTGCGCGTGCCCGTCGCCAACCGCGTGGGCGAGGAAGGGCAGGGCTGGACGATCGCGAAGTACCTGCTCGAGTTCGAGCGTGGCAACGCCTACGCCGCAGCCCTGCAGGCGAAGCTTTCCGCCGTGAAGCGGGCCGCGGCGATCGAGCAGAGCAACGGCAGGCCGCTGACCGAGGACGAGGACTTCGCCCGCAAGCTGGTGGAGACCGAAATCGAACTCCGTGGCCTCATGATGACCGAACATCGCGTGATGTCTCAGTTGTCCCAGGGGCAGAACCCGGGGCCATCATCATCTCTGCTGAAGGCGCGTGGCACTGAAGTGTCCCAGCGCATCACCGAACTGGGCATCGAAGCCCTGGCGGCCTACATCGCGCCGTTTGAGCCGGAAGCGCGCATGCAGGGCGCGAACATGAAGTCAGTCACGCCGGAGCACGGAGTTGTGTTCATGCCGCAATACCTGAACACGCGCGCCGCGACGATCTACGGCGGATCGTCCGAGGTACAGAGAAACATCATGTCCAAGCTGATACTCGGCATGTAACGGGTCAGCGGCCTTCAAACCTCGGGGGACGCTTTTCGAAGAACGCCTTCACGCCTTCGCGCACGTCGGCGCTCGGGTTCGAGATCATGACGGAGAGCGCCGCATCTCCCAGCGAATGCTCGAGGCTCTGTGTCTGCGCGCGAGTCATCATGGCCTTCGCCAGTCGAACGGCAAGCGGTGCGCGGGCAGCGAGTTCCCGCGCCAGCGCCATGGTTCTGGCTTCAAGCTCACCCGCCGCAGCAACCTCAGTAACGAGGCCAAGTTCCATCGCCCTGCGGGCATCATAGACTTCCGAGAGCATCGTCATCTTCAGCGCCCGGTCGAGCCCCATGGCGCGGGGAAAGAGCCAGGCGCCGCCTTCATCAGGCAACAGCCCGAACTTGCCAGACGTGTCGCCCAGCTTCGCGTTGTCGGCAGCAATGCGAAAGTCGCAGCTGAGTGCCAGCGCCAGTCCCCCGGCAACCGCAGGCCCGTTGATCATCGCGATGGTCGGCTTGTCCATCCGGTGCAGCGCAAGGATCACGCGATGCATGCCGTCGCGCATCTCGCGCGCGTGGCTGAGTTGCGCCTGCATGAGATCGTGATGCGCCTCATCGGCGCCCGACACGTCGCCACCCGCACAGAACCCGCGTCCTTCGCCCGTGATGACAAGCACCCGCTGCGCGTCGTTCCGCAGGTAGAGTTCAAGCCCACGCGTCAGCTCCTCGCAGAGGCGGGTCGTATAGGCGTTCATCTGGCGAGGGCGGGCAAGGATGATGCGCGCGATGCCGGGTTCAGGCTCGTCCATCCGGATGTCGTGAAATTCTGTTCCCATTGCCTCGCTCCTTTGTTCTGCGCTTAACTTAAGGCGAAACTGACCGGAGAAGAAATCGTGGCTGCATACGATTACATTCTGTACGCCGTCGAGGATGGCGTGGCCTGGATCACGCTGAACCGTCCCGACCGGCTGAATGCCTGGACACCGGCCATGCAGGCGAGCGTGAAGCGTGCCATGGTCGACAGCGCGAACGACGACAGGGTGCGTGCCATCGTCGTCACGGGGTCGGGGCGCGGGTTCTGCGCCGGCGCCGACATGGCAGGACTGCAGCAGATCAGGCCTGACAACTGGGAGGCCCGGGAACTCGCGAATGCCGACAGGGACGTCCGGATCGATCCGCGCCCTGATCTCGGCCCGGACCTCTCGGGCGAATACATCGGGCGCTTCGGCTACATCATGTCGGTCAAGAAACCGGTGATCGCCGCGATCAACGGACCTTGCGCCGGCATCGGCATGGTGTTCACGCTGTTCTGCGACATGCGTATGGCCTCGTCGTCAGCCGTGTTCACGACGGCATTCGCGCAGCGCGGCCTGATCGCAGAACATGGCATTTCGTGGCTGCTGCCGCGCATTGTCGGCGTGCCTCACGCGCTTGATCTTCTGTTCTCGGCGCGCAAGGTTGGCGCAGCCGAAGCGGAACGAATGGGGCTGGTGAACCGGACAATCCCGCACGAAACCTTCATGGAGGAAGTCAGGGCCTATGCGCGCCACCTCGCGCATGGCGTATCGCCCAGGGCGACAGCGGTGATGAAGGCACAGGTCTGGAAATCTCTCTACCAGAGCCTCGCAGAAGCCATTCAGGTCGGTGACGAAGAGATGCAAAAAAGCTTCGGTACGGAAGACTTTCGCGAGGGCGTCGCGCATTTCATGGAAAAGCGGGCACCGAAATTCACGGGCCGCTAGCGCGACCACAATCAGTCAAATTCCCGTCGTGATTTCGCCACATTACCCGTGCGCCATGCAGTCATCCATGACGCACGGGGAGAAATCTTGAAATGACGTGGCTCTTGTTCCTTGCCTATCTCGGCTACACGGCCTGGCAGAAATACTTCGCGGCAGGACAAGCCGTCGAGCAGTCCGATGTGATGAAGGCGGCATTGGTTCTGTCTGTCACCCTGATCGGGCCGTTCTTCGTGTCCTACCTGTTCACGCGGGCAACGCAGCTCAGCGGTCGCACGCCGGCAATTCTTCTCGGCTTCATTATGGCCGTGACGCTTTCCGTGCTTGGTAATTGGGTCCTCTGGAAATACTTCAGTGGCGTGAGCGACATGCGCATTCCGGTTGAGCAGGCGCTGCAGTTGGGCCTCATCCCGGGCTTGGTGATGGGCATCATTCTGGCCGTCGACAGTTTCCTGCGCCGCCGCGCCTGAGTGCGGCCTGCCTGAGTGCGGCCTGAGCGCCGGAGGAGTTCAACACCGGACCTTCGAAGACCCCGCAAAGCGGGGTCTTCTGCCGTTGACGGGCCGGTTGGCGCATTGTGCGGGTGCTCACGCGGGCGTCATTTCGTTCGTATGTCGCACGAGAGCGTCATTAAATTCCTGAGCAGGTCGTATAGTATGAACGCCTGGCCTGGAAAATTGCCCGGGCCCGGACGCAGCAGGGAGTGACGCATGAGCGACAGACCATCACGCTTGAAGCAGTTCCTGGTCATGCTGCCATTCTTCCTCGTGGGAGTGGGGCTGCCAGTATATTTCTACGGTTTCTCGGGTGACGGCCCGCCGAACCTCACACCTGAGCGCTATTCGCCCGTGACCACGATGGCACCGGCGCCCGTGGTGCCTGCGCCGTCAGGTGACCAAGCGCCAGGAGTGGTTGTCACCTCAAGCGGCTACGCGCGACCAGCGGGCATTGTCATGTTCATGCGCGGGATCTTCGAGGGTTTCGTTGATCGCTACGTTTCAAGCGACGTTTCACCCGCGTCCATCATGCTGGTGGCGTTCCTTGGTCTCTTCGGCCTGATGTTCGTGGCCGTCCGGGTCCTGCTTGCCCTCGTGACGGGGGCGGTTGGTGGGGTGCTCTCATTTATCATCCACAAGGCCGCGGCCCCAATGTTCATGGGGTTTTTGGCCGTGGGCTCGACATGGGGTATCCACCAGACCGTTGCTCAGGAGTTTGGCATGACCTGGGCTGCGACAACTGTGACACTCACCGCCGCTGTTGCCTCGCTGTTCGCGTTGGCGGGCGTAAAAATTCGCTGACAAACTGAAACGGGACTCACCGTTCCCGTTGCGTACGCAAAGGGTCGCCGCTATACCAAGCGACCTTTTTGTATGGCCGCAGTTTGATACGGCCGCTTCCTTCCAAACGGTCCGTTTGCATTCAGTTGCGAAGGCCGAGTTATGCGCTAGGTCAGAGATGAACATTCACGAATATCAAGCCAAGGCTGTCCTAAAGGAATTTGGCGTTCCGGTTCCACGCGGCGTGCCCGCGTTCACGGTTGACGAGGCCGTGAAGGCTGCGAACGATCTCGGCGGTCCGGTCTGGGTGGTGAAATCCCAGATCCATGCAGGCGGCCGCGGAAAGGGCGGCGGCGTGAAGGTCGTGAAGACTGTCGATTCGGTCAAATCCGAAGCGGCGCGTATGCTTGGCATGACGCTCGTCACTCACCAGACAGGCCCCCAGGGCCGTCTCGTGCGTCGACTCTATGTCGAGGAAGGCTCCGCGATCGCAAAGGAGTTTTACCTCTCCCTGCTCGTCGACCGTGACACCTCGCGCATCGCCTTCATCGCATCGACTGAAGGCGGCATGGACATCGAGGAAGTCGCGCACGCGACGCCCGAGAAGATCCTGACCGTCCATGTTGATCCGGCTTGCGGCATCCAGCCCTTCCATGGTCGCCGCATCGCCAAGTCGCTCGGCGTCACCGGCGAAACGGCAAAGCAGGTAAACGCAGTCGTCGAAAAGCTCTACCGCGCCTTCGTGTCGAAGGACATGAGCATGCTCGAGATCAACCCGCTCGTTGTCACCGACAAGGGCGACGTGATCTGCCTCGACGCCAAGATCAACTTCGATGACAACGCCCTCTACCGTCACAAGGACATACAGGAGCTGCACGACCCGTTCGAGCAGGATCCCGCTGAACTTGAAGCAGCCAAGTACGATCTCAACTTCATCAAGCTGGACGGCTCGATCGGCTGCCTCGTGAATGGTGCGGGCCTCGCGATGGCCACGATGGACATCATCAAGCTCTATGGCTCAAGCCCGGCAAACTTCCTCGACGTCGGCGGTGGCGCAAACAGGGAGAAGGTGACCGCGGCCTTCAAGATCCTGCTCAAGGATCCGGCGGTCACCGGCATCCTCGTGAACATCTTCGGCGGCATCATGCGCTGCGATATCATCGCGGAAGGCATCATCGCGGCGGCGAAGGAATTGAAGCTGTCGGTTCCGCTTGTGGCGCGCCTCTCCGGCACCAACGCCGAACTCGGCAAGAAGATCCTGGCGGCATCAGGCCTGAACCTGATCCCGGCGGACGATCTGGCCGACGCGGCAGCAAAGATCGTGGCGGCCATCAAGGTCGCGAAGTAAGGACGTGTGGCATCGGCCGCCGTCATGGCGGCTCGAGGCGCTGTTGGGTCGAAGAGGATGGGAAACGTGATGCGGAAGATTGCAGTGCCGGCACTGGTCGCATGTGTTTTGTCCGCCCAGGCAGCAGTCGCGGCACCGTTTGATGTATATCGGGCGGCATGCCTCGACACAGGCGTTGATGTCGCCCGCATCCGGTCTGCATCGCAGGGTTGGTCAAAGCTCTCCGACGCCGAACGCGAAGTTCTCGCGCCGGGAAATCCCGCGGCAGTCGAAGGCTGGGCCATCGTGCAGGGCGGCGCCCGCTACCTCGTGAATGTGTCTTCCGGCCCTGCCGGCGCAATGGCGGGCGAGCGATCATCCTCGGTTGTCGTCAGCTGCAGCGTGCTCACACCGCGGGCCGATGGCGCACAGGCCCTCAAGTCCTACAGTGATTATCTCAAGCGACCACCTGCCACGACCGACACGTCTGACGGCATGTCGACCTATACCTGGTCAGTTCAGGGTGGGGCAGGGCTGTCACTTCATTATCTTGTATCCGGCGGCGCGCTTCCCGGCCTGTCGCTATCCGTAAGTTCAATCCGAAACTAGAAAGACGATTCCTTTATGGCCGTTCTCGTCGACAAGAACACAAAAGTGATTTGCCAGGGCTTCACCGGCAATCAGGGTACCTTCCACTCCGAACAGGCGATTGCCTACGGAACGAAGATGGTCGGCGGCATTTCGCCGGGCAAGGGTGGCACAACGCACCTGAACCTTCCCGTATTCGACACGGTGGCTGAGGCCGTCGAAAGAACGGGCGCAACCGCATCTGCCATCTACGTGCCGCCGCCGTTCGCCGCCGATGCAATCCTCGAGGCAATCGACGCAGGCGTCGCGCTCGCGGTTTGTATCACCGAAGGCATTCCGGTCCTCGACATGATCAAGGTCAAGCGCGCCCTCCAGGGCTCGAAGACCCGCCTCGTGGGGCCGAACTGCCCCGGCGTCATTACGCCAGGCGAGTGCAAGATCGGCATCATGCCCGGTCACATCCACCAGCGCGGTTCGGTCGGCATCGTGTCGCGTTCGGGCACGCTGACTTATGAAGCGGTGGCGCAGACAACGGCCGTGGGCCTTGGCCAGTCGACCTGCGTCGGTATTGGCGGTGACCCGGTCAACGGCACGAACTTCATTGATGTCCTCGAAATGTATCTCGCCGACCCGGAGACGAAGTCCATCATCATGATCGGCGAAATTGGTGGCTCGGCAGAAGAAGAGGCGGCCGACTTCCTGAAGCGCTCCAAGGTGAAGAAGCCGGTCGTGGGCTTCATTGCAGGCGTCACGGCACCGCCGGGACGTCGCATGGGTCATGCAGGCGCAATCGTGTCGGGCGGCAAGGGAACGGCCGAAGGCAAGATGGACGCCATGCGCGCCGCCGGCATCACGGTGGCCGACTCGCCCGCAGCTTTGGGCACGACGCTCATGAAAGTGCTGAAGGGCGGCTAGCCCCCGGGTACATCGGCTGCCCTTTGGGCGGCCGCAGACGGAACATACGAGAAAAGACAATGGCATCGCCGCAAACCAAAGACGCAAACACAAACGCGGTCTTTGAACAGACATCGTTTCTTTACGGGGCCAACGCTGTCTTCATCGAAGCCCAGCTCGAGCGGTTCCTCGCTGACCCGGCTTCGGTTGATGAAAGCTGGCGCAACTTCTTTTCGTCGATCTCGGGTTCGGGGCTCTCGGTGCACCGGGCGTCCTGGGGCCGTTCGGACTGGCCCGAAATCACTGACGACCTGACGCGCGCGCTCACGGGATCACCTGCCCCGGCGAAGCCGGATCCGAAGGCCGGCGGAAAGGCGTCGCAGAAGGAAGGCTCGGTCAAGGAACTCCAGCAGAAGATCGCCGCGATTGCGCCGACACTGTCGTCCGACGAAGTGCGCCGCGCCGTCGTCGATACCGTGCGTTCGATCCAGATGATCCGCGCCTATCGCGTCCGGGGCACGCTTGAGGCCGACCTCGATCCGATAAAGCTGACAAAGCCGGTGCCGCACCCTGAACTTGATCCGGCCACGTATGGCTTCGGACCGCAGGACCTCGACCGCCCCATCTTCATTGACGGCATGCTCGGCCTCGAAACCGCAACCGTGCGCCAGATGGTCGACATCCTGCGCCGCACCTACTGCGGAAAGATCGGCATCCAGTTCATGCACATCTCCGACCCGGAGCAGAAGGCATGGCTGCAGCAGCGCATGGAAGGCGCTGACAAGGAGTATCAGTTCACCCGCGAGGGCAAGAAGGCGATCCTCAACAAGCTGATCGAAGCTGAAGGGTTTGAGCGCTTCTGCGCCGTGAAGTTCGTCGGCACGAAGCGCTTCGGCCTGGATGGCGGTGAGTCACTGATCCCGGCGCTTGAGCAGATCATCAAGGTCGGCGGCAAGCTCGGCGCGAAGGAAATCTCGTTCGGTATGCCGCATCGCGGCCGCCTGAACGTTTTGTGCAACGTGATGTCGAAACCCTATCGCGCGGTATTCCACGAGTTTCAGGGCGGCACGTCAAACCCGGAGGACGTCGGCGGTTCGGGCGACGTGAAGTATCACCTTGGCGCCTCCTCGGATCGCGAGTTCGACGGCAACAAGGTGCACCTGTCTCTGGCCGCAAACCCGTCACATCTTGAAGCGGTCAACCCGGTCGTTCTTGGAAAGGCCCGCGCCAAGCAGCACCAGCACAAGGACAAGGTCGATCGCACGAGCGTGATCCCAGTCCTATTGCATGGTGACGCGGCTTTCGCGGGGCAGGGCGTTGTCGCCGAATGCTTCGCCATGTCTGGCACCAAGGGCTTCAGGACCGGCGGCACGATCCACGTCGTGGTGAACAACCAGATCGGCTTCACGACGTCGCCGATCCACTCGCGTTCTTCGCCGTACCCGTCGGACGTCGCGCTGATGGTGCAGGCACCGATCTTCCATGTGAATGGCGATGACCCGGAAGCCGTCGTGTATTGCGCGCGCGTGGCGACGGAGTTCCGGCAGAAGTTCCACAAGGATGTCGTTATCGACATGTTCTGCTATCGCCGTTTCGGTCACAACGAAACGGACGAACCGGCATTCACCCAGCCGCTGATGTACAAGGAGATCAAGGCGCACGAGCCCACACTGTCGATCTACGGCAGGCGTCTGGTCGATGAAGGTTCGATTTCCGCAGACGAATTCGACGCCATGAAGAAGGCGTTCGAGCAGCGCCTGACGGAAGCACTGGAAGGTGCATCCACGTTCAAGGCCAATCGCGCTGACTGGCTTGATGGCGCCTGGGCCGGCATGAGCCCGGCTGAAGGAGAGGAGCGTCGTGGCAACACGGCTGTTGCCGTGGACAGGCTCAAACAGGTGGGCGCGGCCCTGACCCGGATGCCGCCCGCGTTTAACGCGCACAAGACCATCCAGCGTCTGATGCTGCAGAAGTCCCAGATGTTCGAAACCGGCGAAGGCATCGACTGGGCCACCGCCGAAGCTCTCGCCTTTGGCACACTGCTCGACGAAGGCTATCATGTGCGCCTCGAGGGCCAGGATGCAGCGCGTGGCACATTCAGCCAGCGCCATGCGGCACTCGTCGATCAGGTGACGGAAGAGCGCTTCCATCCCCTGCAGAACATCCGCGAGAACCAGGGCGAGTTCGAGGTGGTCGACTCACTCCTCTCGGAAGAGGCGGCGCTCGGCTTTGAGTATGGCTACTCGCTGGCTGAGCCAAAGGCCTTGGTCCTGTGGGAAGCGCAGTTCGGTGACTTCGTCAACGGCGCGCAGGCCGTCATCGATCAGTTCATTACGTCGGGCGAACGAAAGTGGCTGCGCATGACGGGTCTCGTCATGCTCTTGCCGCATGGCTATGAGGGCCAGGGTCCCGAGCATTCATCGGCACGTCTGGAGCGCTTCCTGCAGCAATGTGCGGAAGACAACATTCAGGTCGGCAATGTCTCGACGCCAGCGAACTATTTCCACGTCCTGCGGCGCCAGATCCATCGCAACTTCCGCAAGCCGCTGATCCTGATGACGCCGAAGTCGTTGCTGCGCCACAAGCGCTGCGTGTCGAAGCTGTCGGAGTTCGGGCCAGGAACATCGTTCCACCGCTTGCTGCACGATGATGCGCAGACACTGCCGGGTTCCACGGTCGCCCTGAAGCCCGATTCAGCCATCAGGCGCGTGATCCTGTGTTCGGGCAAGGTCTATTACGACCTGCTCGAGGAGCGTGAGCGGCGAGACATCAACGATGTCTATCTGTTGCGCGTGGAGCAGTTCTATCCATTCCCCGCCCGGGCGCTCGTCACCGAACTCTCCCGCTTCAAGGGGGCGGACATGGTGTGGGCACAGGAAGAACCGAAAAACATGGGTGCCTGGACCTTCATGGAGCCAAACATCGAGTGGGTGCTGGCACGTGCAGGCACAAAGGCAACCCGCGCCCGTTATGTAGGCCGTCCGGCATCAGCGTCTCCGGCCGCAGGACAAATGAGCCGTCACCAGGCAGAGCTAAAGGCACTGCTGGACGACGCTTTCTCTCTTTGAGGATACGAGAACAGGAAGATGACGACCGAAATTCGCGTTCCAGCTCTTGGTGAATCGGTAACGGAAGCGACCGTTGCCAAGTGGCTCAAGAACAAGGGTGAAGCCGTTCGCGCGGATGAGCCCCTCGTTGAACTCGAGACTGACAAGGTCACGGTTGAAGTGCCCGCACCCAGCAGTGGTGTGTTGTCCGAGATCATGGTGTCGTCGGGATCGACGATCGCTGTGGGCGGCATCCTTGGCATGATCGGTGAGGGTGCAGGTGTTGTGTCAGCGCCTCCGCCAAAGGCGCAGCCTCTGCCGGCAGCACCCAAGCCTGCCGCGCCGGCAAAGCCCGCGGCCACGACGGCTTCAGCACCGGTGCTGAGCCCGTCAGCGCGCAAGATTGCAGAAGACAACAACGTTTCGCCGTCAACGATCTCAGGGACTGGACGAGATGGACGCGTCATGAAGGGTGACGTGCTCGCGGCATTGGAGACGAGGGCATCGGAACCGCGCGCTGTGTACGCACCGCCATCGGGCCCGCGCCCTCAGGCCGTGCGCGAAGAGCGCGTGACGATGTCCCGCCTGCGCCGCACCATCGCCTTGCGCCTCAAGGAAGCCCAGAACACGGCCGCCATGCTCACGACCTTCAACGAGGTCGACATGTCCGCCGTGATGCATCTGCGCTCGGCCCACAAGGATCTGTTCGAGAAACGCCACGGCGTGCGCCTGGGCTTCATGAGCTTCTTCGTGAAGGCCTGCATCGTCGCGCTCAAGGAGATCCCGTCGGTCAACGCCGAGATCGAGGGCGACGACATCGTCTACAAGAATTACTACGATCTCGGTGTTGCAGTAGGAACCGAGCGTGGGCTTGTCGTACCGGTCATTCGCGGTGCAGACGAGTTGTCGCTCGCCGAAATCGAAAAGCGCATCAACGACTTCGGCCTGCGCGCGCGCGACAACAAGCTGAAGCTCGAAGAACTCCAGGGTGGCACCTTCACGATCTCGAACGGTGGCGTCTATGGCTCGCTGATGTCGACGCCGATCCTCAACGTGCCGCAGTCAGGCATTCTGGGGATGCACAAGATCGAGCAGCGCCCGGTCGCCATCGACGGCAAGGTCGAGATCCGCCCGATGATG
>JBILMZ010000319.1:0-2948 GCA_044375275.1 Micropepsaceae bacterium | reverse complement strand
CCAATTGATATTATTAAAAAATCAATCAGAATTACTGCTGTTTCTGCGCCAACCGCGCCTCGGCGGCAGCAAACATGGCTTTTACACGCGGGTCATCGCGTATGAAGTCAAGGATTGGGTTCGCCATTGTCGCTTGCACCAAATTGGTTGGCCGTTGCTTCAGGACAATGTCGAGCATTGCAATCGTGGCCTCCTTGTCGCCCAACGCCGCATTTGCGCGCAGGAAGAATGACTTCATGAACTCATTGTCCGGATCGAGCAGCAGACCTCGGGAAATCATCTCTTTCACCCGTTCCGGCTGTTCAAGAATGGCGAGTGACAACGCAGCATGTGCCATGGCCATTCCATTGTCTGGCTCCCGGCCGAGCTCTGCAAGCGCCAGAGGAAGCGTGCGCTCCGCATACTGACGCGCTCGCACTTTATCGCCAGTCATGCTGAAAACGTTGGCGAGCCAAGCAGACGGGCTGGAAGTGGTTGGAGCAATCTCGGCTGCTGTCTGAAGGAACCGGATGGCGTCTTCAAACTTGCCTTCTTGCATGGAAACAGCGCCTGCCACCATATTGCTTTCGTAGGAGTTCGGGTCCAGCCGAAGCGCTTCATTGAGTTCAATCCGAGCGCCTTTGAAATCAGCGCGGTTTGCCAGAAAGCGTCCCTTGGCGGCATGTGCTTCCGGCAAGGTTGGATCGAGTGCGAGCGCGCGATCTGCGGCAGCCAGGCCGTCGTCCGTGGCTGAACCAGCATAGATCGCGCGGACTGCCATCGCCAGGGCCATCATGCCCCACGCGCGGGCATAGTTCGGGTCAACCTTGACCGCACCGTTGCACAGGCGAATGACGGCGTCACTGCCGCGCGCGGTCGTTCCGCCGCGGGCGAGATAGATCTGCCGTGCCATCTGATAGAGATTGTAAGCCTCGACGCTGTCAGTACCGCGCTTCTCGATCGCCTTTTTTTCTTCAGGCAAGAGTTTCAGCTTGAGTGCCTTGACGATGGCTTCCGAAATCTCGTCCTGCAGCGCGAAGATGTCATTGAGGTCGCGGTCATAGCGTTCCGCCCAAACGTGGTCGTTGGTGACGCCGTCGATCAGCTGCGCGGTGATGCGCAACCGGCCGCCGGCCTTGCGCACGCTGCCTTCCAGCACATGGCTGACCTTCAGCTCACGGGCAACCTTGGGCAGGTCGACGTGCTTGCCCTTGTACATGAAGGAGCTGTTGCGCGAGATGACGGCAAGTGCGGACACCTTGCTCAGATCCGTGATGATGTCTTCGGAGATCCCGTCCGAGAAATACTCCTGCTGCGGATCGTCGCTCATGTTGGCGAAGGGCAGGACACAGATCGAGAGCTTGCGAGGTGCTTCCACTTTTTGCTCCACCGGTTCGCCGGATGACACCTTGAATACATGTACCGGCCGCTCGATGTTCTTCACCGCGTGCTCGCCCATGTCGTCGAACGTGCAGGGCATCTTGCCGTCAGCCTGGTCCCTCACGACCCGTGACAGTGCCACACCGCCCACCGGCGCCAGCGCCTGGATCCGCGCCGCAACATTCACACCCTCACCATAGATGTCATCGCCCTCGATGATCACTTCCCCGAGGTTGATGCCAATGCGATAGCGCAAGCCCTCAGCCTTGGCCGTCCCTTCCTGGATCGCCAGCGCACAGTTGATGGCAGCCACCACACTGCCAAACTCCACCAGTGCCCCATCCCCCATCAGCTTGAACTGCCGCCCGCCATGCGTCGCGACCGCAGGATCAAACACCGCCACGCGGTTCTCCTTCAGCCGCGACAGCGTTCCCGTCTCATCGCGCTCCATAAGCCCGCTATAGCCCACCACGTCGGCAGACAGAATGACCGTCAGTTTGCGTTGCATGGGCCAAGGCTTAGCAACTTGCCCTGCCTCGAGCCAGTGTCATTGAGTGCCAGTTCGCGCCTGGATCCAGGGCAGAAGCGCGAAAACCAGCTGGCCTGCGAGGCCCAGCATGTGGGCGGGTTGGGCGTAGAGTGCGAAATGATCCTGCACCGAACGTCCGGCGAGTGCGAAATCCAGCAACAACTCGGCCAGCATCAGGATGATGAAGGCGATCAAGCCCATCACCAGGCGGTCTGTTGTGCGGGCTGAGACATCATGGCGCCGGATCGCGTAGCGGCAGGCGAACCAGGATACCGCGATAATGGCCGGGAGCTCGATCGCGACAGCCACGAGACGCGCGTCAGGCGTATCTGCCGTCGTCAGCGTCCTGATCGTGCCGAAGATGAAACCGGAAGCGAAGACGAGCAGGAAGTAGCGGATGGCGGCTGGGAGAGTGGTCAGCATGAGCGTGCTCAGTCTCCGAGGTGGTGTTTTGTATGGTTATCATGGCGTGCGGGTGTGTGCACGGGGCGCGGTCCCCCTCCGTCTGCAGCACCCCTGACGGGGTGCGCAGCCACCTCCCCCGCTGAAGCGGGTGAGGAAACATGCGCTCATTGCCCCGACGATGTGGGGCGGAAACCGGCTTTTCTTCCCCCGCTTCAGCGGGGGAAGTACCTGCGCATTCGCGCAAGCGACTGCTGCAGGGGAAGGGGGCCCTGCGCTCCCGCTTCCATCCCTTGAGAAACTGGCGGTCCGCACTTATGGTCCGCCGCCATGACGCACACAATCAAGCCCATACATGTTGTCGGTGGAGGCCTTGCGGGGTCCGAGGCCGCCTGGCAGATCGCCAGTACCGGCGTTCCGGTGATCATTCACGAAATGCGGCCGCACCGCATGACCGACGCGCATACGGGCCAGGGGCTTGCCGAGCTTGTCTGCTCGAACTCGTTCCGCTCGGATGACTGGGAGAACAACGCGGTTGGCCTCCTGCACGAAGAGATGCGCCGGATGGGTTCGCTGATCATGCGGGCTGCCGATGCGCACAAGGTGCCGGCGGGCGGCGCGCTCGCCGTCGACCGTGATGCGTTTTCGCAGGCCGTGC
>JBILMZ010000318.1:0-2961 GCA_044375275.1 Micropepsaceae bacterium | reverse complement strand
CTTCCAGGCAAAGCCCGAGGACGCACAGCGCATCATCGTGCCCACGAAGCGCGCGGATGAAATCGGTCAGGCCGAACGCGTCCTCGCCGCCATGCAGACGGAACTGCGCCAGGCCCTGCAGCAGCGCGAACACCTTGCCGCCCTCGGCGCCGCCGTGACCCGCATCCAGCACGACCTGAGGAACATTCTGGCCACCGCGCAACTGGCCTCTGACCGCCTCGCGACAAGCAACGACCCGACCGTCAAGGCCCTCGCACCGCGCCTGATTCAGTCAATCGACCGCGCCATCACGCTGGCAACCAACACGCTGAAATACGGCAAGGCGGACGATGTGCGCCCCAACGCCGTGCAGCAACCCCTTCTCCCGCTGGCGGAAGAGGCGATGCACGCAGCCCTCGCAGCAGGCAAGACGGACGTCAACTGGATGAATGCGATTCCCGAAGGCTTCACCGTCCTGGCAGACCCCGACCAGCTGCTGCGCGTGATCATCAACATCGGTCGCAACGCCGTGCAGGCGCTGGACGGAAAGCCGGGTGCCGCCATCACGTTGACGGCACAGGCGCTCGATGGCGAGACAGTCATCGACATGGCCGACAACGGACCCGGCCTGCCCGACGTCGTGCGCAAGAACCTGTTTGAACCCTTCTCGAATAGCGGGCGTTCCGGCGGCACGGGCCTGGGCCTCGCCATCGCCCGCGAACTCATCCGCGCGCACGGTGGCGATGTCACGCTGAAGAAATCCGACGCCGCCGGCACCGTGTTCCGCATCTCGCTGCCGACTGGCGCGCCGCAACAGGATACGGGCGCACGATGAGCTCATCAGTCCTGGCCGACATTGGCGGCACGAACATCCGCTTCGCCACACTGTCCCCGAATGGCGAGATCTCGCATCGCGAAGCCTGGCTGACCGCGCTTTATCCCGACCTGGCGGACGCGCTGCAGGCCTACCGTGATCTTGCCGGTCACGCGGGACCGCTATCGGCCATCGCCATTTGCGCCGCCGGCCCGCTGATCGACGGCGCCATTGATCTCACGAACTGCACCTGGAAACTCTCGCTCGAAGGCGTGCGCAAGGCAGCAGGAACAACAAGGGCAGTGCTGGTGAACGATTTCGCCGCCGTCGCCCGCGCCCTGCCCGCGCTCGGCCCAACCGATCTCGACCAGATCGGCGGCACGCAGCCCGAGCCCTTCGCAACGAAGCTGGCGCTCGGACCCGGCACAGGCCTCGGTGTCGCCTGCACGGTGGCCGATGGGCGCGGCGGCTGGATTGCCAACCCGGGCGAAGGCGGACACGCCGACCTCGCCTGCAACAATGACCGCGAGCTGGCGATCATGTTCCAGCTCATGCGCCAGTTCGGTCATGTCTCGGTTGAACGCGTGCTGTCAGGTCCCGGCCTTGAAGCGCTCTACCTCGCCATCGCCGCTCTCGACGGCAAGACGTTCAACGCGAAGCCGCTGGCCGCCGACATCGCGAAAGCCGCGCGCGCCGGCAAGGACGAAACAGCAGTCGAGGCCGTGTCGGTCTTTACAGGCATGCTGGGCAGCACCGCGGGAAGCCTCGCCCTCACGCTGGGCGCCCGCGGCGGCGTCTACATCGCTGGCGGGATCATCCGGCAGTGGGGCCCGCTGTTCGACCGCAAGCTGTTCCGCCACCGCTTCGAAGCCAAGGGACGCATGCGCGACTACCTCGCACCCGTTCCCTGCTACATCGTCACCGCCGAAGACCTCGCCTTCCGCGGCCTCGCCGCCATGCTCAAAAACCCGTGACAGTGCACTCATTTCGAAGCATGCAACCCGACGAAGCCATCTGTAATCCGGACAATGAGTGCACTGTCACGGGTTTTTGAGAACAAGCCCCTCGCGCCGCGGATCCGCCGCAGCATCAATCCCGCCCGGAACAATGCGGAAGCCATTGAGCCCGCTCGTATGATCGGCAAACCTGACTTCATGCCCCATCGCGCGAAGCTCCTCCGCAACACCCTCGAGACCGGTGTCCTTCTCAAGCTCCACGACCGCAGAGCGGCTCGTGACATTGGGCAGGCCGACTGCGCCAGCCATGTCCATCTTCCAGTCGATCAGCCCCATCAGCGTCTTGGTCACGTAGGGAATGATGCGCCAGCCCCCAGGAGACCCGATGACGGCGTAGAGCTGCCCGCGCGCATCGAATACCAGCGTCGGCGTCATCGATGACAGCGGCCGCTTGCCGGCATCCGGCGCATTCGCGAGGCGGCGATTGTCGCCAACAGGCTCGAAGGCAAAATCCGTGAGCTGGTTGTTCAGCATGAAGCCCGCCGCCATCAGGTGGCTGCCGAACGGACCCTCGACCGTCGTCGTCATCGCAACCGCATTGCCCTTCGCATCCATGATGCTGACATGCGCCGTGGAAGGCTTGGAGTGATCCGGAATACGCAGGCGGCGATAGACACGGCTCGCACCACGCGGATCACCCGGCAGCACGCTGGCTTTGGCCAGCGCCGTCGTCTCGCTGATCAGCAACGAGCGCTTCTTCACATAGCCGGCCTCGAGCAGGCCTGTCACGGGCACAGGAACGAAATCAGGGTCGCCCATGAACGCGGCACGATCCGCGAAGGCCAGACGCTGCGCTTCAGCGAAGAGATGGATCGCACGGGCGGACTTCGGCGCAAGCGCCCCCATGTCGAAACGCTCGAGCATCTTGAGGATCTGCAGGGACGTGACGCCACCCGAACTCGGCGGCCGCATGCCACAGATCTTGTAGCCGCGATAGGTTCCGCAGAGTGATTGACGCTTCTTCGGTTTGTAGGACTGCAGGTCCTTCAGTGTCAGCGCGACGGCACCGCGCGGCGCGTTGGTCACGGCGTCGACAATCGCCTGCGCGACCTTGCCCTTGTAGAAGCCGTCAGGCCCCATTTCCGCGATCAGCTGGAGCGTCTCGGCCAGGGCCACATTCTTGAGGATCTCACCTTCCACCAGCGGCTTTCC
>JBILMZ010000317.1:0-2971 GCA_044375275.1 Micropepsaceae bacterium | reverse complement strand
GCCCGGCAGGTCTGGATCGTGCGCCCGGCTTCATCGAGGGCAGCCGTCAGCGGAAACAGCAGCGCTTCCTTCTTCTTGAGCAGGAACAGCGCCGCCCGTCGCGCGGAGCGCGGCCCCAGTCCCGGCAACCGCGCGAGCAGTTGCACGAGACGCTCGATCTCGGGACCTGAAAGGGGCGCCGCCATTGTTCAGAATTTCAGGCCGGGAGGCAGAGGCAGGCCACCCGTCACTTTTGCCATTTCGTCGCTGACGCGGGCATCAACCTTGACCCGGGCATCATTGATGGCGGCCAGCACGAGGTCTTCCAGCATGCCGACATCCTTGGGATCAGCCAGCGAAGGGTCGATCCGCACGGCCTTGGCGATGCCCTTGCCGTTCAGCGTGACCTTCACCATCCCCCCGCCCGACTGGCCTTCAGCCTCGACGAGGTTCACCTTCTCCTGCGCTTCCTGGAAGCGCTGCTGGAGCGCCTGCGCCTGTTTCATCATGTCGCCGAAATTCTTCACGCGTCATCCCCACCTTCGATTGGAGCTGCATATTCGTCCTTGTCGCGAACAGCGACGAGGCGCGCGCCGGGAAACACGGCCATGGCTGCCTTGAGGAGCGGATCCTGCTCGGCCGCCTCGCGTCGTGCGCGCTCGATCGCGATCTTCTGGTCTGCAATGGTCGGTGCGCCTTCCGCACTCGACACGGAAACGATCCAGCGCTGTCCGGTCCACTTGGACAGGCGATCGGAAATCTCGCCCGGCAGGCTCGGTGGCGCCGTGGGCGTCACGCGGATCTCGATGCGCTCCCGGTCAAAGCCGACAAGATGGACCTGGTTTTCCAGCGCATAGAGCAGGCGCATCTCGCGCTTCTCGCGCACGAGGGCAACCACGTCCTCAAAACTGGAAAGCGTGACCTGCCCTTCCGGGGCCGGCGGCGCTTCCGGCCGCGGACGAGGCGCGGGTGACGCGGCGCTCGCAACGGTGTCCCCGCTGGTGCTGGCCGCACGAAGGCTCGGTGCAGGTGGCGGTGGCGGCGATGCGGTCCCGCCGCCAGCCGGACTGCGCGCGGGCACAGCGGTGGCACTGGAACCAAGGGAGCGGATGATCTGCTCGGTGGGCGGCAGCTCCGACGCAAAGCCGATACGGATCATGGCCATCTCGGCGGCAGCAGCGGGATCGGGCGCCGTCTGCACTTCGCTGAGCGCCTTCAGCAGCAGCTGCCAGCTGCGGGCGAGCTGCGGCAAAGCGAGCTTTGCACCCATCTCGCCAACGCGCCGGGCCTCGTCGGGCGGCGCACCGGAAGCGGAGACACTGCCCGTGACCTTGGCGCGCGTCACTTCATGGCAGATCTGCGTGAGGTCCTGCATGACGGCGAGAGGATCGGCCCCTGAATCATACTGGCTGCGGAATTCGGCAAGGGCGTCGGGGATCGCCCCGTGCATGAGGCTCTCGAACAGCGTCAGGCCACGGCTGCGATCGGCAAGGCCGAGCATCTGCCGGACGGGCTCCAGCTCGATCATCCCGCCACCAGCATGGGCAAAAGCCTGGTCAAGCAGCGACAGCGCATCACGCACGGAGCCTTCGGCGGCACGCGCGATGAGGCGCAGCGCATCCTCCTGCGCAGGCTGGTTCTCGGCCGCACAGATGCGCGCAAGATGCGCAGAAAGATCGTCGACGGTGACCCGCTTCAGGTCGAAACGCTGGCAGCGCGACAGCACCGTGATCGGCACCTTGCGGATTTCAGTCGTGGCGAAGGCGAACTTCACATGCGGAGGCGGCTCTTCCAGCGTCTTCAGCAGGCCGTTGAACGCGGCCTTCGAGAGCATGTGGACTTCGTCGATGATGTAGACCTTGTAGCGCACCTGCGCCGGCGAGTAGCGCACGCCCTCGATGATCTCGCGAATGTCATCGATGCCCGTATGCGAGGCCGCGTCCATTTCATAGACATCGACGTTGCGCGACTCGGCAATCGACACGCAAGGGTCGCACACACCGCACGGCGTCACGGTCGGCGCGGTGCGCGTGCCATCGGGTCCGATGCAGTTCAGTGCCTTCGCAAGGATGCGCGCGGTCGTCGTCTTGCCCACGCCGCGAACACCCGTGAGCATGAACGCATGCGCGATGCGCCCGGCGGCAAACGCATTGGCCAGCGTACGAACCATCGCGGCCTGACCGATGAAGGCGTCCTCGAAGGTCTGCGGGCGGTACTTGCGGGCGAGAACACGGTAGGCACCGTCGGTTTTCGTAGCGCCTGCCGGGAGGGCCAAAGAGGCGCCCTCGTCACCGGAGGAACCGGAACCCTTGTCCTTTTTGCTCGCCATGCGTGTTGAGGATCCGAAGGTGAGAGGCTGACGAACGACCCGAGTCGAAACTCGTTGCGGCTGCTTCCTTCCGGACCTGACCGGATTGGCGAGGAACTCGTCCGCCGCCAACCTCCCGGGGGACTATATCGGGCCCGGCGATCCAAAACGCAAGCACCCCGGACATTGCAGCGCGGACGCATGCCGTGCGAATGTCCCCGGATCGAAATCTGTGGAAAGGCGGCACGCCGCATGAGCCTGGTTTTACCCAAAAATCCCAACATTTTCGCGAATTCTCCGCTCGACCGGGCCGGCCACCTGCGCACCGACCAGGAATGGCTGAAAGCCGCTTGGGCTGACCGCAAGTCAGCCTTCATTCCGGTCTGGAAGCTGATGCCCTTCCTGATCCGCAACCGGGAGGGCCGCCGCGAGACGGGGTGGATCACGGGCGACCTCGCCCTTCCGCTCGTCCAGCCGGGAGCAACCATCATCTTCCTCGGCCTCTACAAGGACAGCGCCCACTTCGCGATCGACATCTCGGGCATGCAGGACCCGGAGCGCACCGGCGCGCTCGCGGGCCTCGGAACCTTTGCCGACCTGAGGACCGTCGCCGAGGAGATCGACATCGGCGACGCCGCGATCCTCGCCCAGGCCAAGTCGCTGATCGACTGGCACCAGCGCCAC
>JBILMZ010000013.1:0-33541 GCA_044375275.1 Micropepsaceae bacterium | reverse complement strand
ACGTTCTTTCCGCTGGACTGCAGTTTCGAGGAACTGCAGGGAGTCGACTTCAACAAGGGCTGTTATGTCGGTCAGGAGCTGACTTCACGCATGAAGCACCGGGCCACCTCGCGCCGGCGCATTCTTCCCGTTGCTGGCGCCGCACCGCTTCCACCGCACGGCACGTCCTTGCGCGTCGGCGAAATGGAGGCGGGCGAAATGCTGGGATCGCAGGGCCCCATCGGCCTCGCCATCCTGAGGCTTGACCGCCTTGGCGAGGCACGCGAAGTCTGGGCTGGCGACCGGGCGATCCAGGTCGGCCGTCCGCACTACGCACTGACCCTCTAGAAAGCTTCGCGTCATGCCCGAGAAACAGCGTTGCACCTGGCCAGGCCAGGATCCGCTCTACGTCGCCTATCACGACGAGGAATGGGGCGTTCCCGAGTATGACGACAGGGCGCTGTTCGAGAAACTCGTCCTCGATGGCTTCCAGGCGGGCCTTAGCTGGATCACGATCCTGCGCAAGCGGGAGAACTTCCGGAAGGCCTTTGACGGCTTCAACCCGGAAAAGATCGTCCGCTATGGCGAACCGAAGATCCTGAAGCTCCTGCAGGACGAAGGCATCATCCGCCATCGCGGCAAGATCGAGGGCACGGTAAAGAACGCCCGTGCCTGGCTCGATATCATGGAGAAGCATCCCGATGGATTCTCTGGCTTCCTCTGGAAATACGTCGACGGAAAGCCAAAGCAGAACAGCTTCGACACGATGAAGCTGGTACCGGCAGAAACCCCGATGAGCCAGGCCCTGTCGAAGGACCTGAAGAAGCTGGGCTTCACCTTCTGCGGTCCGACAATCGTCTACGCCTTCGCCCAGGCGGTGGGTATGGTCAACGACCACATGACCCACTGTTTCCGCCACAAGGAATGCGCAAGGCTTGGAAAGAAGCGGCCCTGAACTTTCTGGGCAGATTCCGACGCTATCGATTTACAGCGCCGAACATCGCCGAAATCGCCGAAAACAAAAAGAGAACAAATTGCCGCATACGAAAGGGGTAGATCAGACCCCTTCCGGAATCCGCCGCTGGCCACAAGCCCAGTCCAGCGCCGCGTCCAGCCTGTCTCCGCCCCAGAAGACTTCCCCTTCAACAACGAAGGACGGCGCACCGATCAGCCCGACCGACTGCGCCTCATCGCATTGCGCCCGGAAACGGTCCTTGGCCTCCTGTGACTGCGCATTCTTCATGATCGGCGCTGGAACCTGTCCGATGGAGGACAGGATCTCGCCAATGACAAAAGGCGATGAAATGTCGAGGTCGCGCACGAAATTCGCAGCATAGACACGACGGACGAAATCACCGACCCACAGCTCGTTGCGCGCTTCGCTGGCAATGCGTGCCGCAAGCAGGCTGCCACGCGGAAACTGCGACGGCATGCGCAACTCCAGTCCCTGCGTCCCGCAGACGCGCGCCAGGTCACGCCACATGTACTTGCCCTTGGCGGGGTAGATGTTGAACGGGGAGTCGTTCCAGCCCTGCGCCGCGAAGATCGGGCCAAGCAGGAACGAGCGCCACTTCACCTCAACGCCGCGCGCTTGCGCCGCGGCCTCGACGGCATGAGCCGCCGGATAGGAATAGGTGCTCGCAAACTCGAACCAGAATTCAAGCGGCGCCGGCATTAGCCACGCCCGCGATAAGGCGCAACACCCTGGTCAGGAACCCAGAGCCCGGACGGAACCTTGCCCGTTTGCCAGAACACGTCGATGGGAATGCCACCGCGCGGATACCAGTAACCACCGATGCGGAACCACTTGGGTGAAAGTTCTTCCACGAGACGCTTGCCGATCATCAGCGTGCAGTCTTCGTGGAAGCCAGCGTGGTTGCGAAAGCTGCCGAGATAGAGCTTCAGCGACTTCGACTCCACGATCCACTTGCCCGGCGCATAATCAATGACGAGATGGGCGAAGTCCGGCTGGCCAGTAACTGGACACACGGTCGTGAATTCCGGCGCAGCAAAGCGGATCAGGTAATCCGTCCCCGCATGCGGATTCGCCACGCGCTCCAGCACGGCTTCTTCGGGAGAGGCAGGCAGCTTCGAAACCTGGCCAAGCTGCTTGAGATCCTTTGTCTTGCTCATGGCACTCTCCGGAACGTGCAGGATTCCCCAAGCGAGTCCCGTCGAACGGTGACCGACGCCAGCTCGGGCAGTTTCTGTGAAAGGGCGCTGAAGATGAATTGAGACATGCGTTCGAGCGTCGGCAACTCCAGCCCCGGAATCTCGTTCAGCACGTGATGGTCCAGGCGATCGCGGACGTGTGCAACGGCATCGTCAATGTCAGCGAAATCACGGATGAGCCCGGTCACCGGATCCGGCGCACCTTCCAGTGTGACGGCGCAGACAAATGAATGGCCATGCATCCGCGAGTTGGGATGCCCCTTCGGCGCGGTGGGAAGAAAGTGGGCCGCATCGAAGCGGAATTCCTTGGTGATCGACAGCATCAGCGTCACTTCTTGTTTGTCATGTTGGCACCCAGGTTCATCACGGGATACCGATCCATTTGTGGGTCTGCACGCTCAGCCGCCAACGCGGATGCTCCATGCAATAGCGCGCTGCAGCACGCATGTTCTCTTGCGTCTGCGATCCCCACAAGGGCTGCAGGAGGAAATGCTCGAACGCAAGCGCCTCGAAGCGCGCAGGCTCGGCGCCCGCCTGCGGAAACACGAGCTTGAGCTCCTGCCCGCGCGTCTGCACCAGTTCGTTGCCGGCCTTCGGACTGACACAGATCCAGTCAATGCCGGCGGGCGCTGCAATCGTGCCATTGGTTTCAACCGCGATCTCGAAGCCCCGCGCATGCATGGCATCGATCAGCGCCTCATCGATCTGCAGCAGGGGCTCGCCACCGGTAAACACGACATAGGGCTGGCCGCCAACGCCTTGCGGCCAGAGCGCGTGGATGGCCGTCGCGAGGGAAGACGCAGTCTCGAACTTGCCACCACCGGTGCCGTCCGTTCCGACGAAGTCAGTGTCGCAGAATGTGCACTGCGCCGTTGCACGGTCCGCTTCGCGTCCGCTCCACAGGTTGCAGCCCGCAAAGCGGCAAAACACGGCCGGGCGACCGGCACGCAGGCCTTCACCCTGAAGCGTGTAGAACATCTCCTTGACGGCATAGGTCATGACGTCGTGCGCCCGTCGGCAAAGCGGCTCCAGCCGCCAGCCCGCAATTCGCAGGCCGGGCATGTCCCACAACCATATCCCCACGCATGACGCCGCGAACGGTCACCGCGATAGCAGGAATGGGTATGCTCGATCATCAGGTCGACGAGACGCTGCCCGCCAAGCCGGTCCGCAAGTGACCAGGTCGCCGCCTTGTCCAGCCACATCAGCGGCGTCTCGATGACGAACCGGGAGTCGAGGCCCAGGTTCAGTGCAACCTGCAGCGCCTTCAGCGTGTCATCGCGGCAGTCGGGATAACCGGAGTAGTCGGTTTCGCACATGCCGCCCACAAGGTGACGCAGTCCCCGGCGATAGGCCACGGCTGCTGCCGATGTAAAAAACAGGATGTTTCGTCCCGGGACAAACGTGGTGGGCAGGTTGTTTCGTCCCATCTCGATCTCGACATCCGCCGTCAGCGCGGTCTGTCCCATCAGTCCGATCACGGACAGGTCAAGCATGTGATCCTCACCCAACCGGCCGGCCCAGGCCGGAAAGGCGGACCGCAACCGGGCCATGAAAGCCCCGCGGACTTCAAGCTCCACCGCATGTCGCTGCCCATAGGCAAAACCGATGGTCTCGACCGCGGAAAACCGGTCAAGCGCCCACGCCAGGCACGTGGCAGAATCCTGCCCGCCTGAAAACAGAACCAGCGCTTTTCCACTCTGCGTCAAGGCACAACCTGAGCGTCAAATTTTGCGGGAGATTGGGGGGATGCGCCGGGCCACGCAATGGGCTAAACCACGCACCTGACAATTAAAGCTTGGACGAGGGTTAACGTGACGTCAGTCGCCATCAGCGGAACGGGGCTCTTTACCCCGCCGAACTCCATCAGCAACGAAGAACTGGTCGCCTCCTATAACGCCTGGATCAAGAAGTTCAA
Organism: Micropepsaceae bacterium; assembly: GCA_044375275.1. Lineage (GTDB taxonomy): Bacteria > Pseudomonadota > Alphaproteobacteria > Micropepsales > Micropepsaceae > SZUA-430. The sequence goes on along the minus strand of JBILMZ010000013.1, from coordinate 29,472 downwards.
CGCTGAAAACGCGGCGGCAATTGCCGAGGGCCGCGTTCAGGCACTGACGGAATCCAGCGCGGAATTCGTGGTCAAGGCCTCGGGCATCAAGTCACGTTACGTGATGGAAAAGCAGGGCATCCTGGACCCGGACACGATGTGCCCGCGCATTGCCGAACGCCCCAACGATCAGATTTCCATCCTCGCCGAGATGGGCGTGGCAGCGGCGAAGGAAGCCCTCGCCAATGCGGGCCGCACGGCGCAGGAAATCGACTGCGTGATCGTTGCCTGCTCGAACCTCCAGCGCGCCTATCCGGCCATCGCCATCGAGATCCAGAATGCGCTGGGTTGCGGCGGGTTCGGCTTCGACATGAACGTCGCCTGCTCGTCGGCAACCTTCGGCATGCAGGCGGCAGCGGACATGATCCGGGCCGGCAATGCCAGGCGCGCCCTCGTGATCAATCCCGAGATCTGCTCGGGGCACCTGAACTTCAGGGATCGCGACAGCCACTTCATTTTCGGCGACGTCGCAACAGCCATCGTTCTGGAACCGGCAACGGAAGTGAAGGGCCGCCAGGCCTGGGAAATCGTCGGGACGCGCCTGCTCACCCAGTTCTCGAACAACATCCGCAACAACTTCGGCTTCCTGAACCGTGCAGCACCGGAATCGGCAGGAAAATCCGACAAGCTGTTCGTCCAGGAAGGCCGAAAGGTCTTCAAGGAAGTCGTGCCGATGGTGGCGGAACTGATCGTCACCCACCTGGGCGACGAGAAGATTCCGGCGACGAGCCTGTCGCGCCTCTGGCTGCACCAGGCCAACATCAACATGAACGACTTCATTTCGCGCAAGGTCCTGGGCCGTGACCCTAACCCTGGCGAAGCCCCGATCATTCTGGACACCTATGCCAACACCAGTTCGGCAGGTTCGATCATTGCCTTCCACAAGAACAACACCGACCTCAAGGTGGGTGACCTCGGCGTCATCTGTTCTTTCGGCGCCGGATACTCGGCCGGCAGCGTCATCGTGAAGAAGATCCGTTAGTCACTTCGGAAAGAGGACAGATCATGCGCAGGCTCTTACTCGCTCTTTTGTTGCTGGCAACACCCGCGGCCGCGAATGACGGCTTCATGGGCCTGCCCGCAGGTGGCCTGACACTCCAGAAATCCGAATCCATCTCGATGCTGGAAGAGGACCTCTTCCTGTCGCTCGATGAAGTGCGGGTCGATTACAGGTTCCGAAATGACAGTACCTCACCGGTCACGGCGCAAATCGGGTTCCCGATGCCGGGGTTGCCTGTTGCCGTGAACTTCGAGGCTGACACTGGCTACGACATGAGCAAGGTAACGGACTTGGAGCTCCTGAAGTTCGAAACCCGGGTCGAGGGCAACCGAGTATCCTCACGGCCAGTCGTGCGCGCTTATGTTTTTGCGCAGAAAAATGAGTGGGACAAGCAGGACAGGTTCCGCTTCACCAACGGAACGGACATCACCGGCGAATTGGCAGGAGCGGGCATTCCGCTCACTTTTGACGCCGATGCGATCAGAAGGGCATACGCTCGATTGCCAGCCTCGAGGAAGGCTGACTGGGAGAGGCGGGGGATATACACGAAGAGCAGTGGCTACGAAGCACCAGGCTGGTTCCTGTCAACGATCTTTGTGCGCGAACAGACCTTTGCGCCGGGTCGGATCGTGAGAGTTCAGCATCGCTACAAGCCCTACCCTGCCGGTTTCGTGATGGTTTCGAACCACTTCGCCTATGATCGCCAGCTCGCACAGGATGCTTGCGTCGATCAGCCGACGGAACGCGCGATCAAGCGCATTTTGACACCGCAGAATGGTGGCAGCGGTCATGTGATCGACTACGTCGTGACGACTGCAAACACATGGAAAGGCCCGATCGGTCGCTTCCGCATGACAGTCGACAAGGGCAGCACCAGAAATATCGTCTCCTTCTGCGGAAACGGCGTCAGGAAGACGGGTCCAACAACATTTTCGGTTGAGATTCGAAACTTCCGTCCGCAGCGGGAAATAAAGGTACTTGTGGTGAGGCCGTCCAATGCAAACTAGCTCAAGCCAGTCGGTTCCTGCCTGCGCATGCGGCGTTCGCCCATTGAACTAGATCGTTCTCGACCGCTCAGGCGAGCGAGAACGCCGCATTCAGGTTACCACGCTGACCATGACAACCTTGAACGTGCGAACAACACCATCGTGCTCGGTTACCGACACGTATTCGCCTTCCTTGAGGACGTGGCGATCCAGCTTGTAAAGCGGCTCGTCATCGTCCCGCGTTCCCGCCTTGTAATCGAAATGCCAGCCCTTTCCGACGTGGACAAGATGGCCTTTCTCGACCACGGCATGCTTCACGATGCGCTCAACCGCGCAGCGATCCTTCACCGCTTTCCAGGCCGTGGCATCGAGGTGGCCGGCTGAATCAAGCGGTGCGACGAAGGCGTATCCATGCGAAGGATCACCATCCGGTGCTTCTTTGGACCTGGCAAGTTCTAGCTTCACGCGAAAGAGGCTCAAGGGTGCTCTCCTGATTCAATGGGCCATGAAAATGGGCAATGTAGCTTCGGACAGGACGTGACGGGTCACGCCACCCATAACGAGTTCGCGCCAGCGACTGTGACCATAGCCGCCCAGCACAAACACGCCGGCCTCGGCCCGCGACGCCGCATCAAGAAGCGCGGCGCCAATGTTCTGTCCGCCGGGATTGATGCCATGTTCGGTCGCACTCAGCCCGTAGAGGCGCAGATAGTCACGCAGGCGATCCATCTCGGCCGTCTCGATGCTGCCGGAGGAAACGCTGAGGATCTCGATGGCTGACGCCGCCTTGAGCATGGGAATGGCCGCCGCAACGGTGCGCGCGGCAGTCGAACCGCCGTCCCATCCAATGACGGCCTTGGCCCCATACACTGTCTTGTGCGTCGCCGGGACCAGCAAAACCGGGCTGCGCCCGTTCAGCAAGGTCGTCTCGATCATCTGGCGCAGATTGGCGTGACCGCTCGGACCCGGCAACGGAAAGATGACAAGGTCGGCAAGGCGCGCTTCGTCGGAGACCACGAGATCGGCCGGCCCGTCCCGCAGGCAGAACGAAGCCGACAGCCCCGCGGTTTCCATTGTCGGCGCGGCATACTTCTTTGCATACTGGTCGAGTGAGCTGCGCGCCGCAGCTGCGGATTTTCCGGCAGAGGCCCGCGCCGCATCCATGATCTCCTGGATCACGCTGGCGGATACGCCTTCGCCAAGGTACGGCAGCACTTCTGCCGCGTCAGGCCGGACATAAATGCCCATGACATGAGCTTTGCAGGGTTTGGCGATCTCGAAGGCCGCCGTTAACACCTGATTGTCGCGTTCAGTGCCATTGAGCGGCACAAGCAGCTTGCGGTAAGTCATGGTTGTCGCGCCTTTCGCAGGATCGTTACGCTTCTATAGGGGCGAATTATCTGCCTGGCCTTGACTTGGATCAAGCGTTTGCGCTCAACACGGCGCGCAGTCACACAGGACCAGGGATGAGCAAACTCCAGAAACAGCCCCAGACCCGCGCCTGGCAGCGCATGCTGTCTGGACGCCGCCTCGATCTGCTGGACCCATCACCGTTCGACATCGAGATCGAGGACATTGCCCATGGGCTGGCGCGCGTCGCGCGCTGGAATGGGCAGACCAACGGTGATCACGCTTTCTCCGTCGCGGAACACTGCATCGTTGTCGAGGAGTGCCTGGCGCAGCTGAAACCGGGTATCGCCGACAAATGGCGCCTGGCAGCCTTGCTGCACGATGCACCTGAATACGTTGTGGGTGACCTGATCAGCCCTTTCAAGGCAGCCGTCGGTCTGGACTACAAGGCCCTGGAGAACAAACTGCTCGCGGCCATTCATGTACGCTTCGGCCTGCCCGCGCAGCTGCCGGATGACCTGAACGTTCTCATCAAGCGCGCCGACAAGGCATCCGCCTACTTTGAAGCAACGCAACTCGCCGGCTTCTCGGTAGAGGAAGCACTTGAATTCTTCGGGTCACCCCGCGGCCTGCGCCAGGTCAAGCTTGTGCCGCTGGCAGCACGCGACGCCCAGGCCGCCTATGTCGCCCGCTTCAACGAACTTCTGCCGTCTCCATCCGACAGCTAGGAAACGACATGCCCGCCATTTACGTGTGCCCGAAGAGCAAGGTCCCGACAGTGAGCGAGCAGATCCGCCCGTCCCACCTCATCACCCTGCTCGATCCGCACGACGAGATGCCAACCCCCGAAAACATCTCCGGGCACCGGCACCTCAAGCTCGGCATGCATGACATCGTATCCCACTCAACCGAGCGAACGCCGCCAGACGAAATGCATGTGAGGGACCTGCTTGCCTTCGCACGGGACTGGAACCGCAGCCAGCCAATGCTCGTGCACTGCTGGGCCGGAATAAGTCGCTCGACAGCCTCGGCCTTCGCCATCGCCTGCATGCTGAGCACGCCCGGACGCGAACTCGAGATCGCACGAGAGCTCCGTCGACGTGCCCCGCACGCCCAGCCCAATGCGCGGATCATCGCCTTCGCCGACGCGCTTCTCGATCGGGATGGCCGGATGGTGGACGCCATGGACGCCATTGGCCCCGGCAAGGTGGTTTTCGAGGGCGCACTTTTCTCATTGCCTCTGCCGGAGTGAACCGGTCAATGGCTGCTGCCGGATCAAGGGATGGCATGAACACGGTCGTGATCGGCCTGAATGCCTGCGTGATCACGGTCATGAAGGATACGCCATGTGTACTTGTCGTTCCGCCAGGCGCAGACCAGAAAGCTGAAGCCGCGCAGGGACTGCCATTCGGCCCGTTCGAACCGCAGCGCCACCGCACGCTGGAGATCGGCCTGCGCAGCCTCGTGCAGGAGCAGACCCATGTATCGCTCGGTTATGTGGAACAGCTTTATACCTTCGGCGATCGCGGCCGCCACGACCTCGTCCCCGGCGAAGATGCACGTGTGGTCTCGGTCGGCTATCTGGCGCTGACACGACTGACGGGCGACGCTGACCGGTCCGGTCGCTGGCATGACATCTATGACTTCTTTCCCTGGGAAGACTGGCGCAGCGAGAAGCCGCCCATCATCGAGCAGTTGATCCGGCCCTATCTCGAAGCCTGGGCCGAGCAGGCCGAGTCCGAAACCCGCTGGGAACGCGCCCGCCTCTGCTTTGGCCTCGAAGGCGGTCACTGGGATGAAGAGAAGGTCCTCGAGCGTTATGAACTGATGTACGAGGCAGGACTTGTTCTCGAAGCACGTCGCGACGGCCGCGCCTTGCCACCTTCTGCGCCTGCCGCAACCATGCAGGCCCGCTTCGGACGACCGATGCAATTCGATCACCGGCGCATCCTGGCGACCGGCATGGGACGCATGCGCGGCAAGCTCAAATATCGCCCCATCGTGTTCGAACTCATGGACACCAACTTCACGCTTCTGGACCTGCAGCGAACGGTCGAGGCGATCTCGGGCATCCGTCTGCACAAGCAGAATTTCCGGAGACTGGTCGAGAATGGCGGACTCGTGGAGCGTACCGGAAAGCGGACTGCCAAGGCAGGCGGGCGACCAGCTGAACAGTTCCGCTTCCGGCGCGAAGTCCTGCGAGAACGACCGACTCCCGGCGTACGCGTTCCCATGCTTCGAACGGCACGCCCTTGAGACACAGGCAGGCCCGCAGGAGATTTCAGTTCGCTTGACACCTGTCAGGCTCGGCCACCGCCACGGTCGCGAGAACGGGGGCGTGATCTGATCCCGCCGCTGGAAGCACCTCGCGCTTCGTGAAAACAAGGCCTCTTCCCGCGAGCATGTGATCGATGGGAATGCGCATCTGCTTCGGCAGGGATACGGGCCACGTGCCCCCGGCTCCCGCCAGCAGCCTCAGGTCCGCGCGCGCAGCAATGCTCTGCATCACATGCCCCCAGGGCGCCGCGTTGAAATCTCCAATCAGCATCTTGGCTGCTGGAAACGCAGCCACCTCATTGGCGACTTCCATCGCCTGCCTGATCTGCGCCTCGGGAGGTGTGAAGGGATAGGGCCGTGTCAGATGCGTTGCGTAGATCGTCATGGGGCAGCCGCCCAGGCTTGCGCTGAATGACAGCAAGGGCGATCGGAAACTGTCGGACGTGCGCACCAGCGCGTTGGCCTTCAGACGTGCCCGCGACAACACCATGATGTTGCAGGGATCGCCATCACCGCACCCGAGCTTGTAGGGATAGGTGTCAGTGACAGGCTTCAACGCATCCCGTATGCGCGGCGTCACTTCGAGCAGCACCACGAGATCGGCATTCGCGCGCCGGATGGTTTCAGCCACGCTCGCCAGGTCGTTGTTGCGGTACCAGACATTGAAGTTCAGCACCTTGAAGCGAGGCAGGCTTTCGGACACATCCTTGTGCGGTGAAGTCCATGTCCCCGCATTCAGGGAGATCATGATGGCAACGGCCAGTGCGCCCGCACCCGTACCCGCGCGCTGCAGCAGGCCTGCAATGATGGCGAGTGCGCACCCGGCGATGATGGCCGGAAGCATGAACTGGGCGGCCAGGTCGAACGACCAGTGCAGGTCGCTGAGCCAGAACCCTATGAGTGGCAATGCCGTCAGAAGCAGGGCCGAAACGAGAAGAAAGCTCAACAGCGATCGGAAGAAAGACATCATGGACGGCGAGGACCCGAAATTGCCGCCCATTCATGGCAATTCCCGAAGCAAAAGTCTGTGACGCCTGCGCCTCGGCAGCGCAGTACCAACGCCAGCTTGACATTACTTATGCTCACACGTAGCATTACAAAGTCAGGCGGCCTTGAACCGCCATTTTTTGATACCATATATATGCTCAGATTGAGCATAATGGGAGGCGAACTTGGCAAACCCCGAAACCGCCAGCCTGGCCTACACCCCGGAAGTAGCAGCAGCGACACGCGCGCTCTACGCGAAGGTCGCGAAAGTCATCCCCGAAATCGAATGGCCCTCCTTCGCGCCGCTGATCCTCGAGATCAACCGACTGAAGAAGGAACGTGGCGCCGTCATTCTCGCGCACAACTACCAGACGCCGGAGATCTTCCATTGTGTCGCCGACTTCGTGGGCGACTCGCTGCAGCTCGCGCGTGAAGCTGCAAAGACCGACGCGCGGATCATCGTGCAGGCCGGTGTGCACTTCATGGCCGAGACATCAAAGATCCTGTCCCCGGACAAGATGGTGCTCATGCCGGACATGGCCGCCGGGTGCTCCCTCGCGGCTTCCATCACGGGAGCGGATGTACGGCTCCTCAGGCAGAAATATCCGAACTACCCCATCGTGACCTACGTGAACACGTCAGCCGAAGTGAAGGCAGAGAGTGACATCTGCTGCACCTCTTCCAACGCCGTCGCCGTCGTGGAATCCATCGCCGCCGAACGCGGCGTCGACACGGTCATCATGATCCCGGACAAGTATCTCGCGCAGAATGTCGCCAACCAGACCAAGATCAAGGTTATCTCCTGGGCAGGCCAGTGTGAAGTACACGAACGCTTCTCTGCAGAAGACATCCGCCGCTTCCGCGCCGACAACCCCGGCGCTGTCGTCCTGGCTCATCCCGAGTGCCCAGCATCGGTCGTCGCGGAATGCGACTTCGCAGGTTCCACCTCTGCGATGATTGACTATGTGGTGAAAAAGCGCCCACCCAAGGTCGTGCTGCTGACCGAGTGCTCGATGGCAGACAACATCTCGGCAGAGAATCCGGATATCGAGTTCCTGCGCCCGTGCAATCTGTGCCCGCACATGAAGCGCATCACGCTCGACAAGATCCTGAAGTCACTCCAGACGCTCACAACGGAAGTCAAGGTTGACCCGGCCGTGGCGTCCCGCGCTCGCCTGGCTGTTGAGCGCATGCTCGCAGTCGGCAAACCCGCAAAGGCTGTCCACTGATGGCCGCCGCGCGCACAGGCGCCCCTGACAACGTCATTCATTCAGGCGGTGTGCTGATCGTGGGCGCAGGCCTTGCAGGCCTGTTCACGGCCCTGAAATTTGACTGTCCCGTGACGGTTCTCTCGCCCGTCCCTCTCGGCTCTGGGGCATCCAGCACATGGGCCCAGGGCGGCATCGCCGCCGCACTTGGCGGTGACGACTCGGCTGAACTGCACGCGCGGGACACCGAACTTGCAGGCGCAGGCATTGTCGATCCAAAAATCGCCCGCCTGATTGCAACGGAAGCAACGGACAGGATCGTTGATCTCGCAAACCTCGGCGTTCCCTTTGATCGCGACGCACTTGGCCAGTTCGTGCAGGGACGCGAAGCAGCACATTCGCGCAACCGCATCGTGCGCGTAACAGGCGACCGCGCAGGCGCGGAAATCATGGCAGCGCTCGTGCGTCGGGTGAAAGAAACGCCGCGCATCCGCGTGATCGAGGGCCTCCTGGCCTTTGAACTCGCCATGGAAGGCGGCCGCGTCGTCGGCGTTTACGCGCATCCGGTGAACGACAAGGCCTCCCCTGTCTTGATCCGCAGCGACGCGACGGTGTTCGCTCTCGGCGGCCTTGGCGGTCTCTTCGAAGTAACGACCAACCCGCCTGAAGCGCGCGGTCAGGGACTGGGAATGGCTGCCCGCAAGGGCGCCGTCGTCGCTGATCCCGAATTCGTGCAGTTCCATCCAACGGCAATTTCCGTGGGCCGCGACCCGGCACCACTCGCGACCGAAGCCCTGCGCGGGGAAGGCGCAATCCTGATGAATGACCGGGGCGAGCGCTTCATGCCCGGCATTCATCCCGATGCGGAGCTCGCACCGCGAGACATCGTCGCGAGGGGAATATTCAGGCAGATCCGGACAGGCCGAAAGGTGTTCCTCGATGCATCCGGAACGCTCGGCGCCCGCTTTCCGGACGCCTTTCCGACGGTCTTTGCCTATTGCCAGTCGGCCGGCATCGACCCGCGCGTGTCCCCAATCCCTGTTGCGCCCGCCGCGCACTATCACATGGGTGGGATCAGCGTCGATGAGAACGCCCGCACCTCTCTTCCTGGCCTGTGGGCCGTTGGCGAGTGCGCATCAACCGGCGCACACGGAGCAAATCGCCTCGCTTCCAACTCCTTGCTCGAAGCCATTGTCTTTGGTGCCCGCGCGGCCACCGACATCACCGGCAGGGTACAAACGACCGGCGCAGGCGCAAGCCTGGCAGAGCCATCGGCGTTCTCGCATCCGACCCAGACGCCGGCCCTCGCGCCGCTACGCCGCATCATGAGCCTGAACGTCGGCCTTGAGAGAAACGAAACCGACCTCCTGAAGGCGATCGATTTCATCCAGCGGTTGGAGAAGGCGGGCGCGCATGATCCCGACATGCGCAACATGGCCGCCGCCTGCCTGCTCATCGCAGGCGCCGCCCTGGCTCGTCAAGAAAGCAGGGGCGGTCACTTCCGCACCGATTTTCCAGCGACGCAGCCAGGTTGGGCGCACCGCACCTTCATCAGGCTCGATGATGTACGAAAGCGTATGGACGAGCGCGCACACGCTGACACCCGGACGAAAGCCAAAGTGGCGGAACGCTCATGAAAACGCCTGCCATTCAAGTTGAACCCCTTCCCGGCTTTCTGGTCGTCGCGGCAGTCGAGCGCGCCCTGGAAGAAGACATGGGACGCGCTGGAGACCTGACCACCGCCGCCACAATTCCGACAACCGCGCAGGCACGTGCACTGCTGGTCGCGCGTGAAAGCGGACGACTGGCGGGCACTCAGTTTCTGCGGGCGGCGTTCAACACCCTCGACCCTGCTGTGAATGTTCAGGTGCAGGTTCCCGATGGCGCAGGTGTAGAACCAGGCGAAACGATTGCCATCATCAGCGGATCCGCACGCCCCATCCTCACGGGCGAACGCGTCGCACTCAACTATCTCGGGCGGCTTTCAGGCGTCGCAACAGCGACATCGAACCTCGTTCGCCTTGTATCCGGAACCGGTGCACGTGTGGTCTGCACCCGCAAGACAACGCCTGGCCTGCGGGCATTCGAGAAATACGCCGTGCGTTGTGGCGGCGGTTTCAATCACCGCTTTGCACTCGATGACGGCATCCTCATCAAGGACAACCATATCGTGGCCGCCGGTGGCGTCACACGGGCAATCCAGTCCGCGCGCGCGCATGCCGGACACATGATCCACGTCGAGATTGAAGTCGACAGCCTGGCCCAGATGGAAGAAGCATTGAACGCGGGCGCAAATTCGATCCTGCTGGACAACATGTCGCCTGACATGCTTCGCGAGGCAGTGAAGTTGAACAGGGGGCGGGCGCTGCTGGAAGCCTCAGGCAACATCAACGCGCAGACAATCGCAGCAGTGGCGGCCACCGGCGTGAACCTGATCTCGTCCGGGGCGATCACGCACTCGGCGAAGTGCCTGGATGTCGGCCTCGACTTCCAGCCCGCCTAGTTGGTTGCGGTTGCGGGCGCCGAAGCAGTCTTGGACTTGAAATCCGCAAGAAACGCGTCGAGCGTGTCAACGGAAGCGAGCCGTTTGACAAACGTCCGGTAATCCTCACTGGAAACATCAGGCGCGTTTGTCAGCATCACGAACGCCTTGGCGTCAGGCGTGTTCATCATCTTCGGCGAATACCTTGTCCGCAACCTTTCAAGGGACGCAGCATCCCCGGCAAGCGAATAGGCGACGCAGGCACGCATGAGAGACATGCGATGAACATCGGTAAGCGCCCCCTCGCCCGCATATTTCGCACCAAGTAAAGCTTCCGCCTTGGCTGCTGCATCCGGCCACCGCTGTCCATCCCAGTAAATGTCGGCACGCAGGTGATCGGCTTCCTCGCTGAGATTCGATGCAATGAGGTCGAGAGCCTGGTCGTAAGCCTTGGTATCAGCGAGCGCACGCGCCTCGATCAGCTCACGTTGCTGGATCAGTTCGTCCGGAAGCCGCGCCTGTCGCGTCGCGCGAAGCGTATCGAGCGCCTTTGAAGGCTGCTTGTCTATGATGTAGATCACAGCCAGCCTCGCAGCCACGGCAGCCTTGGCGATCCCGTCAAGACGGTTGTCGACCTGGTGTTGCAGCAACTCTGCCGCTTGCGGAAGCAGGTCCACGGCCACCAGCCGCTCGACGAGCTTGCGGATCATCTCGTCGCCCTGCGAACCGACTGGAGTCAGTTCCTTGTAGTCATAGAAAAGGCTGAGCGCCTGCACGGGGCTAAGCTTCTCTGCTCTCTCTCCCAGAAACAGCGACTCGAAAATCGAACTCATCTGCGCTGCAATCTGCCTGGCTTCATCAGAGTCTGAGAAGTGACGTGCCGCGAGCCGCATCGCGTACAGGCCCTCCCGCAACTTGTTCTGCTCGACATAGAGCTTTCCGAGTTCAGACAGGGTACGCAACTCCACTTCGTCCCCACGCCATTGGAAACGCAGACGCTCCAGGCTATCGATTGCCTGCTTTGTGTCCAGCGTACCGGCAGCGATCTTGAGCAGTGTCGCTTCAAGCGCGGCGCGCGCTGCGACAGGACGTACAGGTGACTTTGCCAGAGCATCAAGCTGGGTGATGGCCTGATCTCGCTTCTGCAAGGCAATGTCGCTAAGCGCCTTGACCAGCGCCATATTGGCCTTGGTTGCATCCGAGACATTCTTTTCGGGCATGTCTTCGAGTGCCAGCTTCGTAGCTGCGGAGTCGCCGAGCTCGAGCGCGGAAAGGCCAAGCGAAGCACGTGCACGTGCCTGCCACTCTTCCGGATACTTCGATATCACCTTGAGTGAAACGATGAGGTTGTTGCGCGCCAGCCGCCAGTCCCTTGCGCCGGCAGCAGCAATGCCACGCCATAGCGCTGCATGCGCGTCATCACCAAGCGCTTCGATGCTCAGGTCAGCAATGGCCTCCTTGTTTCGTGCCATCTGTATGTTCGCAAGGGCACGCACAACCCGGAAAGGAACATTCGTTTCTGCCGTGCGATCATCGTGCGTGATGGAGCGCAGCACGCCGAGCGCTTCCGCTCCAAAGCCGTGGGCGACGTAGAAACGGGCAAGCGCCATGCGAGGGCCACTCATGCCACCTTCGGACTTGGACGACTCAAGGATCATTTTCGAGATTGTCTCAGTCCGGCTCGCCCCAGTGGTGTGCCCCCAGGCGGGAAAATCAACTGCAGCAAGGCTCGATGCATTGCTGGCGATCGGCGCACTCTGCCCTAGCGCTTCGACGAACTGCGATGTGGATACGTTGAGACCGCTGGGTCTGGAAATGACGGCATCGTTACCCTCAATGGACACGACGAGGTCATCTGCAACGGCCTGAACGGCAAGCCCCTGCCTGGAAGGCAGTGCCACAAATTCCACGAAACGGCGACCATCCAGCAAGCCCCGAGCAGGCGCAAAGCCCATCACAACAGCAATGCGATCCAGTGCATCCGGATCCTTCAGCCAGACGACCTGAGTAGCCCCAGGCATGGTCGCACGCATCGTCGTTGACGATCCCGTTGTTTGCCGGATCAGCTGCAATCTCTCCGGCAACTCTGGCACGGTGTTGCCGATCGCGAGTACCCAGCTATTGCCCGCCGCAGAAGCGGTCACAGACATCGAGACAGGTGCGGCCAGCCGGAAAGCCGTGATTCCGGGAGCAACTTCGGTGACAGCCGAAAGCAGCCGCGCTGGCGCATTGGGCAATTCCGACAGGGCCGCGAGATCCATGGGGCTGGACGTTTCCGTGACGACCCAGATCGCCAGTCCACGACGAAACACGGCCGCCGCTGGAAGTTTGGCATACGGCAACTCAAGCCGAACCATCGACCCGAAAATCTCGGCCCTTGCCTTTCCTGGCGCAACCGGTGAAGCAGATGGAAGCGGCGCAAGAGCTGCCGTCAAATCACTTTGACCAAGGCGCAAGGCTGGCGGAAGCGGATCGGGCTGAAGATTGCTGGAAGCGCTCTCGGGCATTTCAGCGCCCGCGATCTTCTGTGCGGCTTCATGCATCATGGATGCGTCGCTGAGGGCTCGCGGCCCCTTGGTGGCACCCGGAGCTGCATCCTTGCCTTCAAAAGCTTCTGCCGTAGCTACGCCTTTACGCTTGGGCCGCTCCAGTTCGATTTCGTCCGCAACGATTCGTGGCGGCGGCGGTACGTTGGTCTGTTCACTGGAAACCAGCACCTTCGACGGTCCTCCAGCACCAGCGGTTTCCACAACGGCGTCACCATCAGTCTTCGGTTCCTTGAGCAGAACTGCGATCTCATCATTTTGGCTTATGTCAAGGAATTCCGCTTCACGATCAATCTCGAACTCGATGACAAGCTTGTTGTCTTCCCGAAACGACCGCGCTGAACGAACCCAGGTAGGCGGGTTCTGCGAGAACCTGCGCAAGTCCACTTTTGCCGGCTTTGAAAACGTGACGAGCAGCTTGCTGCCAACGGCCTTCACTGAATGATCCACACGGCCCGGAAAATCGAATTGCAGGCGCGTCGTCTTCTCTCGTTCGGTGACCTTGACGAGAAGTTCGCTGTGGACCTTGGTGCCGGCAGGCGCAGGTGCAGCCGGAGGATCACCCTTGAAGAATGGAGGAATGAGATCGAATGCATAGCGAATGCCGTGGTTCGTGGTCTTGAGCCTGACCGGACCCTTCAGGGCTATCCGCAAGGCACGTCCGTCCGCATCGCGACGCACGAGGGCTACATAGGGCTCAAGCATCCGCGACAGGGCGGACGTGTCGGCATCGAAAGGCTTGTCAAAGCTGATGACAAGAACGCCCTCACTGACCTGAGCCCTTCCCTTGACTTCCTCGGGCCAATCGAACGTGATCCGTGCGAAGCCGTTCTGCACGGATGCAGAGACCTGTGTCTTCGGGCGCGCGTCATCCTCCGCCCTGCCCAAAGGGGCGAGCGCGAGTGAAGCGACGCACATGAAGATCAGGGTCAGAAGACGCATAAGGTTTCGCAGGATCTCAAGCATTCGATCCTAGACGACTGGCAGTTAAGCCCTCGTTAAGCATCAGCCGTTCGGTTGGGCAGAAACCTCAGGAGCAGGCTCCGGCGGCGTCGCATCCACTGAGCCGGCTGGCATGGCCTCCGTCGGCGCTTCTGCGACGGGAGCCGCTGCAGGTGGGGCTGGCGGTGCAACCTGGCTCAGCTTGAGCCTTTTCGCGAGCAGGACAGTGAGGTCCTGTGCACGAGCAGGCTCCATTGCTGCCATGACAGCGCCGATCTTGGCCGGCTTCATCCGGGACGCAACGTCCAAAAGAATTCCCCGCTCCAGCCGATTGAAGATGCGGGCTGCATCGTCCGGTTTCATCGACTCGTAGGACTTGACCAGCGCAACCAGCTGGATTTCTTCCTGCTCGTTTCGCTTGCCCATCAGCACTTCAAGCTTCTGCTCGAGTTGCTTCAGTTCCCCGAGCCGGGATCCGATCTGCTTTTCCGCTGCGGCAAGCATCTGCTCGCGCAACACCAGTTCCTTCTCGCGCGCATCAAGCGCCTCGCGTCTCTCGCCAAGGCGCTGGAGAACATCGGCCTCGCCCTTCGTCTGCGGCTCGGCCGCTTCTGCCATCAGCGTAGGTTCGCTTGCAGGCGCAGCCGCTTGTGCGCTGGCTTCTGCTGCAGCACCGGACTTCGCCGCAGCTGCTTCTTCACCTTCCTTCGGAGGTGATGCCGGGGTCTTGGCTCCCTGCGTCTCGGATGTCTCTGCGGCGGGGGCTGGCTCCGGGGGTTGTTCACCGCCAGGGCTCGCCGCCATCGCACCGATGCGCAAGAACAGAAGCACGCCGGCAGCACCTATGAGGGTCGGCAACAATCGCACGCGTGTTGACATGTCCGTCCCCTATTTCACCTGGCTGAGCGACCGCAGCGCGTCAAGCGCAGAGGTCTGGCGAACGACGGGCTGCGGACGCGCCACTGGCGGCGGAACCGGTTGGGGGCGCACGGTCTCGGCAACCCTGCCAACGCGCTCCGACGACTTGAGAAGTATGGCCAGTTCGTCGCCCACGATGCGAGCGCTGTGAATCTGTTCTTCGAGCTGCTGTCCCGACGACTGCGCAGCCATCTTGAGCCCCTGAATACCTGCTTCGGCCCGCGCAGCTGCGGAATTCAGCTCCCGAATGACCCCTGCCAGTTCATTCTGGACGTTCCTGACACTCTGCAGGCGCCTGTCGAGCCTGAACGCAAAATAGATCGTCGCGCCAAGCAGCGCGATAACTGTCACATCTATCAGCAGGGATTCACTCATGACCTGACATCTCCTGAACCTTTTCGCGCTCGGATCTGGTTCTCGACCTTGACGGCAACCTGGTGGCCAATGCGCCCCATCCGACCGCCCAGCAAACCTACGCCCCCGCATCGCAACTCGATGCGCGCATCAGGCCCGACATTCAGCAATAGCGTCTGCCCAACCTCAAAATTCATCACTTCGTTCAGCGTCATGGGCATCTCGTCCAGAACGGCCTCAAGCTCGACATTCGTGCTCCAGAGTTCCGTCGCAAGATGGCTTTCCCAGATGGAGTCACGCCCGAATTTTTCGCCCATGAACATCTGCAGAAGCAGCTCGCGGATGGGTTCAAGCGTTGCATAGGGAAGCAGCACCTCGATCCGGCCGCCCCGATCTTCCATGTCCACACGCAGCTTCACGAGCACGGCAGCATTTGCCGGGCGCGCAATCGCCGCGAAACGTGGATTGATCTCAAGGCGATCCAGGCTGAACTTGACCTGGGACACAGGCTCAAAGGCAACGCCGAGATCCTGCAACACCACTTCCAGCATGCGTTGCACCAGCGTGCGCTCGATCGTCGTGTACGGACGGCCTTCGACACGCATCGCTGCCGTACCCCGTCGCCCGCCGAGAAGGACGTCAACGATCGAATAGATCAGGCTGGAATCGACCGTCAGGAGACCGTAATTGTCCAGTTGCTCGGCCCGAAAAACGGTTAGAATGGCCGGCAGGGGGATGGAGTTCAGGTAGTCGCCAAACCGGATAGACGAGATGTTATCAAGACTCACCTCGACATTGTCCGACGTAAAATTGCGAAGGCTGGTCGTGAGCAGGCGCACGAGACGGTCAAAGACAATCTCGAGCAGTGGCAGACGCTCGTAGGAAACAAGAGCCGAATTGACGATGGCCTGAATGCCCGTCCGATCCTTCGAACCATCTCCGCTCGTGTCAAAGCCCAGCAGCGAGTCGATTTCATCCTGGTTCAGGACCCGCTCGGTTGCGCCAGCCGACTGGTCCTTGTTCTCGTCAAGCATGGAAGCCCATTCGGCAGCGGCGGCATCATCCGCACCAGCCGCAGCTTGGGGTTCCCCAGCCGCCGGAGCGGGAGCCGCTGCGTCCTGCGCTGGGGTATCCGCAACGTCTTCCATCTTGATTTCGTTGGCGTCACCGCCCATGGCCGTCACCGTTACTGAACAATCATTTCGCGAAACAGGACGCCTTTTACCTGGATCGGGTCTGCCGCCAGGTTGACGCGTCTCAGAAGCTCTTCCTTGAGCCGGAACAGCGCCGCCGAGCCACTCAGATCCTCGAGGCGCAATTCCCTCAGATACGTCTGAAACTGGTCCACCACGCGCGGCATGATGGGCTCCAGCGAAGCCGCGACTTCTTCGTGTGATGCGCCTTCCACTTCCAGCGACACGGCCAGCTTGAGAAACACTGGCTTTCCGCCATCCGACAAAAGATTCACTGTAATGTCCTCAACCTCGAAAAACACAGGATGATGCGCCGCTGCCTCGCCACCCTCACCGGCAGCATGAGTGTCGCCATGCCCGTCTCCTCCGGCGGGCGCATGCCCGTCCGCAGAGGCCGCGCCATGCTCGCCGGCAACTTCTTCGCCACCCGTAAACAGGAAGAAGTAGACCCCGCCGCCGACCACGAGCAGCAGGACCGGTGCCAGGATCATGAGCATCTTGCGCGAAAGAAGGGCTGCAAACCGCCCTTTTGGCTTCGCGGCTTCTTCGCCCTCGCCAGCTTCCGTCTTGTCGGCATCAGCCTTTGCCTTGTCGGCCTTCTTGTCGCCAGCCATGAAAGACCACCGCTCCGTATGCAGATTAATTACGTTTCTTGGACCTTAAGATGCCCCCCTTCTGGTTAAATTTCGGTTCGCGGTCGGCATAACTTGCCGGGCAATTCGCACCGCGTTAACAACATGTTACCAAGCAAAATCAGGCATTTCCTTGGATAACGCCTCTGGCACGCCTGATGCAGAGGGGTCCAACGATACCTGCGATCATGCAGGTGTCAGCGGAGTGGTGGCCGCAATGGACAATTCGTTGCTCGTCGGTTTGACGGCGCAAATAACTTTGCGTCGGAACATGGAAATAGTCTCGAACAATATCGCGAACGTCTCGACGTCGGGGTTCAAGCGGGAAGCGCCGGCTTTTGAGGAACTCCTCGTTCCGGTAGAAGGCGCGAGCACGCCGCTCAACAAGATTTCGTTCGTGCGCGACTGGGGCGTCGTGCGTGACATGTCTGCCGGCCCCTTGACGCAAACCGGATCTCCCCTCGACGTCTCCATCGACGGCGAAGGCTTTTTCGTTGTGCGTACGTCCGAAGGCGAACGATTCACGCGCGATGGACACTTCAAGCTGGACGCCAGTGGAAAGCTGGTGACAAGCGATGGCCACACGGTCCTCTCGGATGGCGGTGAAATCACCATTCCGGAAGGCGAAACATCGATCAAGATTGCACAGGACGGCTCGGTCTCAACCATTCAGGGACAGGCAGGCAAGCTGCGCGTGGTTACGCTGCCGCCGGCATCCCTGCGCAAGGAAGGCTACAACCTGTACAGGGCCGATGAGCAGCCCGCCCCCGCACCAGATGCACGGGTCGTTCAGGGCGCGATCGAACGCTCGAACGTGCAGCCTGTCGTCGAGATGACGAAGATGATCGAGATCATGAGAGCTTACCAGCACTCGACAGAAATACTGAATGCAACAGATGACATCATTCGCAAGGCTGTCCAGCGGCTTGGCGATGTGAAGGCATAACGGAGTAAACGCAGATGAGATCCCTTTCCATTGCCTCATCAGGCATGCTTGCACAGCAACTGAATGTCGATGTGATTTCAAACAACATCGCCAACATGAACACGACCGGCTTCAAGCGGCAGCGCGCGGAATTCCAGGACATGCTCTACCAGACGCTGGAGCGCATGGGCGTGAGCTCTTCAGACCAGAACACGCTGATCCCGACCGGCATCCAGGTTGGCTCCGGTGTTCGTACCGGATCGGTTTACCGCATCATGTCGCAGGGCAACGTGCAGGCAACCGAAAACACGTACGACCTCGCCGTTGAAGGCCGCGGATTCTTCCGCGTACGCATGCCGACAGGGGAAACGGCCTACACCCGTGCAGGATCGTTCAGCCTGAACGCCAGCGGCCAGATCGTCACCACCGACGGTTACACGGTCGAACCCGGCGTAAACGTTCCGGACGGCGCGCTGCAGGTCACCGTCAACGCACAGGGTCAGGTTTTCGCGCGCCTTGCGGGTCAGACAGCTGACACCAATGTCGGTCAGCTTGATCTCGCGAACTTCGCAAACGAAGCCGGCTTGGACGCACAGGGATCGAACCTCTTCCTGGAAACGGCCGCATCCGGATCCGCACAGGTTGGAACGCCGGGTTCAACGGGCTTCGGCGCGATCCGTCAGGGCTACCTCGAACTCGCCAACGTGAATGCCGTGCAGGAGATCACGTCCCTGATTACCGCGCAGCGCGCATATGAAATGAACTCGAAAGTCATTTCCGCATCAGACGAGATGCTGCAGATGACCTCACGCCTCTCACGCTCGTAATAGACAGGAAAGCTGGTCATGAAGAATGTCATGTCACTGGCTGCGTCGCTGGCAATCGTGGCCCAGGCTTGGGTCGCCGGCGCTGCAGGCGCAGACACCCTGAAAGATCGCATCGCAAGCGCAATCGCCGCGCGTGTCCCCGCACCCGGCCGCTACAAGGTCACGTTTGCCGAACAGGTAGACGGAACGCAGTGGCAAGGTGAGGCACACGCCGCCTGGAAGATCGCAGAACTCTCGTTCAATCCTGGCAACCAGACATTCCGCGCCACCCTGACAACCCGCAACCAGCTCGGCAATCAGGAGCAGGCAACCGTCACAGGCTCAGCACTACCAGTGGTGGATGTGCCGGCACTGGCACACGACATCGTCGCCGGCGAGACCGTCTCGTCATCCAGCATGACAACTACTGAAGTCCCGGCCGCCCGCATGTCAGCATCGATGATCACTTCGGCAGACACGCTTGTGGGCCAGGTGGCACGCCGCAACATGCGCGCCAGCACGCCGCTCTTTGCTTTCGACTTTGCCAAGCCGATCGTCGTGAAGAAGGGCGACCTCGTCACGATGTCGATCGACATCCCGGGAATTCAACTCTCGGCGCAGGGGCAGGCCATGGCCAATGCCGGCAAGGGCGACGTCATCTCCATCATGAACACCACCTCCCGCAGGCTGGTCGAAGCCCGCGTGACGGGCGCCGGCACGGCCGTGATCTCCCCTGCTTCACAGACCCTCGCGACACGCTAGGAAGGAAATCGCCATGAACCGCAAGTCTCTCCTGGTCACCCTGGTTGCCTGCATGTCGGTGTCGGCCTGCTCCACAGTCGACAAGCTGAATGCCGTAGGCCAGCCGCCATCACTCACCCCCATCATCGATCCACGCGACCGCACGGGAGATCGTGTCATCACGATGCCCATGCCGCGTCCCGAGTCGACAATCCGTCAGGCAAACTCCCTCTGGGCATCGGGATCGCGCTCGTTCTTCAAGGATCAGCGCGCGTCGAAGATCGGTGACATCGTGACCGTGATGATCGACATATCGGACAAGGCAGAGGTTTCAAACCAGACCTCCCGCAACCGCAAGTCCGACGAGTCCGCGAACATCGACAACCTCTTGGGCTTTGAATCCACCCTGGGTCAGAAGCTGCTGCCGAACGGCTACAGCCCGGAAGCGGCCATCGGTCTTGGGTCGGATTCATCGACGTCCGGCCAGGGTTCCGTGAACCGCAAGGAAAAGGTGGAACTGACTGTAGCGGCCGTCGTCACCCAGGTCCTTCCAAATGGAAACCTGGTGATCGAAGGACGTCAGGAAGTGCGCGTCAACTTCGAACTGCGCGAACTGTCCATGACAGGCATCGTGAGACCGGAAGACATCAGCTTCATGAATGAGATCAAGCACACGCAGATCGCCGAAGCCCGCATTTCATACGGCGGTCGCGGCCAGCTGACCGACGTGCAGCAGCCGCGCTACGGCCAGCAGATCGTGGATATCCTGTTTCCGTTCTGATACCGCCACCACCGGTAGAAGGAATGGCAAAGGCCGGGAGCGCTCCCGGCCTTTCTTTTTGCGCGCACGGGCCTGACCCCGCATGATGTCATTTCACCGCAGGCTGGAACTTGCCTCTTGAAAGATCAAAATGTTCACATTATGTTCCATTTTGCCGCGGACCCGATCCACGACTGAATTGACATTGTGAAGAAGCAAAAGCGGTTTTCCGCCTCGTGAGCCTGCGCGAGAAAATGGATTGCAGGTGAGTATCCCGAATTGCGCGCTTCCTCATCCATGCGCCACGACATCGTAGCTTCATGGACACACTTTGGCACAAACACTGTGCCAAGCCGCCGAAAAGTCTAGTCGTCGCGATAGACGCGCTCACGGCGCTCGTGGCGCTCCTGGGCTTCAAGGCTCAAGGTTGCAATCGGCCTGGCTTCCAACCGCCTGAGAGTGATGGGATCCCCCGTCTCCTCGCAAAAGCCGTACGTCCCTTCGTCGATACGGCGCAGCGCGGCATCAATCTTCGAGATCAACTTGCGCTGCCGATCCCTTGTCCGCAACTCATTGGCACGCTCGGCCTCGGTCGACGCTCGATCCGCCAGGTCCGCATGGGAAAGCGTCTCCTGAGCAAGGTTCTGGAGCGTTTCCTTGGACTCTCGAAGGATCTCTTCCTTCCAGCTGATCAGTCGCCGGCGAAAATACTCTCGCTGGCGTTCATTCATGAAAGGCTCGTCATCAGACGGCCGGTAGTCAGGAGACAGTACAACGCCCATGACCCCATTTCTCCATATAGCCGGAAGCAGCAAAACGCGGCGGAATATATGGTTCAGCCTGCCACTCAGCAACAACCGATTTTGCCCGGAAAATGAATGTTTTGTGGCCCCGGACAGGTCCTGTCCACCGCTATGACGCGGCTGCAACACTCAGCTTGGCAAGTTCTACGCGAGCACGCAGGTCAATCTCGTCCAGAATGCTGGAGAGACCGGGATCCGTGAACTCTTCCCTGTTGACTTCCACAAGCTTCACGAGATGGTTCAGCGTGCTTTGGCTCACCGCCCCCTCAAGCATGCCCACCCGGATCTCGTCCAGAAGGTCAAGAATATCGCTACCACGCCGGGCCGCCTTGGCTCGCTCGCTGTTCGGACCGGGAACACCCTGGAGCGCAAGCAGCGCATCAACGCCCGAAACGGAAGCTGTTCCGGAGGCCTGCGCAGACGCTTTGGCTTCCTCGGAATAGATGGGCGCAAACCCGCCGGCAGACGTCGTTGCGCCACGACCGCGAAGCGTTCGTGTAACGTCAACTGGCCTGCTTCCATCGACCTTCATCACGCCGGACACACCCTTCCCGAGAGACCATTGCATTCAAGTACGCCCGAAAGATGAACCAACGCGGTTAAGATCGGCTGAAAGCGCCGGGCAATAACTGCCGCCATGGAGTTACTTGCCGCCATTTTCAGCGTGATGCCGACAGGAAGCGGCGGATCCGTGCGGTAAACGCAGTGGCATGACCCTCGCTTTGATACGTGACAGCACTTGCGCTCAGAATGAGAACGAGAAGTTAACGTCATGCACCGCTTGCTTGGAACTCTCCTTGGTTTTGCCCTCATGGCTGCAGCAGCGCCTGGGGTTTACGCGTACTCGCGCATCAAGGACATCACCGACATTGAAGGCGTTCGCGAGAACCAGCTCGTCGGCTACGGCCTGGTGGTCGGCCTGAACGGCACCGGCGACAGCCTGCGCAACGCACCGGGTACCCAGCAGAGCCTCCAGGCCATGCTGGAGCGCTTCGGCGTGAATACCCGCGGCACGAACATTTCAAGCGGCAACGTTGCAGCCGTGATTGTTACCGCAAACCTCCCCTCTTTCGCGACCCAGGGCAGCCGCATCGACGTGACAGTGAGCGCGCTGGGCGATGCCAAGAACCTCCAGGGCGGTACCCTTCTGGTGACGCCGCTCCTCGGCGCAGATGGAAACGTTTACGCCGTCACCCAGGGCCAGATCACGATCAACGGCTTCTCCGCCCAGGGGCAGGCTTCATCAGTAACCAAGGGCGTACCGACGTCAGGACGCATCGCAGCCGGTGCAATCGTCGAGCGCGAGATTCCCTTCGACCTGTCCGCCGTGCAGTCCCTCCGCCTGTCGCTCCGCAACCCGGACTTCACGACGGCCAAGAGGGTCACGGATGCAATCAACACATTCATCGGATCTCCGGTCGCCGTCACGGATGATCATGCAACGATACGCCTGACGGTCCCGGCCTCCTCCCGCACCGACATGGTAAGCCTGCTGACCGACATCGAGCAGCTCCGCGTCGAACCGGACCTGCCGGCAAAGGTCGTGATCGACGAAGCATCCGGCATCATCGTGATGGGCGCAGACGTTCGCATTTCCTCGGTCGCCATCGCGCAGGGGAACCTGACCATCCGTGTCACGGAATTGCCCGAGGTTTCCCAGCCGGAACCCTTCAGCCGCGGCGAGACGACCGTAGTCCCATCGACGGAAATCACGATCGAGGAACCGTCCGACCGCAAGCTCGCCGTGATGAAGACGGGGGTCAGCCTCCAGCAACTCGTCAACGGACTGAACGCGCTCGGCGTGAGCCCGCGTGACATGATCGCGATCCTGCAGGCCATCAAGGCTGCCGGCGCGCTCCAGGCCGAAATCGAGGCGATGTAACATGAGCTCACTGACCCTCGACGTCGCCCAGATGCAGGCTACACGGCCGGTCTTGCCCGCAGCCACGGAACGCAAGATGGACGAAGCCGCACGTGAATTCGAAAGTGTATTCCTTTCCCAGATGTTCGAGACCGTCTGGCAGACTGTCCCGACGGACGGTGCCATGGGTGGAGGAATGGGAGAATCAATCTTCCGTTCGATGATGGTGCAGGACATCGGAAAGCAATTCGCCCAGCAGGGCGGCATCGGCCTCGCGCCCTACATCAAGGCCGAGTTGCTGAAGTTGCAGGAAGGCAAGGGTCAATGAGCGAACACATGACCAAGGCAGAAGAACTCATCGCCCTCTCCGCACGTCTGACAGCCATCATTGACGATGACATCGCGACGCTTCGGAACAAGAGAGCAGCACACCTCGCCAGAACAGACGCTGATCGCTCGATGGCGATGCTGCAATACACCCGCGCTGTCTCGGAGTTCAGAAATTCGGGTGGCGCCAAGTTCATTTCGGCACCCCTGAAACAGCGACTGAACAGTGCAACCCAGAAACTCATGACTGCAACGCGCGAGCAGGGCAGACTTCTATCCCGCTTTCGTCACGTGACCGAAGGCCTCATCAAGGCGGTCGCGGACGTCGTCATCGCCCGTGAGACACCTTCCGTGTACGCGAAGACAGGCGCGATTGCGAAGACAGGCAGCTCTTCCCGGGGTGCAGCCATGACCCTCAACCAGGCAGTCTAGCCAAGCCTATCGCCCCAGGGCCCCAAGCGCAGATTTGTAGGACGCAAGCGCTCGCTGGTCGAGCCCGCTGCCGGCGGACATCGTCGTCCCCGTAATGGTCATGTAAGCCGTCTTGATGACCTCAATCGCTGAGCCCAGCTGATAGGACAGCGTGTTCGCCTTGAGTTTCTCGTCAATGGCGAGATCAGCCTTGAGACCGAGCGCAAACGTTCGAACAGAGGCCGCCGTAGATGCCGTCTTGCGCGTGGCATCGAGCTTTATCGGCTCAAGACCCAGGCCCGCGAGCGCATCATAGCCTTTGCTCCCCGGCAGGAGCTCCACCACACTCTGTTCACTCGCCGAGATCCTCACGCCGTCGCCGCCGGTACGACTGACTTCGGCCGAGCCCTTCAGCAAGAGGACGTTGTTGATCTTGCGGGCCAGCGACCTCATCGTTTCGCCAGAATCGATCGTCACCTTGAACTTGGAACC
This sequence comes from Micropepsaceae bacterium, assembly GCA_044375275.1. GTDB lineage: Bacteria > Pseudomonadota > Alphaproteobacteria > Micropepsales > Micropepsaceae > SZUA-430. Next base: position 5,432 of record JBILMZ010000013.1, on the reverse strand, counting down.
TTCATTGACGCGAATGAAAAAGTGATCGCCCGCCCGGACACTGGACCCGGCCGTGATCGTTCGCGCTTCATCAAATGCCACCTTGCCACGCGGAAGTCCGAGAACGTCGAGTACGGAAGCGCCCTGGGGATCAACCGACAGCGAAGTGGCGACACTGGCGCCAGATGCATTCTCGAACTGCTGCGTCCAGACCGTGTTGCCGCTCGAGTCGAGCTTCCTGACATAGGCGTCAGGGGTGGCAGATGAACTGGTGCCGCTGAGGTTTCCGCTCGTCGAACCGGCAATGTAAACAGACCCGTTGCTGGCCACCAGACCGAGGCCACTATCCTGCCCCGCTGTTCCGACATAGGTCGTGAACGCCGCCGTGCCAGCACTGCCCGCATCATCGATCCGCGTGACAAACCCGTCTGATCCACCGGCATGCGCAGAAACGATGGAGGCCTGTCCGCCCGCATTGAGTGATGTATTGGTCGTTGATCCGGCCACATAGATCGCAGATCCATCGACCGCAACGGCACCCAGGCTGCCCTGCCCGAGACTTCCAAGATTCACTGACCAGGCCGGATGCGAAGTGCCATCGGCGATGCCGACCTTCCGTACCACGGCTTCTCCGTTTTCGACGGTCGCCACCACGGCACTTCCATCGGATGTAATCCCGACCGAAGTTGCGCGATCATCTCCCGTTCCACCGAAATGCCTGACCCAGTTCAACGAACCGGTCGTGGAAAGCTTCATGAGATAGGCATCGGTCGCACCATTATGCATGACCGAAGAACTCATCGCAGATCGTGTCTGCCCGGCAACAAGTAGCGACCCATCACTCGCAAACGCCAGCGCATTGGCCGTATCGTCGGACACAGGCGAGATTTGCCTGAGGAAGACTTCCCGGCCTGCTGCGTCATACTTGGCGACAAAACTGTCCTCGCCACCGCCGACGGCAGTGGAAGAGAGCTTCTCGGACGCCTTGCCGGCAATTGCCACATTGCCATTCGCGTCCACGGCAACGGCATAACCCGAGGCAGACTGCGAGGCACCAAGCAACCGGCTCCAGACCAACTGCCCGGCGGAATCATACTTCCGGAGGAAGACGTCCTGTGAACCCTGCACGATACCGGCACCCACGGCTTCCGTCGCGCTGCCGACAACAAAGACATTTCCGTCAGCGTCCGTCGCCGTTCCCTTGACCTCTGAAACACCGCCGGTGGCGGTAACCTTCTTGGTGAAGTTGGACACCGAGCTGGTCGCATCATCCGTAAGCTTCGTCACTTGCCCCGTCTTGTTGGCCGCGCCGCCCGCAGTGGCGCCGATATACACCGCCGCTTTTGTCGTGGCAGCTTCAAAGCCCACCCTTTCGGTTGCAACCGTCTGGATGGCGAGCCCGATCCGCTTTGGATCAGTATCCTTCGCACCATTCACGGTCGTCTTCGAGAAGCGCGTGTAGACGCCTGCCGCTTCCAGCTTTCCGTTCATGTAGGAAATCAGGCTGTCAATGGAGACGGTCCCGGAGATTTCCGAGAGGTTCATCGCAATCGTCTGGTTTCCTGAATTCTTTGCAATTTTGACATTGAAGGACTCCGTTCCCAGAAGTCCGGAGATGGCATCGGTCGACTGACCGGTGACGATCGATGGCGCATTATAGACGGACGGTGTCCTGGCCTTGCGATACGCGGTATCAACCTTGGAGGTCTTCTCCCCAAAGGACAGGGTTAGGTCTTCGAATCCCTTGTCAGTGAGAAAAGATCGAATCTCCGTCAGGCCGGCCTGAAAGCGTTTGTTCAGGGACACGCGCTCACCTGACACGGCACTCTCGGCGGCCGAACGTTCCGCCAGCGCCTGAAGTCGCGTAAGCCCCTTGTACACCGCAAAGAGCTTCTTGTGATCGGCGTCGACACCCGCCTTGTTGATGTCGCTGTCCCGCAAATCGACAAAGGACGAAGTATTCAGCGCATCCTTGAGCCGGGCCGTGTTGCTGGTAAGGGGATTGGTCTGCAGCCACGGCGCATACTTGACCGAGACAGGCTCGGTTTTCCGGACAGGCGCAGAGCTGGCAGATCGCGCCTGCGACTTCGCAAGATAATAGTCGCTGAGCACCGAGAAATCGAAGCCCGACGAACCGCTTGCAGAATTGAGACCGAACAATCCACCCATGATCCTGGCATTCTCGTGCAAACGGCTTAAGGGGTTCCTACTTGCGCGGCACCGTGAGCGCCGTATTGAACTTCTGTTCAGACATTCTTAAGGCCTTGAACACGGTTTCCCCGCCCCTCAGCAACGTGACGAGAATGAATCTTTTGCCCTGTGACCGCGCTGTGGTTACCGAGGTCTTAAGTCCCTTCAGGGTCGGGGCCGGCTTCTGGTCGATTTCCAGCACCAGGTCGCCGGGCCGGATATCGGCTTCAGCACCGGGGGAAGCCCCGTCAACCGCCCGCACCAGCAAGGCCGGAACGGAAGTCCCCAGTGCAAGCTTGCTGCGCATGGCCGGCGTCAACTCATCCATGTGAAGCCCAAGGGTCCCCCGCTTCTCGCTGACGACCGCAGCCAAAGGCAAAGCTTCCCGGCCCGCATCTGGCGGGCGATGCGCGACAACGAGTTGCGCCTTGATCGATGCTCGCTTGCGAAGCAGGGACAGGGTCAATGCGCTGCCGGCATCCGCCTCGGCAATCAGCCTCTGCACCTGCCGGGAGTCGCTGACAGGCCTGGTGCCAACCTGCGTGATGATATCGCCGGGCACGAGCCCCGCTTTGGCGGCAGGCCCGGATGCAACCACATCGCCAACCAGGGCACCTGACGCTGAAGGACGGTCAAAGGCCTCAGCAAGGTCTGGTGTAAGGTCAAGCACATTGGCTCCAATCCATCCCCGCTGAACGCTTCCCTTGGCTTTCAGTCTCGAGACAACAAATCGAAGTGTATTGGCGGGTATGGCAAAACTGACACCGGCTGACCCGCCATTGGGCGAGATGAGAGCCGAGTTCACCCCAACGACTTCACCCTTGAGATTGAGAAGAGGCCCGCCGGAACTGCCCCTGTTGATCGCGACATCTGTCTGGATGAAATCATCATAGGTATCACTGTCGAGCTGCCGGTTCCTTGCACTCACGATACCGGCAGAAACACTGCCGCCGAGCCCGAAGGGATTTCCGATGGCAAGCACCCAGTCGCCAGGCCTCGTATTGTCCGAGTCCCCGAGAGGAAGGGCCTGCGATGTCGAACCGGGGGGCACCCGGAGCAAAGCCAGATCGCTCTTGCGGTCCACACCAACCAGCGTTGCTGCACGCCGCCTTCCATCCACGAAGGAGACGTAGATTTCGCGGGCCTTTTCAATGACGTGGTTGTTGGTGACGACAAATCCGGTCGCATCGACCACAAAGCCGGAACCTAGAAATCGGCCATCCTGACCATCCGAGGAGCGCTCGCGCACAACCGAAATGCTCACCACCGCAGGTGACGCGACCTGGACAAGCGACGCGAGGTTCTCAGGTAATGGCTCAGCCCGCGCGACCGATGACAGCATCAGCCATGATGTAACGACAGCAGCCAGAATGTCGGTCTTTATGCCCACGGCAATCCCTGAATCAAAAACAGCGCCTCTCGGTTGATCAGCGCTGTTTCAGGTAAAGATCAGGTTTACCGGCGGGGCTAGCGACCGCCCTTCTGCCCCTTCTGGAAATACTTGAAGAACGGGCTGTCTGGCGAAATCACGAGCGTCGTGTTGTTCGGTCCCATTGATTGCTCGTAAGCAAGGAGCGAGCGATAGAACTCGAAGAACTCCGGATCGCGACCATAGGCGTCGCCAAGCACGCGATTGCGCTCGGCCTCGCCTTCACCACGAAGGATATCGGACTGCCGGGTTGCCGTGGCCTTGAGAATGGTCACTTCCTTGTCGGCAGATGAACGAATGCGCTGCGCTTCTTCATCACCCGAGGCGCGATACCCTGCAGCCTCGCGCTGTCGCTCTGTCTGCATGCGACCGAAGACGCTGTCCAGGTTCTCCTTGGGCAGGTCGGCCCGGCGGATCCTGACGTCAACGATCTCGATACCCAGCGCCTTGGCCTGGGAACGCATCTGGTCGCGAATGGCCGTCATCAGCACCTGGCGTTCAGCCGACAGCAATGTTGCAAAGGGCCGCTTGCCGAGTTCGCCACGCAAGCTTGAACTCAACATCGACGAAAGACGTTGCCGCGCAAGCGCATCCGTCCGAAGCGACTGGTAAAAGCGCAAGGCGTCGGAGATGCGATACCTGGCAAACGCATCGACGACAATTCGCCGCCTGTCCGACGCAATGACTTCTTCCGGATCTGCATCAAGCTCCAGGATCCGCTTGTCCATGTAGGTGACGTTCTGGATGAACGGTGCCTTGAATGCCAGGCCGGGCTCGCGCACGACACGGACAAGTTCACCAAACTGCGTGACCAGCGCCTGATCGGTCTGGTGAACGATGAATAGCGAATTGAAGGCCAGGAAGACGAAGCCGATCAGGCCGAAAACGATAACGCCAATTGAATTGCGCATGGTCAGTTCGCTCCCGGCGTTGCAACTTCAGGGCTCTGCGTCCGCCGGAGTTCCGGCATGGGCATGGGCAGATACTGTATGATGCCGCTCTTGTTTTCGATGACGATCTTGTTCGTCGAACCAAGTACGCGCTGCATGGTTTCGAGATACATGCGCTCGCGGGTTACCTGCTTGGCATTCTTGTATTGCTCGAAGATGGACAGGAACCGCTGCGCCTCACCCTGCGCTTCCGTGATGAGCTTCTGCTTGTAGGCTTCCGCATCCTGCACGATCTTGGCAGCTTCACCGCGCGCCTGCGGCACGATGGTGTTCTGGTACTTCTGGGCTTCGTTGCGGCGCTTCTCCTGGTCAGCACGTGCAGCCTGCACGTCGCGGAAAGCATCGATGACCTGCGTCGGCGGATCGACCTTCAGAAGGATGACGCGCGTGATGGTCACGCCGGCATTGTAGGAATCCAGGATCTTCTGCATGAGCTTCTGGACTTCCTGCTGCACGACGACACGGCCCTCGGTCTGCACGGTCTCGATCTTGTTGTTGCCGACAACTTCGCGCATCGCACTTTCTGCAATGGCCTTGATTGTGTTCTGGGGATCCTTCACCTCGAACAGGTATTTTTCGGCGTCGGCAATCTTCCAGAAAACATCAAAATCAAGGTCGACGACGTTCTCGTCGCCGGTCAACATGATGCTCTCGGCGGAGATGTCGATCGAGGGGGCATCCGAGGCATCAGCCTCCTTGATGAACCCGACATGGAGCTGGTTTTCAGCTTCCACATTCGGTCGCAAGACCACTTCAATCGGATATGGCAGGCGGACATGAAGGCCTGATCCGAGCTTGTCGACATACTGCCCGAATCGAAGGACTACACCCTGCTCTGCAGGCTGGATCTGGTGCACCCCCGTGAGGATCCAGAGGAAAAGCAT
>JBILMZ010000119.1:0-10898 GCA_044375275.1 Micropepsaceae bacterium | reverse complement strand
TGATCGGGTCTTTCTACCTCATGACCTTCATCCTGGGATTCGGTGCCATGGTGATCGTCGGCCAGGAAGCCATCATGGCCGTCGACAAGGGTGGCAACATGGCCGCTCCGCTTCTCGCCGAAGCCCTTGGCGGAACGAGCCTGCTGGGCTTCATTGCCGCCGTCGCCTTCGCGACGATCCTCGCGGTCGTGGCCGGCCTGACGCTGTCGGGCGCCGCAGCACTGAGCCATGACCTCTGGGTCTCGGTGCACCGCAAGGGCAACGCACCCCGGGAGGAGCAACTGCGCGTCGCACGCATGGCCACGATTGCCCTCGGCATCGTGGCGATCCTGCTCGGTCTCCTGTTCAAGGGACAGAATGTCGCTTTCATGGTGGGCCTCGCCTTCGCGGTGGCGGCGTCAGGCAACTTCCCTGCCTTGGTCCTGTCCATCTTCTGGCGGAACTTCACCACAGGCGGGGCCGTTACCTCGATCATCGTGGGAACCGCCTCCAGCCTGTTGCTGATCGCGGCATCGCCCACGATCATGGTGGATCTCCTCGGCGCGGAAGCGCCGTGGTTTCCGCTGAAGAACCCGGCGCTGGTCACCATACCGCTGGGCTTCGCCGCTGGCATTCTTGTCAGCCTGCTGGCACCGGAGAAAAGCGCGCAGGATGCCTATGACGCCAAGGAGCGGCGCATGATCATGGGAGCCGATTGACACAGGTCAATGAGCCCGGGGCCTGCCGTCGACTATCAACGGCGGGTGACACGGATCAAATACATCGAGAACGAGGGAACCGAGCACGTCGTTGACGTGCCGGACGGCCTGTCGGTGATGGAAGGCGCCGTGCGCTACACCATTCCCGGCATTGACGGCGATTGCGGCGGCGCCTGCGCTTGCGCAACCTGCCATGTCTATGTCGAAGAGGGCTGGATGGAGAAACTCCCGCCCATGCGGGAACTCGAGCGGGACATGCTCGATTTCGCCTTCGACGTGAAGGGCAACAGCCGCCTGGCCTGCCAGATCAAGGTGTCACCGGAAACGGAAGGCCTCGTCGTGCGCACGCCGGCCCGGCAGTACTGACGAAACTCATTCTCAGTCGCGCGTTAAAGAAAGTTGATGCGGTTTGACTCAGGTCAAAACGGAATCGTGACGCTGGCGTCATCATCCCTCCCGAAGCAACGCCAGAGGAAGCCCCGCGACAGGGGCGACAGGAGCACACGATGTCTGCACCAGCACAGGGCAAGGTGGTCAAGAAGGGCAAGTGGGAAGTCACGATGACGCCCGACGATCTCTATCGCAATCCGATGGATATCGCGTGGTCGTTCGACTACCTGTTCGGCAAGGGCAAGGTCGAGGATCTCTACAAGCGCGCGAAGCAGAACCAGTGGGACTCTGACCAGCTGCTGCCATGGGACACGAAGGTCGACCCGTCGAACCCGCTGATCGCCGACCGCTCGTCGGTGTTCCACAAGATGCCATTTTTCAGCAAGCTGTCGAAGTCGCAGCGCGAAACCTTCACCGCACACTCGACGGCCCAGCTGCTGTCACAGTTCCTGCATGGTGAGCAGGGCGCCCTCATGACGGCCGCCTGTGTCACGCACTCCGTGCCGGATACGACAGCAAAGCTGTACGCGGCGACGCAGACCATGGACGAAGCGCGCCACGTTGAGGTCTACGCGAAGTACTGCGAGAAGATCGCGATGGTCTATCCGATGACGCCCTGGCTGAAGATGCTGATCGACGCCACGCTGAAGTCTGACCGCTATGAAAAGGTCATGATTGGCATGAACATGATCGTGGAAGGCCTCGCTCTGGGTGCCTTCAACAACATGTACCAGGCCACGTCCTGCCCGCTTCTGAAGGCCCTGACCTTCAACGTCATGCGCGACGAGTCGCGTCACGTGTCGTTCGGCCACATCTTCCTGGGTCCCGTGATCAAGGGCCTCGACGAGGCCTCGCGCGAGGAACTCGCCGACTTCGCCTTCAACGCGATCTACCTGATCGTGCAGGGCACGCAGGTCGGCGGCGGCCAGACGCTCGCCAGCCGCGCGGACCCGGGCTTCATGGAAGTGCTGAAGAATTCCGAGATCGATCCCGACGACTTCTTCAAGGGCCTCCAGGAAGCGGCAGACATGGGGATCATGACCGAGCTGCCACCAGGACAGATCCACTCCATGGACGACCTGATGCTGCCCGCCATTGCCCGCGTCGGCCTGATCACGCCGCGTGTACGCAAGAAATACGAGGAAGCCGGCATCAAGATCTCCGAGGACATGCGCATTCTCCACCAGATGGAAGGTGGAGCCCCGAGCGTTACCGCCGCTGCGGAGTAAGCGTGCATGAGTGATACGGAGCGCCCGGTGCCAAAGCTGCACGGGGCGCTTCGCCCATTTGAGGAAAGGGCAGGGACATGACTAGCTTGGCACGTGACCGGAGCGACCTTTCAGCCTCGTTCTATCGGGGCCTCGTCGACAGCGTTCCCGAAGCCATCATCGTGACCCGGCCGGACGGCACGATCATCTACATCAATCCCGCCTCGGAGCGTCTCCTCGGCTATGCGCTCGATGAGGTGGCAGGTCGCAGCGTTTCTACGCTGGTACCTCAGCAACCTGACCGGCGCGCGGACGCGATCAAGTGGCTCGAGCGCTGGGCCAGCGAGAGCAGTGACACGCAATCACGTTTCCTCGACCTCATCGCCGCAACGAAGTCCGGCCGCCAGATGCCCGTCGATGTGCGGGTGGTGGAAGCAAGGCTCGATGGCGAACGTCGCTACATCATAACTTTCCGAGACAACACCGCACGCCGTGCGGAGCAAGCCGCCTTCAAGGAAGCGCATCTGCGCGCCTCGCGGATCCTGCAGATCGCGGAAGACGGGATCGTGTCGGCGGACGCCACGCAGGCGATCACCTTCTTCAATCTGAAGGCCGAGGCCATGTTCGGGTATCGCGCAGAGGAAGTAGTGGGCCGTCCGCTGTCGACCCTCCTGCCGGAGCGCTACCGGCAGCACCACAGCGAAGACGTGGGCCGCTTCGGCAGCGGCAAGCAAGCCTCCAGGCAGATGAACGAGCGCGGACACGTCTGGGGCCGCCGCAAGACCGGAGAAGAGTTTCCCCTCGAGATTGCCATCACCAAGGTCTCGGTGGCCGGCGCGCTGACCTACACGGCCCACATGCGCGACATCACGCAGCGGCGCGAGCGGGAGCAGCGACTCCAGGAGAGCGAGCGCCGATTCCGCGCCATCTTCGAGCACGCCTTCGAGGCCGTTGGCCTTCTTTCGCCAGACGGCACCGTGCTGGAGATCAACCGGGCAGGGCGCCTGATGACGGAAGGCACTGCGCCTTTGGCGGGCCTGGCGCTGTGGGACCTGCCATGGGCCGGCAGCGACCAGGCACCTGACGACGCCGCGCGCCAGCGGCTGAAAGGCGCCGTGGCCCGTGCCGCGCGCGGCGAGACAGTCCGCTATGCCGAGACCCTGACGGCGCCCGGTGAACCGGTGCGTACGATCGACATCTCGCTGACCCCGATCAGGGATGAAACCGGCAAGGTGATCTATATCGTGCCGGAAGGCCGGGAGGCCGCCTGAGCTCCCTCGAGCCATCACGATCCGTTAGGGCATGAAAATGGCGGTGGAAGCCATGGCACCCACCGCCCGAATTCAGTCCAGCCTGGCCGCGCCTACCAGAGGACGCGCAGGCCCGCTGATGCTGTCTGCGACGTCTGGTCGGAGCTCAGCGACGCATCGTAGTCGACATACACGATGATCTTGTCGTTGATGGGCGCATTCATGCCCGTACCCAGGTTGACAGAGTCCCTGTCATACTCGGCACCCTTGGTCGTGAAGTACGAGGCCGGATCCTCCGCGAACGAGATCAGGCGCGCATCGAACTCCGCACTGTTGTCCATGAACTCATGGCTCCAGCTCACGCGGACTTCGGGAACCCAGCGGCGTCCGCTCTCCATCTCGACCGGATAGGCAATGCGCCCTCCCAGCAGCGACTTGAGTGAGTCAAACCCAGAGTCCTTGACCACCAGCCGGCTGAGCGATGTTCCGTTCTCCGTGTAGCCGTCCGTGCTAAGCGACGCGAAGGACAGCGCAGCAACCGGCTGAAGGCGCCAGCCATCCGCCTCATAGACGCGACCAAGTTCCAGGCAGGCCGACAACGTGCCGCCATCAAACTGGCCCTTTGTATCGCTGCCGAACACCTGACGGTATGTATCAAAGCTGTGCCAGATGTAGCTGGCATTGGCGTTGATGTATCCTTGGGTGTCGCCATAAGACGCGTAGGCACCAGCCTCGTAGCTGTTGACGGCAACGCGGTCCACCTGGCCTGGGAACTTTATGTCCGTGTCCGTGAACTGGGCTGCAACGCCGGCGATGAATGTCTCTGTGAAGACATGGTCAGCGCCGATGATGCCGCCCTTCTGGTTGTAGCGACTGCCAGGTGCGCCAGACAGCGTATCACCATCGGTCTCACCCCAGACGCCTACGCCACGCCCCCAGACGGCACTCGCGCCTTCCTCGCGAACGCCAGAGCGCAGCCAGGCAAACGGATCGCCACCCGGCGTGCCATCATTCATCACCGTGCTGCTGCCTGTCGTGTCGGCGGCGTAGCGGTTGAAGCAGTCGGCACTTCCGGCAACGACGCAGCCGGTCGAGCGGCCACTGTCTATGCGCGCGCCCACCATCTTCTTGAAGGGGCCATCAAGCTGGAACGCGATGAAGTCGAAAGGCGTTCCCGAGAGATCGTCATACGTGCTGGAGACATCGCAGCCATCCGCCGAATTCAATATGGCCTGGTAAAGCGCCAGCTGGTCGGACGTCAGGTCACCCGCCTGGAATGCCGCTTCCAGCATCTGTCCGAGGGCTTCGTTGTTCTCGGTGGATGTGGAGCAGCTGAACGACGCAAACGATGTGCGCGTTAGCAGCAGGTCAACAGTATCCGGATTTCCTTCTCCACCCTGATCGTCCACGACGTCCAGTTCAAAGAACGGCGAACCGATCACGGACGAGTTCGTGAAGCTGCCGGTGATTGAGCTTGCGGAAATCACATCTTCGTAGGTGAAGGTCGTGTCCGTAGTACCCGTAAAGCTCTCAACGTCCAGATCAACGGAGATCGTTCCCGCGATGCTCGCAGAACCGCTGAGGCTGTCGGCATTGATCCGTCCGTGAACGCTTTCATTCGACGTCAGGAAGTAGGTCAGTTCGCCATAGGCACTTTGCGTGAAGGTCTCGACCTCAAACGAGGCCGTGTCGCTCATGTACAGGCGACCGCCACCCTGGATCTCGAGCGTGTCAATGTTGGAACCGTAGAAATAATCGGGTCCGCTCAGGCTGGAGGCCTGCATGTCAGACCATTCACCCTCGGTGCCCATGAACGCAGTGCCGCCGGACTGCACCGTGAAAGCTTGAAGCGCGCTGGCATTGCCGATGAAATAGTGATCCCCATCCCGCACGCTGACATTGTCATCGTAGCCGCTTACGGCACCATCACCGACGATGTCGCCGCGAATGCCGCCGTCTTCACCGATGAATGCATCGCCGTAAAGACGGCTGAGGCGCAGATCGCCTTCGATGTAGCCGCCGCCGGCATTCAAGATTTCCGTTATGCCATAGGCGTATTGGGTATCGATGGCGGTCTGCGCCGTGATCGTTCCGCCATCATTGATGATCCCGCCTCCATTGATGAGACCGTAGGCGAAGCTGGCGTCCTGAAGCTTTACGCCAGTGCCTTGTCCCCCACCTTCGATCAGCCCCGTATTCGAGAAGGAACCCTCATAGGAACCCGATCCGTAGAGATTCTTTAGAAGCGCAGCCGTCCCGCCATAGTAGCTCGCCAGGATCGTGGCGTTGTTGACAATGTCTCCGTAGAACGCGTCGACTTCGACGTGCAAGGCATTTCCTGGCGCGCTCAGCAGATCGTTGTTCACGATGTCGCCCACATATGAGCTGTAGGCCACATGCATGCCGGTCGTCAGCTGGCCGCCCGTGATGTCACCGTTGTTGATGATGTCGCCATAGAATGTTTCGCCGTAGAAAGAGGCGCCCGTTGACGCACCATCAATGAGTCCGGAGTTGACGATGTCACCGTACCAGTAAGACACATCGATCTTGAGGCCTGTGCCAGTGAGACCAAGGATACTACCCGTGTTCAGCAGGACTGTGTCGTCAGCCAATCCAGCAACCGCACTCAGGCTAATCTCGACACCGTTACCGCCTTCGATCAAACCAGAGTTCTCGATCTTTGCGAGCATGATGGTTTCGACATAGTCGCATGAGTAACTGCCATAAGAGCAAACAAGCGTATCAGGAGCTATGAGCAGCCCCGTCGTTTCGCCTCCATCAAGTGCGTTAAGGTCATCCAGCGTCTCACCGGTTGCCGCGATCGTTCCCGCGTTGGTTATGAGGGCGACGCTAAACGTAGATCCGAGCTGCAATCCGGTGGTGCCACCCTCGATCACGCCCCTGTTGTTGATGGACGCAATGAGCGTTGAGGCGGATCCCGGAAAAATGGTCGACTGCTGGACGATGCTGTTGTTGTTGATGTAATTGGGATTTTTGCAGGAAAAAATAGGGTCGCAACCGACCTGCATGCCGATGGCTGAACCTTCAATCAGGCCATCGTTTTGTATGCTGGCGGCCATTTCGTACGCGGTCAATTGCACCCCGGTGCCATATCCGCTTTCGATGGAGGATATGACGCCGCTTCCCGTGTTCCGCAGACTGACGACGGCTTCAATTCCGCCGACACGAACACCACCCAGGATGGTCCTTCGGTTGACCAGAGTGAACGCGTCTTCGAAAAAGTCCGATGAATCCAGACTGAACGAAACGTCGTTAAGTGAGGACAGGGATCCCGACGGCCCAATGCTGCCGGAGTCAACTACGACACCCCACCCTTCGCCTCCATCTATGAGGCCGGTATTCACAAGGCTGCCAGTGACTTCCGTCGAAAAAGGATATCCATAAGTTGTCTCTGAGGCGCCAATACGGACAGCCCCGATTGAGCCATTCGACGAGATCGTACCGCTATTGTTGATGTCGCCGTAGAAGTGGTTTCCGGAGAACAGGAAACCTCCATCCACGCCCTCTATGAGGCCCGCATTCGTGAGGTTCGTATAGGCGGTATCGGAAGTGATGTGAATGGCGAACACGTCACCTTCCGCGCCGTCACCGAGCGCACGGATGACGCCGCTGTCGGCATTCACAATGGACGACGAAAAGCTGGAAGTGTCGATCTGAATGGCGCCGTAACTGCCCTCGATCGTACCTTGGTTCGAGATGTTGCCATCAAGTGAAGCATCACCATAAAGCCAGATGGCGATACTGTCGCCTTCAATCAGGCCCTCCTCGGCGTTGACGATGTTCCCGTCAATGAGGATGCCATCCGTTCCGCGCAGGCCGACATCGCCCGAGATCGTGCCGGAATTGACAATGCCACCAACGACACTGCCGTAGGAAAGACTTAGCGCTGTGCTCCCGTAGGAAAACAAGAGACCCGCATTTGTGATGCCCTCTGCAATCTCGCCGCCATAAATACTCAGGGCGACGCCACCCGTGATGCTGCCTGCATTCGAAATCGTTGCATTGTTCGTGAGGCGGCCGCCCACAATGTCTGACACCTCAAACGCAGGCGTTGAAGCACTCTCTTCGACGTTTGCGTTGACGACGATGCTATTGCTGACGGGATCATCAATGATCACGCACTGCTCTGGAGTCATCAGGTTGACAGCGTTGACCGGACCTGGATTGAAGCACGGGTCAGCGGCCTGCGCATCCGCAGCACCGAACATGGAAGCCGTCGCTGCGGCTGCAGCGGCGACCGTCATTGTAGAGGCGCGGCCAAGCAAAGCTGAACGATTGATGGTTTTCTTCATGGCGCTTTCTGTGGGTTTCTTGCTGTTCATGGGCCGCATCCTTCAATCGTGCCGTCCGTGAGGCCATCAAAGACGCCATCACCATCGAATTTCACTTTCTGTCCCGAGCGAAGGACGATCGTCTTGCCCGACTTGGACGTCAGGATGACCTCGAACACTTCGCCATTCGGACCGTAGTCGACGGAGACTGCGCCGGAGCCGTCTTCATTGACTTCTGTGCGAAAGATGGTGCCGCGGATGCCGATGGAGACGACGGGCGTTTCCACCCGCACCTTGTCCTTGGGCGTCTGTCCGGAAACGAAGCGAAACAGGCCTTTGGTCAGGCGCAGCGTCTGCTGGCCGGTGCCGCCGGGACCCGCGTACGTGAACTCGTCGATGACCATGTTGGAGTTCGCGCCCATGGACAGGCGGCTTTCGTCCAGGAAGCGTACCTCCAGCGCCCCATTGCCGGGCGTTGAAAGCGTTGACTTCCAGATGATGGCGTCCTGCAGCTTCAGTTCAGCCTGCGCCTGCGCAGGCGGTTGCTGGAAAGCGGCGTTCTTGATCGCCGTCGTTTGCCCGACCTGCTGGGCCAGGGCCGCGCCCGGCGTGTAAGCCGCAGCAAGCATCACAAGTGCCAGCCCGGCAATGCGAATATATCGATCGATCACTCTATTGGCCTTTCGTGTCGCAAACAGTTCGCAGGAGCGAAATGAATCATCTCATTTGGCGATTTTGGCGCTTTCGGCCGATGGGCGGCACGCGAATACTGACCAAGCTGATTTGCTGCAGATGGCGCTTGCGGGATGAGTGGCTGCGCCTCACGATTCGAACGGCGCAACATCCCTGGAACATTCACGAGCAATTAAGCCATTTGTCCAGATTTGGAACACAGCGGTGCGAAACGGGGAGTTGCATTCCCGCAGGTGTTATTCAGGTTTCATTAGGAAAGCAGGGCACTTGCATTGTTGCCAATGTGCCGAATCGGGACTGCTGGCTGGCCCCGGGTGTGCAGCCCTCATCGACTCTGGACTGGGTGAAAAGGGGATACACCATGAGTCTCAAGACACTGGCCATTGTCGCAACGCTGCTGTGCTCGACAGCGCTGACGACGGCCTCGTTCGCATCAGGCAATAACGGCAACAACAACGGCGGAAACACGCAGTACGGCGGCAACGGCAACGGCAACAATGGCTGTGGAAACGGAAACAGCGGCCCAAGCGGCAGCGGCTGTTAGAACGGCAACAACGGCAACGGCGGCAACGGCTACGGCGGCAATGGCGGCAATGGCTACGGCGGCGACGCCACAGGCGGCAGCGTCGACAGCGACATAGACAACCGGGTTGAAACCAATATCGACAACAGGGTCGAGAACAAGGTCGAAAACAAAGTCGATAACTCGAACAAAATCGATGTCGAGGCCGAAGGCGGCTACGCGGAGCAGTCCCAGAAGCAGCGCCAAAAGCAGCTCCAGAAGCAGGACCAGGACCAGAAGCAGGATCAGAAACAGTCGATCGAGCACTCCGGCAATAGCGAGATCAAGAACTCCGGTAACAGTGAAATCAAGAACTCCGGTAACAGTGAAATCAAGAACTCCGGCAATAGCGAGATCAAGAACTCGGGCAACAGCCACAACAAGAACAAGAACACGAACACGAACACCAATACGAACGACAACTCAAATTCCAACAACGCCGAACAGAGCGTTTACGTCGACAATCGTTCGCCGCGCGCACCGGTGAATACGGCATACGCGGCGCCCTTGTCGGTCGGTGAAGACACGTGCATGGGCTCCAGTTCGATTGGCGGCCAGGGTTTCGCCTTTGGTCTTTCGATTGGAACGACCTGGACCGACTCGAACTGTCAGCGACTGAAGAACTCGCGTCAGCTGGCCACGCTCGGCTACCAGCGCGCGGCAGTGGCCCTGGTGTGTATCGATGACAGCGTCAAGGAAGCGATGGTCGCCGCGGGTACGCCGTGTCCATCAGCAAACGACAGGCAGGTGATGGTCCCCGTGATGGTCCCCGTGATGGCACCTGTGGCGGTTGAAGCTCCTGTGGCTGAACCGGATCGGGAGTGGAAGACCTCCATGGCACCGATCCCGGATCCGGTTCGCCAGCAGCGCAAGGCGAAGAAGCGCAAGCACAGGGAGCTGCCGCCGAAGTAAGGCCCACGGGCCTGAAGACTCAAGTCAAAGGCCACCCCGCTGCGGGTGGCCTTTTGCATTGGGGGTCGAGTGCCGGCAGGCTATTGCGTGTCGATGTCCTTGCCCATGCGCAAGGGTGCATTAAACGCACAGATGTCGAGGTTGGGAGGCGCCTTCTTGTAGAACTCCGGAGCAGGATTCCGGCGTTGTTCCTTGAACTCCGAAAAGGCCTTGGACGTCGGGTCCATGACCTGGGCACGGGGACGTTCAGCCTCAGCCATGTCGGCCGCCATCTGCACCTTGACGATGGCATCACGACGGGCCGCATCCTGGATCACGCCGCTGTCGACCTTCGGATCTCCGCGATTGAGCTTCTGGAGATGCTGCATGCCGTCGAGGACCCGGCCGAATACGGTGAGATTGCGGTCAAGCCGGCGGGGGGCGTGCCCGATCGGAATGTAGAACTCCGTGCCGCCCGTATCCGGATCATTGTCCCTGGCCATGGCCAGCGCACCCGGGCAATGCAGCAGCCACATGCGCTTGTCCTTCCGGCTTTGGCCCACCGGAAAACCATCGACATGTCCCACCTTGTCGGCGAACAGGTCCGGGGAACCCAAAGCTACGAAGTCGACGTCGATGCCGATATTGCGGTCAAACTCGGCCTTGAGGGCAGGCCAGTCGGGCAGCTTCTTGTCATCGCCCTCGCCAATGCCACCCTGGGCCACGAAGCCGTCAATGACCCGATAGAAGCTCTTGCCGTCATAGAATTTGGACCGGACCAGGGCCCTGAAGCGTTCGGCGTGGCGTGGCGCGAATTGTGCGGAAAGCTCGATCAGCACGCGGCAATGTGCCGTGTCCATGACCACGAGATTGTCGCCATCCACGTCGCGCCATTCCGATGCGTGCGCCGGAAT
>JBILMZ010000118.1:0-10917 GCA_044375275.1 Micropepsaceae bacterium | reverse complement strand
CAGCGTCCAGTTGGAGCCGAGAGCGTATTGCGTCACCGTATCGACCGGTACGTCTGCGCTCCGCAACAGGGCCGACGCCTGCTGGAATTCGTCTTTCTCGGCTAGCTGTCGCGGATGCGCGGTGCTGTCGCCGAAGATCTCCAGCGGCGTGCTGAGCCGGTAGAGCTTTGCACCCAGCGTGTCTGCGGGCTCGACGCTCTCGTCAGGCACCGACAGTTCCTGTGGCGGGGAAGGTTCAGGCGACGCATGGCCTGATCCCGTTGCCACATCCTGGCGTCGGCGCAGCAGCCCGAGCGTAACAAGGACGCCGGCACCGAACCCGAGCACTAGGACAAGAAGCAATGTCATCTGTCAGGCTTGCCCGGCGTTGGTCACGCGTCCCCGGAAGACTGGCCCGGAACGCTGGAGTGAAACAGCAGGAAGGATCATTCCGGACCCGCCGCTGCTAGTTCGAAGGCTCCAGCTTCAACACGCGTCCTTCGGAATCATCGGTCGTGACATACAGATATCCGTCCGGACTGGTGCGTACATCACGGATGCGCTCCTTCAGTTCCGTCAGCAACTGCTGCTCGCCCAGCACGTTGCCGCGATCATCAAGGTCGACGCGGCGCAGATGCTGGAACGCGAGTGCACCAACGAACACGTCACCGTCCCAGGCCGGAAACTTGTCCCCGCGATAGACCGTCGTTCCCGAGGGCGCAATGGATGGGGTCCACTGAAGAACCGGCTGCTCAAGTCCTGGCCGCTCCTTGTACGGGGACACGTAGGCACCCGAATAGTCCATGCCATAGGTGATCAGCGGCCAGCCATAGTTCTTGCCAGGCTCGATGACATTGAGTTCGTCGCCACCCTTGGGGCCGTGCTCGGTCTCGTAGAGGCGCCCGGATACGGCGTCGAAGGCAAGGCCTTGCTGGTTGCGGTGGCCAAGTGAAAGAAGTCCTGGCGCAGCCTTGCTGTCGCCCGCGAACGGATTGTCGGCCGGAAATGTGCCGTCATCATTCAGCCTTACGATCTTGCCGAGATGTGACGTGCGATCCTGTGCGCTTTCGCGATACTCGAAGCCGTCGCCGATCGTCAGCGCAAAGGTCTTGTCGTCGAGGAACGCCATGCGGGCACCATAGTGGTTGTTCGTGTCCTTCGACGGCTTGGCTTCGAAGATCACCTGGACATCCCTGAGCGTGGTGCCGTCAAACTTTGCACGAGCCACGCGCGTCGCGTTGGCGGAATTGGTTCCGTGCGCATAGGTCAGGTACACCGTCTGGTTTTCTGCAAACTTCGGATGGAGCACGATGTCGAACAGGCCACCTTGGCTGCCGGTGTGGACCGGTGGCACGCCCGTGACAGCAGTGGCTTGCAGTTGGCCGTCGCGAATGACGCGCAGGCGTCCCTCCCGTTCGGTGACGAGGATCGTGCCATCCGGCAGGAAAGCGAGGGACCATGGATGATCAAGCCCCTTGGCGATCTCCACAACCTTGTAGCCGGTCGTGACGACGGGAGCCGCCTTCGGCGCGGGCGGCGCAGGGCGCTCGGTAATCGGGGGGACGTCTGCCTGCGCCGTAACGCAAGCGAGCGAAACGGCCGCGACACCGCACAGCAACGATCGGGCGAACATCGTAAACTCCATCGATACGGGAAACCTTGAAGACCATGTACATCTGATCCTATTTCGGGGCATAAGCAAAGGGCAAGAAGGGGAGGAATTCTGATGATCCGCCGGTTAGCCGCTTTCGTTGCGGCCGTGGTGACAATGGTCGTGCTGGGATCACTGGCGCATTCCTGGTTCGTGCAGCAGGCCTGGCTCGACGCGGCGGTCATTGGCGGATCTGTTCCCGATCCCCAGTTGACGATGTCCGATCGCCTGACCTGGATGACACATGACCTTATCGGTCTTCAGCCCCTCTACGGCGCACTGACGGCGGTTGCGCTGCTGGTCGCCTTCCTGGCGTCAGGGCTCGTGGCGCGCTTCACGGGGTTGCGAACGATCGTTTTTGCCGTGGCAGGAGCTGTCGCGATTTTCGTCATGTTCACGGTCATGAAAAGCCAGCTGGGCACAGTCGGCGTCTTCGGCGCACGCGGAACGATGGGCCTGGGCGCACAAGTGATTGCAGGGCTCGTGGCTGGTCTGGTATTTGCAATGGCTTCCCGTCCGCAATCGGATTCGTGATCCTGCGCGCATGACCTACAAAAAGAAGACGCCGCTCGAGAAATTCTACCAGACGCTCAAGCTTGGCGCGGTCTTCCTTGTCGTGTCCTTGTTTGGCTTTGGCCTTGCGCGATATCTGGAAGAGGGCAAGACCTTCGACTTCGGATCCTGGATCGTGATCGTGGTCCTCGCCATGGCCGTGCTGCTGACGGCGACCTTGCGGGCCCTTCTTGCTGCGCGCAGGAACTGACAATTTTTACGCGAAATCTCTATCTGTTTCTGGCCAGCCGCTTTGGTTCGAACGTGGCCATGCAGATCCTCTCGGCCGCCGTCGCCTGGCGTGTGTATGAGCTCACAAGGGATCCGCTGTCGCTCGGCCTCGTCGGGCTCGCACAGTTCGGTCCCATGTTTGCACTCACGCTCTATGCAGGCGATGTGGCTGATCGCTATTCGCGGCGGGTGATCCTGGCGCTGAGCTTTGCCGTGGAAGCCATATGTGCCGCCCTGTTCTTGGCTGTCACATGGGCGGGCATTACCGATGTGAACGCCTACTTCGCGATCCTCGTGCTCTTTGGAAGCGCGCGAGCTTTCTCCGCGCCGGCCTCGCAGTCGTTCCTGCCGCAGATCGTGTCGAACGACGTGCTTCCACGCGCCATATCCATCAGCTCGTCCGTCATGCAGGTCGCCATCATCTCCGGACCGGCACTGGGAGGCGCCGCACTCGTGCTGGGCACCGGCTTCGCCTTCTCGCTGAGCCTCGTGCTCTTTGCCATCGTGTCAGCAATCATCTTCGCGATCCGCATCGAACGGCCCCGCACCGGCCCGCTCTCCGGCGGCTCGCTCTACGAGCGCGTGGTGGAAGGTATCGCTTTCGTCCGCCGCAAGAGGGAGCTGCTCGGCGCGATCTCCCTCGACCTGTTTGCGGTGCTACTGGGTGGCGCAACGGCGCTCCTGCCATTCTTCGCCCAGGAGGTCCTGCATGTGGGACCGATGGGCTTCGGTGTCCTGAAGGCAGCGCCTGCGGTCGGTGCCGCGGCCATGTCATTCTGGCTGACCGCGCGCCCCATCCAGGGTCAGGCCGGACTGAAGATGTTTGCCTGCGTGGCCGTGTTCGGCGTGGCCACGATCGTGTTCGGCCTGTCCGAGAACTTCTATCTGTCGCTCGCGGCCCTGGTCATCCTGGGCGCCTCTGACATGGTGAGCGTCAACGTGCGCCACTCCCTGACCCAGTTGGCGACCCCCGACCACATGCGAGGCCGCGTCAGCGCGGTCAACATGCTCTTCATCGGTGCATCGAACGAGCTGGGCGAGTTCGAATCCGGCGTGACCGCCGCATGGTGGGGAACCGTCCCGGCCGTCATCGTCGGCGGTGTCGGCACGCTCGGCGTGGTCGTGCTGTGGGCGTGGATGTTCCCCGAACTCCGCAAGATCGACCGGCTCTCCGACCTGAAGCCGGATCCGTAACGCGGTCAGCGGATACGCTTACTCTGCCGCGACGCCCGTGCGGCCGCGATGGCGCAGTTCGAAGATGCTGGCGTGGCAGTCACTGGCGCGCTGGTAGAATACGGTCTGCTCCGCCAACGCGGCACGGAAGTCCTCGATCCGCGTGCCCGGCCGCACCTCGAACGAGTCCACGCCGACGCGGCTCATGAAGAGCCACTGGTCGCGCAGCACGTCGCCACGCGCGCGGATCTCGCCCTTGTAGCCCAGGCGGTCACGCAGCACGCGCGCGGATGAATAGCCGCGCCCGTCACGGAACTTCGGAAACTCCAGCTCCACGATCGCGAAGTGGTGCACATCGCTGCCCAGCACATCCGGCGTCTCGCTCGAAGCAATGCGCACACCGAGCGGCGCATTGCGCTGCATGAGGCTCTCGCGTTCCGCAAGGAAGCGGCTCAACGAAACGACGACTGCGCCATCCGGCAGGGCTTCTCCATCGGCCACATGCGCAAACGGGCTCTCGACGAACGCGTTGTTTCTAATGAGCGGCATAGAGCTTCTCCCGGAAAGGCTGTACGCCAACGCGCCGATAGGTGTCGAGGAAACGCTCCCCGTCCTGGCGCAGGCTGAAATAGGTGTTGATCAGGGTCTCGATCGCGTCCGTCACCTCGTGCTCGCCAAAGGCCGGCCCGAGGATCTCGCCGATCGAGGCCACCTCGTCGCCGGAGCCGCCCAGCGTGATCTGGTAGAATTCGACGCCCTTCTTGTCGACGCCCAGGATGCCGATGTGGCCGACATGGTGATGGCCGCAGGCATTGATGCAGCCCGAAATCTTGAGCTTGAGCTCGCCGATCTCGCGCTGCTTCTCGAGCGCCGCAAAGCGGTTCGAGATGGCCTGCGCAATCGAGATCGAGCGCGCATTCGCGAGATCGCAATAGTCGAGGCCGGGGCAGGCGATGATGTCGGTGATGAGCCCGTAATTCGCCGTGCCAAGGCCTGCCGCTTCCAGCTTCTGCCAGAGCGCAAGGAGGTCCGTCTGGCGCACATGGGCCAGCACCAGGTTCTGCTCGTGGCTGACGCGGATCTCATCGAGGCTGTAGGTCTTCGCAAGCTCCGCGACGAGATCCATCTGGTCCGCACTCGCGTCACCCGGGATGCCGCCAATCGGCTTCAGGGACACGGTGACGATCGCATAGCCAGGCTTCTTGTGCTTGGCCACGTTCGTGTCGAGCCACGCGGCAAAGCCCGCATCGCGACGCGCAGCCGAAAGGTCTTCGTCAGGCACAGTCTCAAACGCCGGATCCCTGAAATAGGCCGCAATGCGATCGATCTCGGCCTGCGGGATCGCAAGCGCGCCCTTGGCCTTCACTTCCTTGAACTCGATCTCGACCTGGCGGCGCATCTCGTCCGCACCGATCTGGTGCACGAGGATCTTGATGCGCGCCTTGTAGATGTTGTCGCGACGGCCATGCTGGTTATAGACGCGCATCGTCGCTTCGAGATAGGCGAGCAGGTCCGCGGCCGCGATGCCTTCGCCGATGAGTTGCCCGATGATCGGCGTGCGGCCCTGGCCGCCACCCACCCAGACGTCATGGACGTTCGTGCCCGTCGCATCCTTGCGGATGATGATGCCGATGTCGTGCACCTTGATCGCCGCGCGATCCTTCGGCGCCGCCGTCACGGCAATCTTGAACTTGCGCGGCAGATACGAAAATTCCGGATGGAACGTCGACCACTGGCGGATGATCTCCGACCAGATGCGCGGATCTTCCACTTCATCAGCCGACGCGCCCGCGAAGTGATCCGATGTCACGTTGCGGATGCAGTTGCCACTGGTCTGGATCGCATGCATCTCGACCGAGGCGAGCTCGCGCAGGATCTCCGGCATGTCGGAAAGACGCGGCCAGTTATATTGCAGGTTCTGGCGCGTCGTGAAATGGCCATAGCCCTTGTCGAACTTGCGCGCGATGTGGGCGAGCTTGTGCAATTGCCGTGACGACAGCGTGCCATAGGGAATGGCCACGCGCAGCATATAGGCGTGGAGCTGCAGGTAGACGCCGTTCATGAGCCGCAGCGGCTTGAACTCGTCCTCCGTCATCTCGCCCGCGAGGCGGCGCGCCACCTGGCCGGAGAACTGCAGGACGCGCTCGTCCACCGCGCGCTGGTCAAATTCGTCGTAGCGATACATCAGGAAGCTGCCTGTTTGCCGAGGTCGCGTCGCACGGTCGGTCCAGCGGCGCGAATGACCTCGCGCTGCTTGACCGGCCTGAGCGATCCGTTGTCCTGCTTCACGTCAAAGAGATAGGCGTGCACGATCTTCTGCTCGCGCTCGGCCTGGAGGCCCACCTCAAGGCTCGCCTCGGCCTCAGCCTTGGCGTCGAACAGGCGAGCGCCCTCAATGCGTTCCACCCACGCGCCATCCGCCGCGAGATAGACGACCTCGCCGTCAATCAGTCGATTGGCTGTCAGTACCTGAGGCATCCCACCGTCCTTGGAGAACCCGGAAGATGGGGGTGGAGGGGGTAATTTGTCAAGTTTGGATGTGAAATAAAATAAATAACATGAGAAAAAGTGAATAAAAGCAATTGGCTCCATCTCCCTCACTTCGTGAGGGAGTACCTGCGCACCGCAGGTGCTGCAGGGGAGGGAGTTTCCTGTGGTTAGCCTCGGCGCCAGCAACTCCATCCCCTGCAACAGGCTAAAGCCTGCGCAGGTACTTCCTCACTTCGTGAGGAAGAGAAAGGGGCGCTACTCCTTCACCACCGCACTTTCGTGCCACTTGCGGAGCAGCTGTCGCTCGAGCGCCGTCAGCAGCGCAAAAATCAGGATTCCGATGGCCGACAGGATCGCCAGAGCGGCGAAGGCCTTGGCGGTCTCGAGGCGGTTGCCGGCCTCCGCGATGCGCCAGGCCAAACCGGTCGAGGTGCCTGACCCGGCCGCGAACTCGGCTACCACGGCGCCGATCAGCGCCAGCCCTCCTGCCACCTTCATGCCACCAAGGATGAAGGGCAGCGCCGCCGGCAACTGCAGCCGCGTCAGGCGCTGCCATCGCGTGGCGCCGTAAAGGTCGAAGAGCTCGTGCAGCTGCCGGTCGACCGACTTCAAGCCCAACGTCGTGTTGGCGAGGATCGGGAAGAACGCCACGATGGTGGCCAGCACGAGCACCGCGCGCTCCGCATTGTCGAGCCCGACCCAGATCATCACCAGCGGCGCGATGGCGACGATCGGCGTCACCTGCAGCGTCACTGCATAGGGATAAAGCGCGCGCTCAATGAGCGGGCTCTGCGAGAACACGACGGCGAGCGACACGCCAAGCCCGAGCGCTATAACGAATGCCATGACCGTGATGCGGATCGTCACCCACGCAGACTCCGCCAGCGACCCCGCATTCTCGACGAGTGCAACCCAGATCGCCGACGGCGCCGGCAGCAGGAATTTCGAGATCTCGTAGGCCGTCACCGCCCATTCCCAGAACGCCAGCAATACAATCGCCACAAGGGCGGGCAGGGCATGGTTGAGCGCTTTCATCCGTGCCCTTCCTTCTCCAGCGCCGCGCGCACGAGGCGGCAGCGCTCGCCGTAGTCGGCCGAGAGCCGGAACTCCGGCGTGCGCGCCTGCGGCTCGCTCATGCCGATGCTGTCGATCACGCGCCCGGGCCGCGGGCTCATCACGACAACGCGCGAGGAGAGATAGACGCTCTCATAGATCGAATGCGTGACGAACACGACGGTGAGCTTGCGCGACGCCCACAATGCGCGGAGCTCGTCGTTCAGCCGCTCGCGCGTCAGCTCATCGAGGGCCGCAAAGGGCTCATCCATCAGCAGCAGCGTGGCGTCCGCAGCGAGCGCCCGCGCGATGGACACCCGCATGCGCATCCCGCCCGACAGCTCACGCGGATAGGCGCCGGCGAAGCTGCCGAGCCCGACCAGCTCAAGCGCCTCGCGCACCTTGTCCGTGCCAGCGCTTCCCTTTAGATCCAGCGGCAGCCGCACATTGCGCTCCACCGTAGCCCACGGCATCAGCGCCGCATCCTGGAAGACAAAGCCGACAGAGGGTTTCCCGCCGCTCCAGCTGATCGTTCCCTCGCTGGGCTCGGTCAGCCCCGCGATGAGCCGCAGCGCCGTGCTCTTGCCGCAGCCCGACGGCCCCACGAGCGACAGGAACTCGCCGCGCTCCAGCGTGAAGCTTGCGCGGTCGAGTGCCTTGACGCCATTCGCGAAGGATTTGCTGACGGCGTTGAAGGAGAGCAAGGCGGCCTGTCTTCAGTTCTTTTTGGCGGGAGCAGGCTTGGCCGGAGCCGGTGCGGGCGGAGCCACAACACCGCGGCCCTTGTTCACGAAGCTCAGGCTGAACGCCTTCTTGTGGTCGAGCTTGGCGTCGAACACCTTGTTCGCGGCCATCTGGTCGAAGAAGTCCTTGAGCCGCGCCTCAGTCATCGCACCAATGCCGAGCTTCGCCGCGTCGCCGCCTTCCACCATACCGCGATCGCGCATCTGCTTGATCGCCTGCGCGATGATGTCGTCGGTCATGTCCGGATTGTCCTTGCGGATGAGCGCATTCGCCTTGGCCGGGTTGCCGTTGAGGTAGCCCTTCCAGCCATCAATGCTGGCATCCACGAAGGCCTGCACGAGCTTCGGGTTCTCGCGCACGTCTTTGCCGCGCGCCATGATGAAGTTCGCGTAGCCCGGATAGCCATAGTCGGCGAGCAGGTAGACCTGCGGCTTGATCTTGCCCTGCGTCTCGATCGTGTAGGGCTCGGACGTTACGTAGCCCTGCTGGATCGCGTTCTTGTCGGTCAGGAACGGCGCGAGGTTGAACGTGTACTTGCGGATCTGCTTGTCATTGAAGCCATAGCGCGAGCGCGTCCACGTCCACCAGGTCGACACCGTGGCATCCGCGATCATCACCGGCTTGCCCTTCATGTCGGCGATCGACTTGATGTCGGTGCGCGGATGCGTGATCAGCACCTGCGGGTCCTTCTGGAAGATCGCAGCGACGGCCACCGCATCAGCGCCTTCCTTGACCAGGTTCAGCGGCTGGAAGTGGTTCGAGCCCATCGCGAATTCCACGGCGCCCGTCGCAATCAGCTGCGGCGTGTTCACGGCAGGTCCGCCCTGCTTGATCGTGACGTCAAGGCCGGCCTTCTTGTAAAGCCCGTCCGCCACGGCCTGGTAGAAGCCGCCATGCTCGGCCTGCGCCTTCCAGTCGGTCACGAAGGTGACCTTGGTGAGCGGAGCCGGCTTCTTCTTGGTGGTGGCCATCGCCGCTGGAGACAGCGCGAGGGCGAAGGCAGAAACAAGCATCAGGCTGAAGCGAAGCATGGGCTTACTGGACCTCGTTGGGCAGGACGTTTTCACACTTGGCGACGCGGCGCTGCTGGTCGATTTCCGCCAGCCGCGCATCATCGCTGATGAGCGTGCGGAAGAGCACCAGCCCCGTGGTGGTCGGCGCGCTCACGACAGTAACGGTCTCCGCCTGCGGCGGGATCTTCTGTCCCTGGCCGATGAGTAGAATGGTCGCAGATTTCCCCTCCGCCTGGCCATCATTCAGCACATGGAAGTTGTCGGTATTCGCCGCAAAGAACGACACGGACCAGTAGGTATCCGTCGGTGCCCCGGTCGTGATCTTCAGCGGGTACCGCGTCACGTCAAACGTGCAGATCGAGTAGAGGAGGTCGGGGCTGGGCCGGACGACCTGCCGGGAATCGGACGTCACACGGTCGCGGAAGAGGATCTTGCCATTCGCGTCGCCGGCGGCCACCGAGACCACGCGCGACATGATCAGCGTCGGCAGATAGTTGACGGCCGCCACATGCGTGACCACGGCGCCCGCGATGATGAAAATGAGCCAGAAGAAAAGACGGATCATTCGCAGGCCTCCTTCACGATGGCAGGCAGCTCGACCGTCGAGGGATTGGCAAGCACCGTCGGTCCCGGATTGTAGAGGCGAAGCGTAACGTCAAAGCCGTCGCGCGAGGTGGCAATCCAGTTCTGCGCTTCAGGCACGGTTGAAAGCCGGATCACGAAGGTGCCATCCGTCGAGCGCACCACGTCGTTCTTGCTCACCGCATAGCGATGGCCTTCGTTGGGAATGAGGAAACTGTCACTGCCATAGGCCGTGAAGCTCCACCAGCGCGCATCCGGGTCGCGGCCCTCGATCCTGTAGGCGCAGGCCGGGTTGAACTTCTCGCCCGCGCTGTCGCTCGTCGCCGTGTAATAGACGGTCTCCGACTTGTTGAGGGCCAGCAGCCCGAACAGCGCCACGCGCGCCCGCGTATACATGTCGGCGTCGGCCCCGCCGGTGGTGAGGTTGGTGCGCCACGGCCCGTTCTGGACTTCACCGGACTGCCCGGTGAATTTCGTGATCGCGTACCACGCGCTGCCAAGGCCCAGGGCCACGGCGATGAGGGTCGAGATGACCAGTCGAATGAGAAATCCCACGATGCAATAACTTCCTGTCAGCAGTGACGCCCGTCGCACCCGGAAGGGGCGACGCGAGCGCACCCGTGACTAGCATAATTGCGGCGGCAGGCCCAAATCAGCTTTTATCCACCGGCCCCGGTCAGATCCTGCTCTCTGCGTCGCTCCAGGGCTCGCTTCCGAAGATGACACCAGCGCCGAATCCGCCCCGTTGTTTTTCGCTTTTTCCCGCCAGTTCGGGTGATGGAAGATGACACTTTCGTCGTTGCTTTTGCATCTGTTCATCTGGGATCGCGACAGCGAATTCCACGCTGCATGCCCGGCAATCATGGATGCAGATCCGCGTGATGCGCATGGGCTTGTCTTCTCTTCGTGTTGTCCTGTGACAGAGTCCGGGCCACTCCCTCCGCCTTTCCTTTTCGCGCGGGGTTCACGAGGTGGTCGGCCGGGCTGTCGAGCCTGGCTCCTCCGGTAGTCATTCAGTTGTCAAGTCGCGGGCAGCCGGGGCTGCGAATGCAAAAAAGAACATAATAGGAACAAAAGCCCGGGTCAAGCGTTCCCCCCGCGACCTTTTGGACAGACCCGCCCCGGCGCGCTAGCATGTCCGCCATGACACCAAATCAGGAGCCCGACCTCCCGCAAAGGTGGCGGCGAAAACCTCATCTTGCCCCTCTCCACAAGCGCAGCGCCGTGGAGAGGGTGGATCGGTGCGAAGCACCGAGACGGGTGAGGAGAAGTCGGCGTCAAGAATTGGGATCGGGCACCACTTTAATTCGGTGACATAATGGATCGCGCTGAAATGGTGTCTGACCCACTGCTGTCCCATAGCGGATTGCTGAATCTCTTCAAAGCGATAACCGGTATTGAAGGGATTGCGTATCGGGCGGTGGTGAACCATTCTTCAGTAGAGACATG
>JBILMZ010000316.1:0-3003 GCA_044375275.1 Micropepsaceae bacterium | reverse complement strand
ATCAAAAGCTGGTTGCCTGCGGTGGCGCTGAGTTCGACAGCGACGTGCTGGCCGAAGGTCGGCGACGCTCTTCGGATGTCGACGGCGACGTCGAGGATGCGGCCCTGCAGCACCATGACGAGCTTGGCCTGGGCGTGCGGTGGCTTCTGGAAGTGCAGGCCCCGGATCGTGCCCACTTCGGCCGAGAGGGACATGTTGTCCTGGCAGAAGGCGATGTCGAGGGTGCGCCTGCTCCAGGTTTCGGTGAACCAGCCGCGGTGGTCGCCGAAGCGGCGCGGGGTGATGAGCCTGACGTCGGGGATGGAGAGTTCCATCAGGGCGTGGCCTCCCTCTCCTTCAGCATGCGCTGCAGGTAGGCGCCGTAGTCCGAGCCGCTGAACCTTCTGGCGCGGGCGTCGACCTGGGCGGCGCTCATCCAGCCGTGGTCGAAGGCGATTTCCTCGAGGCAGGCGATCTGGAGGCCGGTGCGCTGCTGGATGGTGCGGACGAATTCGCCGGACTGGATGAGGCTGTCGTGTGTCCCGGCGTCGAGCCAGGCGTAACCGCGGCTCAGGCGCTCGACCGCGAGCTCGCCGCGTTCGAGGTAGATGGCGTTGACGTCGGTGATCTCGAGCTCGCCGCGCGGCGAGGGCTTGAGGGTGCGGGCCACGTCGATGACGCTGTTGTCGTAGAAATAGAGGCCGATGACGGCCCAGTTCGAGCGCGGCTGCTTCGGCTTCTCGACGATGGAGAGCGCCTTGCCGTTGCGGTCGAACTCGACGACGCCGTAACGCTCCGGGTCGGGGACGTGATAGCCGAAGACGAGGCCGCCCTTGTCCAGGGTGGCGGCGCGGTTCATGACGGTGTGGAGGCCCTGGCCGAAGAGGAGGTTGTCGCCGAGGGCAAGCGCCACGCTGTCCTTGCCCACGTGGTCGGCGCCGATGATGAAGGCTTGCGCGAGGCCTTCGGGCTTTGGCTGCGGGGCGTAGGTCAGGCGGATGCCGATTTCGCTGCCATCGCCCAGCGCGCGCTGGAAATTGGGCAGGTCGTGCGGCGTCGAGATGATCAGGATGTCCCGGATGCCCGCCAACATGAGCGTGGAGAGCGGGTAGTAGATCATCGGCTTGTCGAACACCGGCAACAACTGCTTGGAGACCGACAGGGTCAGCGGATAGAGCCTGGTGCCGTGGCCGCCTGCGAGAATGATGCCCTTCATGCCATTTCCTTCATCATCCGCTTCAAGCCATCCGTCCAGTGGGGGAGTTCAACGCCCAGGACGGTGCGGGCCTTGGTGCAGTCGAGGACCGAGTTGGCCGGGCGCTTTGCGGGCGTCGGGTAGTCGGCGGTCGTGATGGGTTCGACGTCTGGCGTGGTGTGGCCGGCGAAGATCTCGCGTGCGAAACCGTACCAAGTCGTGTGGCCGGTGCCGGCCAGGTGGTAGAGGCCGGGCTCGTAGCGCGCGGCGGCGCTGATGAGGGCGTGGGCCAGGTCGTCGGCGAAGGTCGGGCAGCCGAACTGGTCGTTGACGACACGCAGCAGCGGTCGCTCGCGGCCCAGCCGCAGCATGGTCTTGACGAAGTTGGCACCTTCGATGCCGAAGACCCATGAGGTGCGGAAGACCATGGCGTGCGGGCAGAATTCGAAGACCGCGCGCTCGCCCGCTTCCTTTGACTGGCCATAGACGCTGACGGGCGCCACGGGGTCTGTCTCGACATAGGGGCTGCGCTTCGTGCCATCGAAGACATAGTCGGTCGAGACGTGGATGAAGGGCAAGCCCGTGGTGGCGCAGGCCTCGGCGAGGATGCGGGCGCCGTCGCGGTTGATGGCGAAGGCCAGGTCCTGCTCGCTCTCGGCCCGGTCGACGGCGGTGTAGGCGGCGGCATTGATCACGAGGCTCTGCCCTGCCCGCTCGAGCGCGTCGGCGACGAGCGAGGCCTGAGTGATGTCGGCGCTCTCGCGGTCGAAGCAGAGGATCGACACGCCGCGCTGCTCGGCGACACGCTCAAGCGCGTGGCCGAGCTGGCCGTTCGCGCCGAAGACGGCGATGGAGGGAACCGGCTTCACAAGCTGAGCCCCAGGCGTTCTCCGCGATACTGGCCGGAGCGCACGGCTTCCCACCAAGGGCGATTGTCGAGGTACCAGCGCACGGTCTTTTCGAGGCCGCTGTCGAAGGTCTCGCGCGGGCGCCAGCCCAGTTCGCGGCCGATGAGGCTGCAGTCGATCGCATAGCGGAAGTCGTGGCCGGGCCTGTCGGTCACGTAGGTGATGAGGCGCGCGTGGGGCGCGCCTGCGGGCACGAGGCGGTCCATGATGGAGCAGATCGCGGTGACGACGTCGATGTTCCGGCGCTCGGCGTTGCCGCCGAGGAGATAGGTCTTGCCCGGCTGGCCCCGCGTGGCGACGGCGATCAGCCCTTCAGCGTGGTCGTCGACGTGGATCCAGTCGCGCACGTTTTCGCCTTTGCCATAGACGGGCAAAGGCTTGCCTTCGAGCGCGTTGAGGATCATCAGCGGGATGAGCTTTTCCGGGAACTGGCAGGGCCCGTAATTGTTCGAGCAGTTCGAGACGATGACCGGCAGGCCGTAGGTGTCGCCCCAGGCGCGCACGAGGTGGTCGGAGCCGGCCTTCGATGCCGAATAGGGCGAGTGCGGCGCATAGGCCGTGTCCTCGGTGAAGTGGCCTTCGGGCCCGAGAGCGCCGAAGACCTCGTCGGTGGAGATGTGATGGAAGCGGAAGCGCGCGCAGGCGGCCCCGTCGAGGCCCGCAAAGTGGGCGCGCGCCGCCTCGAGCAGGCGGTAGGTGCCCACGAGGTTTGTCTCGATGAAGTCGCCGGGCGCGTCGATCGAGCGATCGACGTGGCTTTCGGCCGCGAGGTGCATGACGATGTCGGGCCGCGTGCGGGCGAAGGCGTCGCGCAGGGCGGCGGCGTCGCAGATATCAGCCTTTACAAAAGTGAAACGCGGACTGCCCGCGACCGGCTGGAGTGATGCCAAATTGCCGGCATAGGTGAGCTTGTCGAGCACG
>JBILMZ010000315.1:0-3008 GCA_044375275.1 Micropepsaceae bacterium | reverse complement strand
CTTCACCGCCGCCCCGCAACTCGTCCAGAAGGGCAACATCGACTACCTCGTCTTCGACTACCTGTCCGAAATCACCATGTCGATCCTCGCCCGCCAGCGCGAGAAGGACCCGAACCTCGGCTACGCCCACGACTTCGTCACCGTGACGATGGCGCAGATCGCCCGCGAGGTCGCCGAGAAGAAGATCAAGGTCATCGCCAATGCCGGCGGCATCAATCCGAAAGGCTGCGCCAAGGCGCTCGAGGCCCTGCTCGCCAAGCAGGGCGTGAACCTGAAGGTCGCCTATGTCGAAGGCGACGACGTGCTACCCCAGCTCGACAAGTGGAAGGCGCAGGGCATCAAGGAGATGTTCAACGGCGCACCTCTGCCCGACAAGCCCGTCAGCATGAACGTCTATCTCGGCGGCTTCCCGGTCGCGGCAGCACTCGCAAAGGGTGCGGACGTCGTGATCACCGGCCGCTGCGTCGACAGCGCGGTGACGCTCGGCGCCTGCATCCATGAATTCGGCTGGACCTCGAAGGACTACGACAAGCTCGCTGGTGGAAGTCTCGCCGGCCACATTGTCGAATGCGGCGCGCAGGCCTGCGGTGGCATCTTCACGGACTGGGACCAGGTGCCGGAGTGGGAAAACATCGGCTATTCGATTGCCGAAATTTCGGCCGACGGCAGCTTCGTCGCCACCAAACCAGAGGGCACAGGCGGACTTGTTACTGTCGGAACCGTGGGTGAGCAGATGCTCTACGAGATCGGCGACCCGCAGGCCTACATGCTGCCCGACGTCGTCTGCGATTTCAGCGGCGTGACGATGGAGCAGATCGGCAAGGATCGCGTGAAGGTCAGCCACATCAAGGGCTACGCCCCAACCGCTTCCTACAAGTGCTCGACCACCTACGAGGACGGCTATCGCATCGGCAACCTCGTCTCGATCAGCGGCATCGACGCCGCCGCCAAGGCACGCCGCACCGGCGAAGCGGTGCTCAAGCGCATGGAGGGCATCCTCCGCCAGCGCAACTGGGGGCCTTATACGGAGACGTCGCTCGAAGTCCTCGGCGGCGAAGACGCCTATGGCGCCCAGGCCCACAAGTCCGGCACACGCGAAGCGATCCTGAAGCTCGCCGCCAAGCACCCGCGCAAGGAGCCCCTCGAGGCCATGATGCGCGAGCTCACCTCGTCCGGCACGTCATTCGCGCCCGGCACTTCCGGTTACGCTGGCCTGCGCCCCAAGGTGACGCCCGTCGTGCGCCACTTCTCGTGCCTGATCCCGAAGAAGGATGTTGCGGTGACAGTGCATGTCGGCGATTTGAGTTTCACCTCGCATGAAGACACCGATGGCGGCTTCACCCCAAAGATGATCGACCGCCCCGTGGTCACGGAGAAGGCTGGCGCCACGACGACAACCGTGCCGCTCATCCGCCTCGCCTTCGGCCGCTCCGGCGACAAGGGAAACAACTCGAACATCGGCGTGATGGCGCGTAAAGCCGCTTACGCGCCTTACATCCGCGCAGCTCTCAGCGAGAGCGCCGTCGCGAAATGGTTCGAGCATCTCTTCGAAGGCGGCAAGGGCAGGGTGGAGCGCTTCGACCTGCCAGGTACGCAGGCGATGAATTTCCTGCTGCACGACGCGCTCGGCGGCGGCGGCGTCGCCAGCCTGCGCAACGACCCGCAGGGCAAGGCCCTCGCCCAGCAACTGCTAGAGTTCCCTGTGCCCGTTCCGGCCGACATCGCCAAGGAAGTTATGGCCTGATGTCCCGGGACCGCGGGCGTCCCCGCCCGCACTTTTTCAAGAAGATGCGGGCGAGGACGCCCGCGCTCCCAATTCTTCTCGCGCTCTCACTTTCCGCCTGCGTCGCCGAAAGGCTCGCGCCTGGCCCGGGCCCGACCGCGCCACACTTCACGGATGCAGGCCACTGGAAAGCCGCTGACGGCTTCACGCTCGCCCACAGCGAGTGGCAAGCCGAAAGCCCGAAGGTCGTCATTGTTGCCCTGCACGGCATGAACGACTACGGCCGCTTCATTACAGATGCCGCCCTGAACTGGCAAAAACAGGGCATCGCGACCTACGCCTTCGACCAGCGCGGCTTCGGGCGTACCGATGGCAACGGCCGGTGGCCTGGCCACGACGTCATGGCGGCCGATGTCGCTACGTTTGTGGGCCTCGTGAGGAAGCGCCATCCGGACGCGCGCATTTTCCTGCTGGGTGAAAGCATGGGCGGCGCTGTCGCGACGCTGGCCGCGGCCCGGTCCGGACCCAAACTGGCGGATGGTCTCATTCTTGTCTCGCCGGCTTACTGGGGATGGTCCAACCTCGACATCGTGAAGCGGGCGGCGCTGTGGACGATGATGCAGCTCGCGCCCGGCAGCAGGCTCACCGGTCGCGGATTGAACATCCGTCCTTCGGACAATGAGAAAATGCTCATTGCTTTGGGCCAGGATCCCTTTGTCATCAAGGCAACGCGGATTGATGCCACCTACGGCCTCGTCGACCTGATGGATGAAGCCTGGAAGGCCGCGCCCGACGTCGAAATCCCCACGCTGGTACTCTACGCAAGGGGCGATGAAGTCGTTCCGTCCGCACCCATCGAGGAGGCTGTCGGCAAGATGAAGGGGCCTCGCCGTTTTGTCTGCTACAGCGACGGCTTCCACATGCTCTTGCGGGACCTGAAGGCGGAGCGGACATGGAAGGAAGTGTCCGCCTTTGTTGCAGGAGCAACACCGTCTCCGGAACAGGACGTTAGCGCCTGCAGCAATTAACTCACGCAGTCGCGAATATTGTCTCCGATTGCAGGCATCAGGCGATGTCCTGAAAGTTTGACGGATTTGTGACAGTGCCCTACTTAAATGCTGGCGAGAGACGATCTGCTCGCGAACGGGCTAGCGAACGACGAGGACGACAGTGGCTTCCAGGGAAGAGTTTCGCGCCAGGGCTGTTTCGGCCGCAAGGGACCTCTTCACCACGAAGGGGTTCGAAGAAACGTCCATGACCGATGTTGGCGAGGCTCTCGGTGTCT
>JBILMZ010000314.1:0-3014 GCA_044375275.1 Micropepsaceae bacterium | reverse complement strand
CCAATACCTCTTCTTGCGTTCGGAGACTGGTGGATTGTCTGAAGCTAGAGCTCGCTTCTGCTTGCTTCAGATCAGGAAAGAGTGTGCGCAGCGTGTTTGGACAGGGCTTCTCAAACTCTAACGAGTTTAGGAGGTGAAGTGCCCATGCAAAGGCGCAAAGAGACTCAACTTGCTTTTGAAAGCTCGTAACATCCCCAACACCAGAAGCAAGAAACGCGTGCTCCCGATCAGTAAGGGCATGCACCCCAACGTTGTCCTGTACCCACACCAGCGCTTTCTGACGTTGATAGCCGTATGACGCAGCAACTACTGCGTTCAAGGCTAACACACGATCTTGAACCGAACCCACTTGCCGTAAAGTCATTTCTGCGTTCAGCAGAGGCAGGGTAGAGCTAACATCGCAGCCAAGTTTTCTACTGTTTAGGAGGGAGTTTGATCGAATTTGACGAGGTGTCAGCATACATCAGTTCCCTCGATAATGATCTGCAAATCCGCCAGTGCCGCCCCCGTGAAGTATGCCTTGCAAGTCAGAGTCTCGGTGCACTTCATTGCGAAGAAGCCAAAGTGCATCCGGATCAAAGTTCGGATGATGCCACTCTGTACCAGGCGGGTTCAGTAAATCGCTCTTGCCGGATCTCATGTGGGCCAAGACATCAACTCCCAATTCTTTGTCGAGCCAGTCTTTGAAAATGGGGTCAGACTTCAACTGTTCGGCCAAATGACGGTTAGCACCGGCGCGGTGACTGTTGCGAGTAGCCCCTTTTGCAGGAGCAGAAGTCAATACCTCAAAATTGTTCGCCTCATTTTTGAGAGCTCTCAACGATCCTGCAGCAAAGTCGCCTAAGCCTGGAAGAACGCCAACCATTATGGCTGCTCCTCCAAGAAGGGTCGGAGCATGATAAAACTCCAAACCACCCTTTAGGTCGCCGACAAATGGAGTCGCATCCAGTAACGCATTCGCTACCGCGACACCACCGTGGCTCTCTCCGTACGCTCGTAGTGTAGCCTCCCGGGGTCCATCACGAAATTCGGAGAAGCGACAAGCGATAGGCCCATCGCCTCCCGCACACATCCCCGTCGGATCCGTCTTGTTCACCGGATCATTCCCGACATAGGCATAAAGGTTCAGGTCATCTTTCGTGCCGATCGGGTCTGTCTGCAGGAACCGCCCGAGGGTCGTGGAGTAGACGCGGGCCTTGTAGAACATCAGGCCGGTCTCGGGGTCGATGCGTTGACCGGTGTAGCGGAAGGGGTATCCGGCAGCGCTCGAATTCGAGACACCGAACGCGTTGTAGGAGAAGCGCTCAGTCACAGCGCCGGCTGAATTTGTCACCGCCATGACCGAACCCAGGCGATCCGTGTGCGGCAGGCGCAGGGCGGACAAGGGCGGCGTGGCGGAACCGCTGTCGATCATCGCAGCCCGCTCATCCGTGCCGGCCCCAGGCACGTAGCGGCGCAGGAGGACGCCAGTGTCCGTGTACTCCGCGATCTCATCGGTGCCGGCATGAAGGAAGCGCGTGGTGACACCACCCGCGAACTTCGACACGCGCCGGTCCAGGGCGTCATGGACATATCCTGCCGTCACGGCACCCGTCACTGAAACCAGCCGGTTGAGCGCATCGAACGAATAGCTGTTCGCGCCGTCATTCATCAGGTTGCCATTAAGGTCATAGGTCAGCGCCGTCAGGCTGCCATTGAGCGGCGTGATGGCCGGATACTGGTTGAGCGCATTGGCTCCCTGATAGGTCTGGGCTCCCATCGGGCCGACAACGCTGTAGCGGTTCAGAGGTTCGGATGTCGCCATGGACAGCAGCTGTCCTGCAGGCGAGTAGGCGTGCGTGAACACGAGGTCGGCGCTGGCCCCCGGATAGTCATGGGTCAGTGAGGAAAGGTCATCGTCGACCTCCAGACCATAGGTCGTGATGACTTCGCCCGTACCCTGGCCCGCCAGGCCGTCGGATAGCGTCGTCGTGCGGATCCGCCGCCCCAGGACATCATAATCATGATCCCGCAGCGTTCGCGTGGCGCCGTCCAGCATCGCCGTAATGCGATCCACCCGGTTGAGGCCGTCGAACACATAGTTTGCCTGGAAGCCATCCGGCCAGGTCAGTGTCGTCGTGTTGCCAGCCGCATCGAGCGTAAAGTCGACATTCAGGTTCCAGTCGTTGCGCCGCTCACGTATGGCGCGCCCGGCTGTGTCATAGGAATAGGTCAGGCTCGAGGAAATGGCGGCGCCATTGCGATCCTCGACAGTCTGCACGCGCGAGCCGAGGTCGTAGGTGAAGCTGCGCGAAGGCAGGCCGCCGCCGCTGCGCAAGATGACCCGATCCAGGTCATCGTAGCTGTAGGTGAGTACCTGGCCGCCCCGGCGTCTTTCAGTGGCCTTGCGGGAGCCGTTGTCATAGGTGAACGCCTCGTGGAGATTGTCGTTGTCATTGGCAGGCGTTGCGTCCGGATAGAGCGCTTTGGAGACGCGGTCGAAGCCGTCATAGATCGTCTTCGAAACATTTCCCCGCGCATCCGTGACGGTCTCGACCAGGCCGTTCGGCGTGTAGGTGGCCGTGGAATAGATCTGCTCCAATGGTGTCCCGACGGCGCGCCGTAGCTGGTGGACATCTCCCGCCGCCGTGTACAGGGTTTTGATCTTGCGGCCCACGGGATCGGTAACCTCGTCTGCCCGATCCAGCGGATCATAGCTTGTCGTGACGGTGTCCCCGGCCGCGTCGCGAACTGTCGCAACCTTTCCGGTCAGGGTATAGGTTGTCTGGGAGCGGGGCGTTGTCGTGTTCCACGTCACCGTTGTTCCGCTGATTGACGTGGGGCCTTCCACCTTTGTGGGCCGGCCATTGGCGTCGTACCATGTGCGCGCAGCACTCAGGTAACCCGTGAGGGCGCCTCCAATGGCGGTGACGGCATTGGAAGAACGAAGCTCTTCTGCGACCCTGCGGAACTTGCCGCTCGCGTTGTAGGTTGAGGCTGTATCCCAGTAAGTGAAGACGGTCACATGACCGCGC
>JBILMZ010000116.1:0-10963 GCA_044375275.1 Micropepsaceae bacterium | reverse complement strand
TAACGACGCCCACGAACTGTCAGCCACGGTGGTACGCAACACATACCAGTTCGGCGAAGGCTTCGTGACCGGCAAGAGTGACTCAACAGCCGGCATCGCGGGAGCCGTAACCTCGGACCTGACCGTCATCGGCGACCTGCGCGACATCGCGCTGGAAGGCGGCAGGATGATTGCGGGCGAGGAATATTCCGAGCTGATCCTGGGCCTGTCCGTCGTCGGCATCGGCGTGACCGCGGCCACCATCGCCACCGGCGGCGGTGGCGTGATTGCAAAGGCAGGCATTTCACTCATCAAGGCAGCCCGACGCACGGGACGGCTGACGACGGAATTCGCGACGACGATCACGCGCCTGACAACGGATGCGGTGAACATGCCTTTGCTCCGCCAGACCGTTCGCGGCCTCGACCTGACGGACCTCACGCGCACCCAGCGCGTCATTTCGGATTACGGGCGCAACGTGCGTGCCGCGAAACTCCTGCCGGTCCTCAGCCGAATGGGCGAAATCAGCAACCGCGTGGGCCCCGCTGAAACAGTCCGTCTCATGAAGTTCGTGAAGACCGGTGAGAACCTTGACGATGTGTCCGACATGACCCGCCGCTTCGGGCTCAAGTCACGCGGCATCATGGAGCTGACAGGCAAGGTTGCCCTCAGGTCCTTCAAGACCTCGTTCAAGATGGTGGAATGGGTCGCAGGCTCGCTTTACGGGATCCTGATGTGGACCGGCGGCCTCGTTGTCATGGCCCTCATGCGCGGCGTGCGCCTGTTCGGCCGCCGGCGCCTCCAGTCATGAAAAAGCCCCGCGGCAGAACCGCGGGGCTTCGTGCTTTCAGGACGTCCGAAGATTACGGATTGAAGTGCCAGTTCAGGCGGGCTGTCACTGTGTGCATCGTCACGTCAAC
This sequence comes from Micropepsaceae bacterium, assembly GCA_044375275.1. GTDB lineage: Bacteria > Pseudomonadota > Alphaproteobacteria > Micropepsales > Micropepsaceae > SZUA-430. The sequence goes on along the minus strand of JBILMZ010000116.1, from coordinate 10,064 downwards.
TTCATGCGTTTCCGAGTCAGGCCCCTGCACGGCCGTGTGGTCGGCAGCCCCGAGATCATAATAAGCGTACTCGAGCGCCAGAGACACGTCGTCTGACAACTGGTGCTCGAAACCGCCACCGGCCGTCCAGCCATCCTGCCTCTCGGAAGTGGAAAAGGAGCCAAAAGGAGCGATCAAGCTGTCATCCACGACAGCAACCTCAATCTCTCCCATGGCGTAGCCGCCCTTGACGTAGGCAAGCGAGTTTCCAAAGGCATATCCCGCGCGCAGTGTCGCAGCCGCGTTCCAGTCGGAGTTCACCGTTCTCACATTGTCATTGTCGTTCGGATCGATCGCGGACTGGTCGAAGTCCGACATGGATCCTGACACTTCAATTCCAAAGACCAGATTGGACATCTGGTAGAGATAGCCAATCTGCAGGCCGCCGAGGACGCCATTTGGCGAAAGGCTGTGCTCATCACCGATGAATTGGGAATTGAAGTCGAACCCAAAACTCGTTTCAGCAGTCTGGCTAGTGTCAACATCACCCCAGAGGCCACCGGCGTGACCGCCAAGATAAATGCCTGTCCACGATCCTGCAGTTGCCGGCACAGCCGATGCGAGGGCAAGGCTCAGTCCTACGCTTGCCAGAAGAAATTTCTTTGTCATGACGACCCCACTGTTGAGTGTTTTTTGTTTGTTGAACGACGCTGCCGATCAGGCGATGACGTCGAATCATTACTCAATCAGGCTAACCACTCGGCTCCCCGCTCAACACCAAAGAGAGCGGGAACCGGTGTGTCTATCGCAACTTGTCCAACGCGAATCACCGATTCGCGAGGAAAAAGCTCACACTCAAGGAAAATGTTGAGCGCTCCGCACCCTTGCAAACGGCAGTTTCCCGCCACGCGGAACAGGCAAACGCTCAGTGAACGAGTTCGATCGCAACCGCCGTTGCCTCGCCACCGCCAATGCAAAGCGAAGCGACACCCCGCTTCAGCCCGCGTGTCTGCAGGGCATTGATCAATGTCACGACGATGCGCGCGCCCGACGCACCGATCGGATGACCCAGCGCACAGGCACCGCCATTCACGTTGACGATGTCAAGCGAGAGGCCGAGATCACGCATTGCAATCATGGCAACAACGGCAAAGGCCTCGTTGATCTCGAAAAGGTCGACGTCCGACATCTTCCAGCCCGCACGCTCCACCACTTTCTGGATGGCACCCACGGGGGCTGTCGTGAACCAGCGCGGCTCGGCCGCATGGCTGGCCTGCGCAACGATACGCGCCAGAGGCTTCTGCGCGAGCCGGGATACTGCATCGGACCGCACGAGCACCAGCGCCGCAGCGCCATCGGAAATGGACGACGAGTTGGCAGCCGTGACGGTTCCATCCTTCGCAAAGGCAGGCTTCAGCGTGGGAACCTTGGAAACATCTGCTTTGCGTGGCTGCTCGTCCGAAGCGACGTTGACGGCGCCACCGCGCCCCTGAACGGAAACGGGTGCTATCTCTGCAGCAAAGCCGCCGTCGGCTTGGGCGCGCTGCGCACGCTGCGTGGACGCAATCGCATAGGCGTCCTGCTCGGTACGCGTAAACTGGAAATGCCGGGCTGCATCTTCGGCGTAAGTCCCCATGAGGCGCCCTTCATAGGCATCCTCCAGCCCGTCGAGGAACATGTGATCCTTGACCTCGCCATGGCCGAGCCGAAATCCGCCGCGCGCCTTGGGCAGGAGATAGGGCGCATTGGTCATGGACTCCATGCCGCCCGCGATCGCCACATCGATGGAACCGCCGCGCAGCTGGTCGGCCGCCAGCATCAGCGCCTTCATGCCCGAGCCGCACACCTTGCTGACCGTCGTGCACGGCACGGCGTGTGGCACGCCGCCATGGATGGAAGCCTGGCGCGCCGGTGCCTGCCCCAGCGCCGCCGGAAGCACGCACCCCATATACACTTCCCCGGCCTGTTCGGGCGCCAGCGCGGCACGCGACAGCGCAGCCCGGATCGCATGGGCACCCAGCTGCGGCGCCGTCATCGGCGACAGTTCACCCTGGAAGCCGCCCATCGGGGTACGGGCAAAACCGGTGACATAGATCTCGGAAGCGGCCACGTGCTTTTCCTCCAGCGTGTGTCCATCCCTTACGACACCGGAGGCGCTCGCCACAAGCCGTCTTGGCCTGCGCAGGACTGATCAGATGCCGTCGCCGTCAAGGTTCGCGTGGATACCGCACTCGTCCTTGTCGAGCCCCGCCCAGCGCCCCGACCTGTAGTCGGCCTCGTCCTTGACGCGCTGCGTGCACGGCATGCAGCCGATGGAGAGATAGCCGTCATCGACCAGCGGATGCCGCGGAAGATTGTGCGCGAGAACATGTTCCTTCAGGTCACTGAGCGACCAGTTCCACAGCGGGTTGATCACGAAGCGGCCGCCATTCAGTTCCACCGGTGCGATGGCATTGCGCGACACGGTCTGGAAGCGCTTGCGGCCAGTGATCTCCGCATCAAACCCCTGCAGCGCCCGCTGCAGCGGCAGCACCTTGCGGATGTTGCAGCACGCATCGGGATTGGACTGCCACAGAACACCTTCGGCGTCCTGCGCCTTCAGGTCCGCTGCAAGCGGGCCGATGGCACGCACATCCTGCAGCCCCAACACCTCCTGCAGCCGGTCCCGATAGCGCATCGTCTCGCCGAACAGCTTGCCGGTGTTGAGAAACACGACCGGCACCGACGCATCGACCTGCGCCATCAGGTGCAGCAGCACGACGGATTCACTGCCAAACGACGAGACCGCCACTAGCCGTCCCCGGAATTCTTCCTCGATGCAGACGCGCAGCAGTTCCCGGGCGTCCAGACCCACCACGCGGTGTCTCAGCGCTTCAAGACGGCCCTGCAGTTCGGGTGAGCTCGCTGGTGCTGCCAATTGATCAAATACGCGTGGCGCCGGCGGCGGCGCCGCACGCTTGACGAGAGTGGAAACCGTCATGGCACCGTCCTTTCCGGCAGCCACTTTTCCTGCTCGATCATTTCCGCAGAACGGCGGATGACTTCATCCTTTTCGACGCCATCCTGACGCCACTGCGCGCGCGCATCGCCGAGGCGACGGATCCGCTCTTCCCACTCAGGCCCGAACAACTCGGAAAGATAGGCACGCAGGCGCTGTGCGAGGCCGGGCGACCGTCCACCGGTGGAGACAGAGATGACGAGATCACCGCGCCTCACAAGCGAAGGCACATGGAAGTCGCACAGGTCCATCACGTCTTCCACGTTGACGAGGATCCCCATGCGGCGCGCGGCGGTGGCGAGAGGTTCAGCAACTTCACGCGGCAGTCCCGCGATGAATACCAGGCGCGCACCTTCAAACTCTTTCGGATCCGGCAGCCGCTCATGCAAAAGCGCTTCCGCATTGCAGGCCCAGCCATCCTGGTCGATGGCATAGAGCGCGATGCGTTCGCAGCCAGCGGCGCGCACCAGGTCATAGCGCTGCTGTCCCGGCCGACCCCGGGCAACAACGACGACCTTCTGCGACTTCACTTCAATGGCTAGCGGCAACACGAAACATCGCCCTTCCGATTTAACAACCAGATAGGGCGCTATAACATATTATTCAATAAGTCATGTGAATTAATGATAATCACAAAATCTGATGTATTTTAATAAAGCTGGCTCAGCCCAGCGACTTCAGCATCTCTGTCACTGTGACGCCAATGCGGTCGCCCTGCAACGTGATCTCACCCTTGGCCACCGCCTTGTCATTGGCCAGGATCAGCACCTGGTCAGACTGCTTGGCATCAAGTTCGATGACGGCGCCACGTCCCATGCGCAGCAATTGCGCCATCGGCAGCTTTGCACGACCGACCACAACTGAAATATCTACTTTCACGCTTTCGACAGAAGAGGCAGTCATGGGGTGTTCCCGGCTTGTCCGTCCAAACAATAGGGCCTGAGCCTTACGTGATCGTTAAATCCCCGGAAATGATAGCCTGGAAGACCAGCGACCACCCGGTCGACTACCCCGACGCGCTTGGGTTCATGGAGCGACGGGTCGAGGAAATCCACGCCGGCCGCCAGCCACAACTGGTCTGGCTGCTCGAGCACCCTCCCCTCTATACGGCGGGGACAAGCGCGCGCCAGGAAGATCTTCTCACGCCCGACCGCTTTCCCGTCTATCCAACCGGTCGCGGCGGACAGTTCACCTATCACGGTCCGGGACAGCGCGTGGGTTACGTGATGCTCGACCTGCGCCAGCGCGCCAACGACGTTCGGCGCTTCGTCCATGACCTTGAAGAGTGGCTGATCCGCACGCTCGCGCATTTCAACCTGCGCGGCGAGCGGCGCGAGGGCCGCGTCGGAATCTGGATAGCCAGACCGGGCGGACGCGAGGACAAGATTGCAGCGCTCGGCATTCGCGTGCGCAAGGGCATCTCGTTTCACGGCGTCTCGCTGAACGTAGACCCCGATCTCGATCACTTCACCGGCATCATCCCCTGCGGGATTTCCGCCTTTGGCGTGACCAGCCTCGCGCAACTCGGCCTTACCGCCACGATGAATGATGTCGACCTCGCCATGAAGGCGGCGTTCGAGGACGTGTTTGGCCCTGTCGTGCCTGAAGCCTAGCTGACCGACAGTACCGCGGCAGCAAAGCGTTCAATGTCATCGCCACGGAACCCGGCAACGTTGATGCGCCCTGTCCCCGCCATGTAAATCGCATGCTCCGTCTTCAACCGTGCGATGGCTGCAGGCTCGAGACTGAGCATGCTGAACATGCCTTCCTGTCGACCGACCGGCGCGAAACGCGCATCCGTGCTAGCGAGGCGCTGCCGGTTGTCACTGACGCGCAACCTCATGCTCTCGACTTCCGCAAGCCAGTCCTTCTTCAAGGCCGGCGTTTCCAGCACATATCGAACGGCAGCCGCACCGTGATCCGACGGCATCGACCAGTTCGCCCGCGCCAGCGACATGAGATTCGACATAACCAGCTGCGCCGCCGCGGCCGACTTCGTCACGGCAAACATGGCCCCGACGCGATCACGATAGACGCCGAAATTCTTGTCGCACGAATAGGCGATGAGCGCCTCCTCGACCGCGCCAAGCACCGTCTGCACGCTGGCCACATCTTCATCGAAGCCCTTGCCGAGGCCCTGATAGGCCACGTCGAGCAGCGGAATGACACCACGCGTCGCCAGCGTCGATGCAATGCGCTTCCACTCGTCAGGCGTAAACGAAACGCCCGTCGGGTTCGTGCAGCTGGCCTGCAGCACGAAGATGTCCCCGGTGCGCGCGCGTCCGAGCGCCGCCATCACCGCATCGAAATCCTGCACCTGCGTCGCCACGTCGAAGCAGGCATAGGTCTCCACCTTCAGCCGCGAGGCCGAGAACAGCGGCCGGTAATTGCCCCAGGTCGGCAGCCCCAGCCACACCGTGCAGTCGCGTCCTGACGCGGTGACAAGATCACCGGCGAGGCGAATGGCACCGGTACCACCCGGCGTCTGGACGCCCGTCACGCGGGCATCCGTCTGCAAGGAACCCTTGAACAGCAGCGGCTTGAGCAGTTCCACAAAGGCCAGGTCGCCCTCCGACCCCATGTAACCCTTCGTCGACTGGTGCTCGAGAAGCCACTTCTCCGCAGCCTTCACGCAGCGCATGACCGGCGTCACGCCTTCCGGCGTGCGAAACATGCCGACCGTGAGATCAATCTTGTGCGGTCGCGGATCCGCCCGGCATTCATTCATGACCGCCAGCAGCGCATCGGCAGGCTGGGCCTTGAGCCCGGCAAACAATCCATCCTGGGGCACGGCTTTGAGTTCGGCAGTCATGGCAACCTTTCACACTTGAGGCCTGCGTCCTACCCCAAACCGGTGCGTCGCTTCAAGGCCGCCAAGCAGCGCAGGCCCACACGAAACCTGACCAATCCGCCAATCATGCTATAAGCATCACCGCTGACCTGTGGAATCCATCAATGCACCCTGATCCCTCGATCCTCTGCTACGGCGAAATCCTGCTGCGCCTCGCGCCACCCCGCCACGAACTTTTCATGCAGTCCCCGGATCTGCGCGTCACCATCGCTGGTGCGGAAGCAAATGTCGCTGTTGCCCTGGCGGGCTTCGGCCACAAGACGACAATGCTCACCGCCGTCCCCGACAGCTTCGTCGGCAATGCCGCCATCGCCGAACTCCGCCGTCATGGCGTCAACACGTCTTCCATCCGGCGCCAGCAGGGACGCATGGGCGTGCTTTACCTCGTACCAGGCGCCGTGCGGCGCGCCACCGAAGTCGAATATGACCGGAAAGGTTCATGCTTCGCGCTCGAGCCGGAAATTCAGGATCTGGATACGCAACTCGCAAACACGAACTGGTTCCACGTCTCCGGCGTGACGCCTGCGCTGGGACGCAATTGCGCCGATGCCACGATCAGCGCCATGCGCAAGGCTGCAGCCGGCGGCAAGCAGGTATCCTATGATGGCAATTACCGGTCAAAGCTCTGGCAAGGCTGGGAAAGCGAGGCACCCGCCATCCTCCGGGCGATGCTCGAAAGCACGACGATATTCATGGGTGACGAACGGGATATGTCACTCATCCTGAACCGGACATTCGACGGCGCCACGCGGCCGGAACGTACACGCCGCGCAGCCGCAGCCGCCTTTGAAGTGTTTCCCCGCCTGCAGGCCATCGCATGCACGACCCGAACGGTGAATTCGCCCGACGATCATGACTACGGAGCCCATCTCTACCTGCGAGACGCACATCACGAGGTGTCGCCCGTCAGCCTGCGCGGCATTATCGACAGGATTGGCACCGGAGACGCCTTCGCCGCCGGCGTGATCCATGGCATGCGTCGCGGCATGAAGCCTGAATCCACGCTGCGTTTCGCACATGCCGCCTCAGTGCTGAAACACTCGATCCCCGGGGACTTCCTGACACTGGACGAACGCGCTGTGGCACTCGCTGCCGATGGCGCGGTGCAGGACGTCAGGCGCTAGGCGCCAACCGGCTTCAGGAACGGCTCGACCGTGCCCTTGAGCTTGACGGTCATCGGGTTGCCCTTGCGGTCACGACCCGTGCCGACGGCAATCCGCACCCAGCCTTCGCTGACGCAATACTCTTCCACGTTCGTCTTCTCGACGCCGTTGAACATGATCCCGATGCCGCGCGCGAGCAGCTCTTCGTTGAAGAACGGACTGTCCGGCGTGGCGCAAAGGCGGTCTGGCAGTGTGTCGGACATGGTCAGGGTCTCCCGTTAGTGCCGTCTCTATAACCCGACAGGCGTTGACTTGAAAACAGGGGACACACCACCATCACCCTGCACCAGACGCCGCAAGGGCACCCCGGGCTGCAGCATGTGCCGTGGCAAAACAGCCCTGCAGGAGATAGCCACCCGTCGGCGCCTCCCAATCGATCATCTCGCCGGCCACGAACACGCCCGGCACCCGCCGCAGCATCAGCCCGTCATCGAGTTCGGCCACGTCAACCCCGCCCGCCGACGAAATCGCCCGCTCAAGCCCCTGAACCCCGCAGAGCCTGATCGCTACCTTCTTCAGCTGCGTCGCCAGCGCCAGCGGATCCTGCGAGAGCTGGTCTCCATAGGCCTCACGCAAGAGGCTCACCCCGACGGGCGCCAGCCGGAGGCTCTTGCGCAGGTGGTTCGAGAGGCTGTCTCCCCCACGCGGACGATCCAGCCTCTGGCGCAACATCTGCACGGGCATCTCGGGCCTGAGGTCGACAATGAGATCGGCATGACCCACACGCGCGATCTCGTCACGCAACGTGGCACTCAGCGCATAGATCGCGCCTCCCTCGATGCCATAGCCGGTGATGACGGTTTCCCCGCGCACGCGCTGGCCACCAAACGAATAGGACGCCCCCTGGAGCGGCGCTCCCGCAAAGCGCTCTCGAAACATCGGCGTCCAGGAGACGTCAAAGCCCGCATTGGAGGGCCTGAACGGATTCACCCGCACGCCGCGCGCCTCCAGGAGCGGAACCCACGCGGCATTCGACCCGAGCCGCGGCCAACTCGCACCACCCAGCGCCAGGACGACGGCCTGCGCCACGACACGGGACACGACACCGTCGCCGTCCCTGAACATCAACGCTCCTGTCTCATCCCAGCCCTCCCAGGACTGGTTGGGATGGAACGTGACACCCTGCGACGACAGGCGTTTGAGCCAGGCCCGCAACAGTGGTGAGGCCTTCATGACTTTCGGAAACATGCGCCCGCTGGTGCCCATGAACAGCTCCTGTCCGAGGCCCTCCGCCCAGGCCACCAGCGCAGACGGTCGAAACTGCTCGACGAGGCGCCCCATCCAATCGTGCCTCTCCCCATAGCGCTCCTTGAACAGCACGAGCGCTTCGCTATGGGTCAGGTTCAGCCCACCGCGCCCCGCCATGAGGAATTTTCGCCCCACGCTGGGCATGCGGTCATAGAGCGCCACGCTTTGTCCGTGTGCGCTAAGCAGTTCGGCGGCGAAAAGACCCGCCGGTCCTCCACCAATAACAACAAAAGCGGTCATGGACGTGTACCTGATGAACTGGGCAAGCTTAGTCAACTACAAAGCTGATTCGCGCCCAGGGCGGACGTCCAGCGACAAACACGGGGTTCAATTCGCATGCGCCTGATTGGCCTGGCTGCCACACTTTCCCTCGTCCTTGCCGGCACGGCACACGCCACAGACTGGACCGGCGGCTATCTGGGCGTCGCCATGGGATACGCCGACGCGAATGACGCGTGGGATCAAGGTGGAGCCCCCGGCGACCCGGCACTCTCTCCTGAAGGCGGAAGCTTCTCGGTCTATGCAGGCTACGGCGTCGACCTCGCCGGCCTCGTGCTGGGCCTCGAAGGCGACCTGTCCTTTCCGGACCTCAGCGACAACGCCACCTGCGACGTGCTCATCGAATGCACTTTCGATGTGGAACTCATGACATCGCTGCGTGGCCGCGCGGGCGTGGCGCTCGGACCGGTACTGCTCTATGGCACGGCGGGCATAGCGCTCGGCTATATCGCGACTGATACGAACGAAGTGGGTGGCTTCAGCGCCAGCAGGACACTGAGCGGCTACACGGTTGGCGTCGGCAGTGAAATCCAGCTCGCCGACTCCCTGCGGCTCGGCATCGAGTACCGCCACTCCGACTACGGCGACGCCGACGTCGATCTTGGCGCTCCCTCAGCCAACGTGTCCCTGGAAACCGACGAAGTGCGTTTGCGGTTGGGGTTGGTGTTCTAACCCCACGCTTTGTCATCCCGTGCGAACTGCAGCATGCAATGCTGCAGCGCAGACACGGGACCCAGAGCAACGCATCGCACCCTGGACACTGGGTCCCGGCTCTCGCTTCGCTCGGCCGGGATGACAGGTATTAGTTCTTCACCGTCCCCATCACCCACTTCCGCACCGCCGCCTCGGCATCATCACCTTTTAGGGACATAATGAAGCCTGTCCATCGCCCCGGCGGCCGCAAGACTGAACGGGCAGCCTACGCCTTGTACCAGACAATTTGCTGTGAGGTCGCCAGCAGTTTTCCGTCCTTGCCCCAGAGATAAGCAAGCCGGTCCGCGAAGCCATCATTGAACACATGGGCATCCGCGATGCACAGCAGCGGGTCCGTGCTTTGGGCCGCCATGGCTTCCCCATTGCCGTGGAAGTACTTCGTCAGCGTAACCGTCCCTGTCGCCACCATTTTCGGACGAACCAGGAAGCTGCGGATGATCCATCACGGCCCGCAAGAGGCACGCTGCCGTGTAGCCTCCGAAGAAGGAGTTGAAGTTTGCATCGTGTCGCGTCGTCTGCCCGCCAAGGCGGCCTGAGGCCAACGGCGAGAGGCGTGTGTGCTCATCCCACCGCTTTGGCATCATCCGGCCGCGCTCAAAAGAGCAATCAGTGTCGCGGCTCATCAGCCTCCGCAAACACGACGTAACGCAAGTCGGCCCGGGCCACGGCGTCAAACGGAAAACATGTTACCAGGGCCAGGCGCGCGCGCCGTCCGCCCGTCGCAATGCCCGACGCACCCGGATGAACAATGAGAGAGTGCGTGGTACGGTACCGGGTCACGGCACCTCGTGCATCCGTCACCACGATTTCGTCGCCCGCCCTCACGTCACGC
>JBILMZ010000346.1:0-3017 GCA_044375275.1 Micropepsaceae bacterium | reverse complement strand
CCGAAAAGTTGGCACCGATGCGCCAGAGCTGAGCATCGTAGAGGACCAACTGCTGCGGTGGCTGCTTCAGTTGACAAACAGCGGACAGATTCCGCTGTTGATCTCTGGAACCCCTGACGGGGTTGGCGCGCTGACAAAGCGTCTGAGCACACTGGAGCGCCTCCACACGGCTGGCTACCACGCACTCGAGCCCTTTGAGAATCCGACTGCGGATGCGTTTCTCAAGACCTTCCTCGGTGAACTCGGGAAGCATCAGTACGTGCAGCACCGGCTCCCGGTCGATGAGAACTTGGCACGCCTGATCGTCGACCTTACGGGTGGCATTCAACGATTGATCATTGCGCTTTGGGTTGCAGCTCATCGCGTGGCCTTCGAACGGAGTTCGGACGACCTGCTCCTGAGCGATTTCACCGATGCGGCATCGACGTGGCTTGCTCCGCTTGCCCCGGCCATCGAGGCGCTTCAAAGCAAAGATGCGAACAAGATGTCCCGCTACGAGGACCTGGTACGCCGCGACACTACGTTCTGGGCTAAGTTCTGGGCCGATGCCTCGAAGCCGAAAGCATAGGTCGCAACGGGCTTGGCTGTCCCTGCAGTTGTGGCCTGTCCAGGGTACGTAGCCCGGTTTGGCAGATCGAACAACACTGCGGCGGCGGATGGGGCACCCATCTGTCGCGGTGGGGCCACCAGCGTCCTTTGGGGCCGAAGGAGGCGGGCCGGTTTCGGCGCCATTCGTCCAGAGCGGTCTCAAGGGGTCTCATAACTTGCCGAAGCGTCGGCGCGCCCGCCTCCAGTGACAGTCTGTGGCTCTTGCAGGCCTGGTGGAGCGTGAGATTTCCATCGAGGACGGCGGACATTACCGCCTTGAGTTTGTCGTGCTCCAGCCGCCGCAGCGACGTAAGGCCGACTCGTGTCAGGCGGCGCTTGGCTTCGTCGCGGCGCGGTCGGACCGTCGGCGCCGCGGCTCCCCTTCGACGCCACAAATGCGGCGCGCAGCTGAACGCGCGAAAGATCGGAAGCGATGTAGGCGCCGAGCCGTTAATTGGCGCTCACTTCTCGACGCGGGGACTGCTGCGTGGTTGGCTTTGGCCTTGGTCGAGCGGGTGCGCATATCGCTTTGAGCGCATCGTCTGCACTGTCGAAAAGAACAGACAAGACAGCTGCGTAGGCCACCGGACCCGCACGGTTTCTCCAGGCAAATAGCCTGCTGTCCAGGGGACTCCAGATGGTCCCAGCCGGCTTATCGAGCAGTCCGGGCAGCACCGAATCGACCCATAGCGGGTCGAAGCTGCATTTGACTCGGTCGCTGACCAATGGACGCGGAGGCCAGCAGCTCCCTACGTGCAGGCCCATCAGTCTGGCCCTCTCGTAGACCACCTGCGTGACAGTGTTTTCGTCCAGTGGACGGGGTCGCGAGAGGATCTCCGAAGAGATCGTCAAGAAACGTTGAATGACCGTCGAATTCTTCAGGCCCTTGACCCACGACGGATTTACTGTCTCCGCGTGACACGACCACGCGCTGGGCGGCTGATCGAAGGCATCTGGGTCCGTCGTATAGCACAACGGGTCACCGTGCTTGGCGCACCAGAACATGCCAGGCAGTTGATGCTCGCGTCGCCAGTATGTCGATCCCCAGAATGTGGCGTCCTCATCCACGCAAGCTTGGCAGAAGTACGCGTGCGACCTTGCCGGCCTCAAGGCCCTCCGGAGAAGCAAAGACCCATGCCTTTGGCTCCCATGCGGTTCGTCGATGTACGTTTGAGCAATACCCCTGTTGAACGGGAGTAAGGTGTGCATCCAAACAAACGTTGACACATCCATGCCTGCCAGCCTCGAGAGCCGCTCCACGGACGACTTGGCTTCCTGACTGCCGGCGTTTGCAACGATCCAAGTTGTGATCAGCGCCATCGCATCGTTACGAGTACGTGCGGCATTCATTTTCATGAATCGCCCGACATAGCCCAGTACGAACTCGTCCGGCAGCGTGGTCGGTCTGACGATCATTGGGCGGCCCCCTGCGTGCTCATCGCCACGTCTCTTCCGTATCTCGTTCGGATCATGCTTGCCGACCTTCATGATGGGCGGAGGCGTCCTCAGAGCCGACCCTGAGCACCGCCAATGAACGAATCACGGTCGACAAGGCCCTGGCATGCGCCGCCGATCCATCCCAGGCTTCCTGGATTGCCGCCACGAGTTCAGTGTTGTCACGAACGGCGTCAGCCGTCACGCCTACCGAAAACCGCTCAACGTACAGGCAGACCTCTTCCAGAAGCCTGGAATGCCGTGTACCCCGGCCCGCAAGGATGCGGCTGACCTGGGATTGGCTTGCACCCACGGCCTGGGCAATCTGGGCCTGGGTGATGCCGCGTTCCCTGCACACCTCGTTGGCTCGGATGACTCTGGCGTGCATGCTTGCATCTGACATGCATAGAGCATATCAGAATACATTTATGCATATTCGCACCTCAATCGGCGATGGGGGACTCAGGGGAAAAAAGGTCCGCTGTCATCGCATGGCGGCGACGAGCGAGAGCGCTGTCCAGGGCGCGAGCGGTCAGCGGCAGACGGTCCAAGGCTGACAGCTTGGACTTGAGCTGTGGCAAGGCCTGATAGATCTGCCAAAGCTTGACCGGTCCGCCCCCTGCAGCCAATTGGGCAGCTACTGCCTGAACTTCGCTGCTGAGCTGTCGGTCCCGGTCGTCCCAGCGCACGGCGCTCTTGCGCCCGTCCGGGAGGCGGGCAGTCCTGGGCGGGGACTGCTCAATAAGCCACGCACGGTCGTTCCGGTAAAGCCAGGCGTAGCTGGCCGCATCCATCTGTCGCAGCAACTTCAGCCCCAGGTCGGGGTATCGCCGCCGTAACCGGAGCCACGCACTGCGGGCTTGGCGTCGTGCCGCTGCAAGCCGAGCCGCCTGCCAGGCGGGATGGAGCCCAACCTCAGTGAGCAGCAGCCGGGTCACGGTCTCGATGGAGACACCGTACTCCCCTGCCGCCGCGATCTTGTCCATTCCCTGGGT
>JBILMZ010000115.1:0-11000 GCA_044375275.1 Micropepsaceae bacterium | reverse complement strand
AAGGGTCTCCCGACCCGCGGGCAGCGCACGCATACGAACGCACGCACACGCAAGGGTCCCGCAAAGGCCATCGCCGGCAAGAAGCAGGCGACGAAGTAACTTTTGGAATGTATCTGCATGCGCGCTTGGCGCATGCACGCAGCAGAATGTGAGAGCTTGAAATGGCGACTGAAAAGAAAACCCGCGTTCGCAAGAAAGAGCGCAAGAACATCACGTCGGGCGTGGCCCACGTGAATGCGACCTTCAACAATACCATGATCACCATCACTGACGCGCAGGGCAACACGGTTGCCTGGTCGTCGTCGGGCACGATGGGTTTCAAGGGTTCGCGCAAGTCGACGCCCTACGCAGCCCAGGTCGCTGCAGAAGACGCCGGCAAGAAGGCCATGGAACATGGCGTGCGCACGCTCGAAGTGGAAGTGAAGGGTCCCGGTTCAGGCCGCGAAAGCGCCCTGCGCGCGCTTCAGGCCGCCGGCTTCACCGTGACCACCATCCGTGACGTGACCCCCATACCTCACAACGGTTGCCGCCCCCCCAAGCGTCGTCGCGTCTGACCCCTGCGACCTGTAGCCGACCAAGCCCCCGCGAATGCCGAAGGATTTGACCACGTGATTGAGAAGAACTGGCAGGAACTCATCAAGCCAACCAAACTGCATGTTGATGCGCCGTCGCCGCGCACGCAGGCTGTTCTGGTGGCTGAGCCCCTCGAAAGAGGCTTTGGCCTGACACTCGGAAACTCGCTCCGCCGCGTCCTGCTCTCCTCGCTGCAGGGTGGCGCCGTGACGTCGATCCATATCGACGGCGTGCTGCACGAGTTCTCGTCGATCCCGGGCGTCCGCGAAGACGTGACGGACATCGTCCTGAACATCAAGCAGCTCGCGCTCAAGCTCCACTCCGATGGTGAAAAGCGTCTCGTGCTGAAGGGCGAAGGCCCCGGCGAGCTGCGCGCCAGCGCCATCTCGGCAGTATCCGACGTGGAGATCCTGAACCCGGATCTCGTGATCTGCCACCTCGACCATGGCGCCCGCGTGCGCATGGAACTGAAGGTCAACTCGGGCAAGGGTTATGTCCCGGCCGAGCGCAACCGCCGCGAAGACGATCCGATTGGGCAGATCCCGGTCGACTCGCTCTTCTCGCCAGTCAAGAAGGTGTCCTACCGCGTCGAGAACACGCGCGAAGGCCAGATCCTGGACTATGACAAGCTGACATTGTCGGTTGAAACGAACGGCGCAGTGTCGCCTGAGAATGCAGTCGCCTATGCGGCACGCATCCTTCAGGACCAGCTGCAGATCTTCATCAATTTCGAAGAGCCGCGCGAGAAGAAGGTCGAAGAGCAGAAGACCGACCTGCCGTTCAACCCGGCGCTTCTCAAGAAGGTCGACGAGCTCGAGCTGTCGGTTCGCTCGGCGAACTGCCTGAAGAACGACAACATCGTCTATATCGGCGATCTCATCCAGAAGACGGAAGCCGAAATGCTTCGCACGCCGAACTTCGGCCGCAAGTCGCTGAACGAGATCAAGGAAGTGCTGGCGTCGATGGGGCTTCACCTTGGCATGGAAGTGCCAGGATGGCCGCCCGAGAACATCGAGGAACTGGCACGCAAGTTTGAAGATCAGTACTGACCGGAAGCCCGCTGCGGCGGGCGCTCCGTACCAACGATTTGAATAAGGGGACTTACTATCATGCGCCACGGTTTTGCGGGCAGAAGGCTGAACCGCACAAGCAGCCACCGGAAGGCAATGTTCGAGAACATGGCAGCCGCGCTGATCAAGCACGAGCAGATCAAGACGACTTTGCCCAAGGCAAAGGAACTCCGCCCGATCGTGGAGCGCCTTATCACTCTGGGCAAGCGTGGATCGAAAAACCTGCACGCTCGCCGCATGGCGCTGTCGCAGCTTCGCAACGACACCACGACGGTCGCCAAGCTGTTTGACGTCCTGGCCACTCGCTATGCATCGCGCAGCGGCGGTTACACGCGTGTCCTGAAGGCGGGCTACCGCTTTGGCGACGCCGCGCCGATGGCGATCATCGAGTTCGTTGATCGTGACGTCACAGCCAAGGGCAAGGACTCCGGACCCGTCCAGGCAAAGGCCGACGCTGAGGAACGCGTAAACGCGTAGTTCCGGCCACATGATCCAGGTCCATAGGGTCCCGGTAATGTTGGAAATGTGATTTTTGATTTGGGGTGGCTTTGCGGCCGCCCCTTTTTTTCATTCTGGCAACAGGCAGGAAGATGCAGAAGATCTCAGTCAAGACGAAGGCAGGTCTGGTCGAAGGCACCTGCGATCCGAAGTTCGCGGACGTCGTGGATGCCTTCGTGACCAATTTCGAAGCGCGCGGAGAAGTCGGCGCCTCATGCGCGATCACGCTGGAAGGGCGCACGCTCGTCGATGTCTGGGGCGGACGGAAGACACCGGGCGGCGACGCGTGGGACAGGGACACGGTCTCCATCATCTTTTCGTCCACCAAGGGAGCGATGGCGTTGTGCGCCCACATGCTGGCCGACCGCGGAGCACTCGACCTCTACGCCCCGGTCACGAAGTACTGGCCTGAGTTCGGACAGGGCGGCAAGGAAGCCGCATTGGTCGCCATGACCCTGGACCACACCGTGGGTGTGCCACATGTCCGGGGCGTTCCGGCCGCCGGCGCCTTCTATGACTGGGACCACATGATCGATGTGATCGCGCGCGAACCCGCCTTCTGGGAACCCGGCACGCGCAACGGCTATCACGCGATCACGATGTCTTGGACGGTCGGCGAGATCGTTCATCGCGCGGCAGGAAAGCGGATGGGCCGCTTCTTCGCGGACGAAGTGGCAAAGCCGCTCGGTCTCGAATTCTGGATCGGCTTGCCGGAACAGCAGGAACACCGCGTGGCGCCCATGCTGCCAGCCATGCCGACGCCGGAATCAATGCAGACCCGGTTTTTCCAGAAAGCCATGACCGACACCGCGTCGCCCTCGCACTTCTTTCTCCGGGACTTCATGGCGTTCAACCCGAACGAACGCGCAGGCCGGGCCGCCGAGATCGGTGCCGCAAACGGCATCACCAACGCGCGCAACCTGGCCGGCATGTACGCGCCGCTCGCAAATGGCGGCGCGCTGAACGGCGTCCGTCTCGTAGGCCAGGAAACGCTCACCCGCATGGGGCGTGTTTCTGTCGGTACCCATCAGGATGGCACGCTGGTCATCCCCACGCGCTTCGCCCTCGGCTACATGAAGTCCATGGACAACCGTCATCTGCCCGGCCTCGACGGCGCATCCTGCATCCTCTCGGACAGCGCCTTCGGCCACGTCGGAGCAGGCGGCTCGATCGGCTTTGCCTGCCCGGAAACACGCATGAGCTTTGGCTACACGATGAACCAGATGGGGCTCGGCCTGTTGCTGAATGACCGGGGCCAGTCGCTCGTGGACGCCGCCTACAAGGCCCTTGGATACAGAACCAACGCCGGCGGCGCCTGGACCGCCTGACGCGGCCCAGTCTGCCAATTTTGTAAGGATGGCGGCGCAAATGCGGTCTTGGCAGCGGGGCCCGGCATTGCCATT
The DNA here is from genome assembly GCA_044375275.1 of Micropepsaceae bacterium. GTDB lineage: Bacteria > Pseudomonadota > Alphaproteobacteria > Micropepsales > Micropepsaceae > SZUA-430. The sequence goes on along the minus strand of JBILMZ010000115.1, from coordinate 7,456 downwards.
TCTCGAAACAGCAGGCCGGGCAACCGGGTCATCGAACTACCAGAAGGTCGAGTACGGGACATGAAGCATACCACAAAACTCATCATGGCAGCCGGTTTGGCTGGCGCCCTCGCACTGGTCGCCGGATCGACCAGTGCGCAACCCCAGCCGCAGCCGCAGCGCGTGACACCCACGAGCGTGTCCCAGATGCAGCTTTCCTTCGCGAGCGTCGTGCGCAAGGCAAGCCCGGCCGTGGTGAACATCTATTCGAAGCGCAAGGTCCGAAACCCCTATGCCGACCATCCGTTTTACGGTCGCTTCGTTCGAGATCGCGTCCAGAGCGCGTTGGGCTCAGGCGTGATCGTCCGGGCCAGTGGCATCGTGGTGACGAACAATCACGTCGTAGCCGACGCTGACCAGATTACGGTCGTGCTGGCAGACCGGCGCGAGTACGAAGCGCGCATCCTGCTGGCCGACGAGCGGACCGATCTGGCCGTGCTGCAGGTCAACACCGGTGGCAAGCCCCTGCCGACCCTCAGCTTCCACGATAGCGATGATGCGCAGGTCGGCGACATTGTGCTGGCGATCGGAAACCCGTTCGGTGTCGGCCAGACGGTCACCAGCGGTATCGTTTCGGCCCTGGCGCGCACACAGGTCGGGATCTCGGACTACCAGTTCTTCATCCAGACAGACGCCGCCATCAATCCGGGCAACTCCGGCGGCGCGCTGGTGACGATGAGTGGCGAGCTCATCGGCATCAACACGGCCATTTTTTCGCGGTCGGGAGGCAGCATCGGCATCGGTTTTGCCATTCCGGCCAACATGGTCAAGACCGTGGTGAGCTCGGCGCTGGGTGGCGCACGTGAAGTCGCGCGCCCCTGGCTGGGCATTGAAACGCAGCCCGTCGATGCGGCGCTCGCCGAGACGTTGGGGCTTGACCGCCCCTCGGGCGTGCTGGTCACGCAGGTATTGCCGGGCAGCCCGGCCGCGCTCGCAGGCCTCACCGCCCGCGACGTGATCACGAAGGTCGACGACGTCGAGGTCAATGACGAACCCGCGCTAAACTTCCGCGTGGCGACCAAGGGGATCGGCAACAACGCGACGCTGGCCTATATTCGCAATGGCCAGCCCCGGACCGCATCGGTTCGCCTCGTGAAGGAACCCGCAAACGCGCCGCAGGCCGCCGTCGAGATCGACGGCAAGAACCCGCTACAGGGCGCTGTCGTTAGCAACATCACCACCGCCATGGCAAACGAACTCGGCATCGAACCCGGAAGCGGGGTCCTGATCACCGAGATGTCGCGACGCTCGGTCGCCGCGCAGTATGGCTTCTCTCCCGGTGACGTCATCGTCGGCGTGAATGGCAAGAAGACAAACAACGTCAACAGCCTGAAAGCGGCGCTGAAGGGCACCAATGCCTGGCGCATCACGGCGGTGGGGCCAAACGGATCAAAGACGCTGACGATCCGCTAGGGATCGCGCTAGGATAGGGCATGTCCCTGTTCGAAGCTGCCGGTCTTGAAGACAACGCAGGCCCGAGGCCCCTGGCCGATCGCCTGAGGCCCAAGTCCCTGTCCGACGTGGTCGGGCAGGACCATCTCATCGGATCCGACGGTCCCATTGGCCGGATGATCGCCGCACGCCGGCTGTCATCCATGATCCTGTGGGGCCCGCCGGGCACGGGCAAGACGACAGTCGCGCGCCTGCTGAGTCACGGACTCGGCCTGCACTTCGAACAGATTTCGGCGATCTTCTCCGGCGTGGCCGAACTGCGGAAGGTCTTCGACATGGCCAGGGCCCGCCGCGCGCAGGGCAAGGCGACGCTGCTCTTTGTCGACGAGATCCATCGCTTCAATCGCGCGCAGCAGGACTCGTTCCTGCCGGTCATGGAAGACGGCACGGTCGTCCTCGTTGGCGCGACGACCGAAAACCCGAGCTTCGAACTGAACGCTGCTGTCCTTTCGCGCGCACAGGTGATGGTGCTCAACAGGCTGACGGCCGATCATCTGGAGAAGCTTCTCGCACGCGCTGAAGCTCTGACTGGGCACCCATTGCCACTTGACCCCGAGGCGCGAACCGCGCTGAAAGCCATGGCCGATGGCGATGGCCGCTTCCTGCTGAACCTCGCCGAAGAGGTCCTGGCGCTCAAGACGACAACACCTCTGTCGCCTGCGGAACTGATGCGAACCGTTCAGCGCCGCGCGCCGATCTACGACAAGGGCAGGGAAGGGCATTACAACCTTGTCAGCGCCCTGCACAAGTCCGTCCGCGGTTCCGATCCGGATGCAGCACTCTACTGGCTCGCGCGCATGCTGGCCGGCGGCGAGGATCCGCTGTACATCGCCCGCCGTGTTGTTCGCATGGCCATCGAGGATGTGGGGCTCGCGGACCCGCAGGCCGTCGTGCAGGCCCTGGCAGCGAAGGACGCCTTCGACTTTCTCGGCGCCCCCGAAGGCGAGTTGGCGATCGCGCAGGCTGTCGTCTACATCGCGACGGCACCCAAATCCAACGCGGCCTACAGTGCCTTCAAGCGCGCGCAAGCCTCAGCAGCGGCTTCCGGTTCGCTGAACCCGCCCATGAACATCCTGAATGCACCGACGCGCATGATGAAGGATCTCGGCTACGGGAAGAACTATGTCTACGAACCGGACACCGAAACCGGTGTCTCAAGCCAGCGCTTCTTCCCGGATGAAATGAAGGAGGAGACTTTTTATCAGCCCCGCGGAAACGGTTATGAGGCTCGGATCCTCGAGCGCCTCGAGCGCTGGACGGAACTACGTCGCAAGTCCTGAGGCGAACAGAAACGGAGGGAATGCCCTGTGGATAAAGTTCACGCTCCGTTCCACATGAAACGCTGCTCGTCGGTTCAGCGCTGTCTCCGCTTTGTGAAACACCCCAAAAGCCGGCACTAGAAGCCGGCGCAACTCATGAGAGAAAATGTGACAGGCAATGCAACCCGTCGCACAGCGCGCGCCATCCTTCTGGATCCGCAAGAACGGGTCCTGCTGTTCGAGTTCCACCTGCCGGCCGGTTTCATTTCCGAAGCCCCGAGGATCTTCTGGGCAACGCCCGGCGGGGCGGTCGAAGAGGGTGAGGACGTGCTCACGGCCCTCCGTCGCGAGCTGGACGAGGAAACCGGCATTCAGGGGTACGATATCGGTCCTGAGCTCTTTCACGGCAGCAACGAGCTGACCATCATGGGCGTTCCCACCCGGACCCTGGAGCGCTTCTTCCTGGTGCGCAGCCCCGTTGCGGCCCTCGGCGCCACGGCCTGGACTGATGTCGAGAAACAGGTCATGCGCCGACACAAATGGTGGCCTCTGAGCGAGCTCAAGGTCACCGCAGAAACCGTGTTTCCACCGCGGCTTGGTTACTGGATCGAGACGGTCCTGCGGCAAGGGACCGCTGAACCCCGGGAGATCCCGCTTTGAGCCCGTGCCGCGGTTATGTCATACCCGGCTCATGTCGATGATTTTCGTGATAGGCGCAGGCGGCGCGATCGGTGCCGTGGGCAGATACCTCCTGTCCTCGTGGGTGACGCAATTTACGGGGACACAATTCCCGTGGGGCATCCTCGTGGTCAACGTGCTTGGCGGCCTCGCCATGGGCATGATCGCGGAACTCGGTGCGCAGTCGCTGCAGATGTCACACGAGACGAGGGCATTCCTGACCACGGGGATCCTCGGCGGTTTCACCACCTTCTCCGCCTTCTCGCTCGACGCGGCCCTGCTGATCGAGCGGGGCGAGTTGTTGAACGCATCGGCCTATGTTTTAGCATCCGTCATTGGTTCCGTCGGCGCCCTGTTTGCCGGACTTTTCCTCGTTAGGTTGGCAAGCACATGAGCAACGTTATCATGAGAACGATCAAGACAGACGAGGACGGCATCCGCCTCGATCGCTGGTTCTCGCGCCACTATCCGCAACTGTCCCATGGCGCGCTGGAGAAACTCCTGCGCACCGGACAGGTTCGCGTGGAAGGCGCCCGCGTGAAGGCGAGCCACCGCGTGGTGAAGGGGGAGAAGGTCCGCGTACCGCCTCTGCCCGTCGTCTCGGAGGAGGTCAAGGAGCGCAAGCCCGTCCCCGTGATTTCGGCCAAGGACCGCGCCTTCATCCGCAGCCTCGTCCTCCATCGTGACAAGGAAGTGATCATCCTGAACAAGCCGGCGGGACTGGCTGTCCAGGGCGGCACGAAAACCGAGCGGCACATTGACGGACTGCTGCCGGGCCTGATGCAGGAAGGCGACGACCGGCCGCGCCTGGTACACCGGCTGGACCGGGACACGAGTGGTGTTCTTGTCATCGCCGCAACAGCACGTTCCGCCGCATCGCTCGCACAGGCATTCCGGGCGCGCGACACGCGCAAGGTCTACTGGGCGCTCACCTACGGTGTCCCCATTCCCCGCGCAGGCAAGATTGACGCCGCGCTGATCAAGAGCGCAGCCGACGATGGACGCGAGCGCGTTCGCGTGGCTTTCAGCGACGAGGAAGAGGACGTGAAGTCCGCCGTCACGCTGTACGAAACGATGGAGGAGGCGACCACGATGGCGTGGCTCGCCCTGATGCCGCTCACCGGACGCACCCACCAGCTGCGCGCGCATTGCGCGGCGATCGGCACGCCGATATCCGGAGACGGCAAGTATGGCGGCGCGCCTTCGCGCACGCACGGCGAGATTCCGAACAAGCTGATGCTGCACGCGCGATCGCTCAGGATCCGGCATCCCAACGGCACCTGGCTTGACCTCACGGCGCCACTGCCGCCGCACATGGCCAAGGTCTGGAAGATGTTCGGCTTCGACGAGAACGACAAGCGCGATCCCTTCCATGAAGATCGCGCGCCGGCGCCACGCAAGAAGGAACCGAAGCCCTACGACAAGAACTTCCGCCCACGCCGTGGAAAAGAGCGCACGAAGTAAGATGGGCCTGATCTAAGCGATTGCCATGACCGCAGGCCCTAAGCGCTTCTACACGGTGGTGAAGGTGACGGACGAGGCGCCGTACGGCGTTTTGCTGGACGATCGGCCTCTCAAGACACCGGCAGGTGCCCGTCAGGCAGTTCCGTCGCGCGCTCTCGCGCAGGCCATGGCCGAAGAGTGGCGCATCCAGGGGCACAGGCTGGACCTGACCAACATGGCGCTCACCCGCGCGGCCAACACGGCAATCGACCGAATCGAGCACAGGCGCAATGAAGTCCTCGACGAGCTGTCGCGCTTCGTGGGGTCGGACCTGTTGTGCTACCGCGCCGAGGCGCCGCGTGAACTCGTGGAGCGCCAGAATGCGACCTGGAACCCATGGCTGGACTGGGCGAACAAGGAACTGGGTCTCCAACTGCGCGTGGCATCGGGCATCGTTCATGTCGAACAGGATCAGGCCGCCATCGAAACGATGCGCAAGGCGATGGACGCGCTCGACTCGTTCTCGATCGCGGCGCTGCACCCCGCCGTAACCATCACGGGATCAGCGGTGCTGGGTCTCGCCTTTGCGCGACGGCTGATGAACCACGAGGAAGCGCTGGCGGTCTCCTGCGTGGATGAAGACTATCAAGCCGAGCGCTGGGGACGCGATGCAGAAGCAGAGACCGTAAGGAAAAACAGGCTCGCCGAACTCGCGCTGGCGCGCCGCCTGCTTGACTTGCTGGCCAGCTGACTCCGTCTGACAATCCCGGAAAACCGCGAATTCCCGCATTGCACCGGGGGCTGATCTGTGCAGATTAAGCCGACTGAGTCAGGCCCGCTCTGGGCCAGCTGGGGACGACATCGATGCACGACATTATCCGCGAACTTGAGCGGCGTCGCGCGGCCGCCCAACTGGGCGGCGGCGAGAAGAGAATTGAAGCCCAACATGCTCGCGGGAAGCTGACCGCGCGCGAGCGCCTCGATATCCTTCTGGATGAGGGCTCGTTCGAGGAGTTCGACACCTTTGTCGAACATCGCTCGACCGATTTCGGCATGGAGGCCAACCGCATCCCAGGCGACGGTGTGGTGACGGGCTGGGGGACGATCAACGGCCGTCTGGTCTATCTCTTCGTCAAGGACTTCACAGTGTTCGGCGGTTCGCTCTCTGCGGCTCACGCCCAGAAGATCGTCAAGATCCAGCAGATGGCGCTGCGCAATGGCGCGCCTGTCATCGGCGTCTTCGATGCCGGCGGCGCGCGCATCCAGGAAGGCGTCGACGCGCTGGCAGGGTATGGCGAGGTGTTTGCCAACAACGTCCTTTCCTCGGGCGTCATTCCGCAGATCAGCATCATCATGGGACCGTGCGCCGGTGGCGACGTCTACTCGCCCGCCATGACCGACTTCATCTTCATGGTGCGCGACACGTCCTACATGTTCGTGACCGGTCCGGATGTCGTGAAGACCGTGACCAACGAAGTTGTCTCGGCGGAAGAGCTCGGCGGCGCCAAGATCCACACGACCAAGTCATCGATTGCCGATGGCGCCTATGACAACGACATCGAATGCCTGATGCAGATGCGCAGGCTGATCGACTTCCTGCCGACATCCAACCGTGAACAGGCCCCGACGTGGCCGAGCTTCCAGGATGCCGAAAAGGATGACATTTCGCTCGACACGCTCATCCCGTCGAATCCGAACAAGCCCTATGACATGAAGGAACTGATCCTGAAGGTCGCCGATGAAGGCGACTTCTTCGAGATCCAGGAAAACTTCGCGAAGAACATCATCACGGGCTTCGGCCGCATCGAAGGCGCGACGGTCGGCTTCGTGGCCAACCAGCCAATGATGCTCGCTGGCGTGCTCGACAGCGACGCCAGCCGCAAGGCCGCACGCTTCGTGCGCTTCTGCGACTGTTTCAACATCCCGCTGGTCACCTTCGTTGACGTTCCGGGCTTCCTGCCGGGTACGGCGCAGGAATATGGCGGCCTGATCAAGCATGGCGCCAAGCTGCTCTTCGCCTTCACGGAAGCAACGGTGCCGAAGATCACCTGCATCACGCGCAAGGCCTTCGGTGGCGCCTATGACGTCATGGCCTCCAAGCACATGCGCGCGGACATCAACTACGCCTGGCCCACCGCGCAGATCGCGGTGATGGGAGCCAAGGGTGCTGTTGAAATCATCTTCCGTGCCGACATCAATGATCCCGCAAAGATCGCCGAACGCACGAAGGAATACGAGGAGCGCTTCCTCAATCCGTTCGTCGCGGCGCAGCGCGGCTATCTCGATGAAGTCATCATGCCCCACGGCACGCGCCGCCGCATTGCGCGCGGCCTTCGTTCGTTGCGCAACAAGCGCGTCGAGATGCCGTGGAAGAAACACGACAATATTCCTCTTTGATGGACGGATCAGACCAATGAACCGCTACACGACATCATCCGCAGCCATCGCTTTCGCACTGGCCTGCGCGACAGCATGCGTGCCCATGGATGGCAAGCTGTCCGCCGGGATTGAGGGGCCGGCCGATTTTCCGGGACACCCCATCACGAAGGGGGCAATCACCCAGGAAGATTTCGCGGAGCGCGTGA
>JBILMZ010000114.1:0-11007 GCA_044375275.1 Micropepsaceae bacterium | reverse complement strand
TTGCGCTCCTTCACTTCGATTTCCGTCGCACCGCCCACGCGGATGACTGCAACGCCGCCGGCGAGCTTCGCCAGACGTTCCTGCAGCTTTTCCTTGTCGTAGTCGGACGTGGTTTCCTCGATCTGCGCCTTGATCTGGGCGACGCGATCCTGGATGTCCTTCTTCTTGCCGGCGCCATCGATGATGGTCGTGTCGTCCTTCGTGATGCGGACGCGCTTGGCGGTGCCGAGCTGGCCGATCTTGACGTTCTCGAGCTTGATGCCGAGTTCTTCGGAGATCACTTCGCCGTTCGTCACGATCGCGATGTCTTCGAGCATCGCCTTGCGACGGTCACCAAAGCCCGGGGCCTTCACCGCCGCGACCTTGAGGCCACCGCGCAGCTTGTTCACGACGAGCGTCGCGAGGGCTTCGCCTTCGACTTCTTCCGCGATGATCAGCAGCGGGCGGCCGGTCTGGACGATTGATTCCAGGATCGGCAGCATTGGCTGGAGCGAGGAGAGCTTCTTCTCGTGGATCAGGATGTACGGATCTTCGAGTTCGGCCACCATCTTTTCAGCGTTGGTGACGAAGTACGGCGAGATGTAGCCGCGGTCGAACTGCATGCCTTCAACGACTTCGAGTTCGCTGTCGAGGCTCTTGGCTTCCTCAACCGTGATCACGCCTTCGTTGCCAACCTTCGCCATGGCTTCGGCCAGCTTCTTGCCAACCCATTCATCGCCGTTCGCGGAGATCGTGCCGACCTGGACGATTTCTTCGTTCGACTTGACCTTCTTCGAGCGCTTCTTGAGATCGGCGACAACGGCTTCAACCGCAATCGTGATGCCGCGCTTCAGGTCCATCGGGTTCATGCCGGCTGCAACCGACTTCATGCCTTCGCGAACGATGGCCTGAGCAAGAACGGTGGCCGTCGTCGTGCCGTCGCCGGCCGTGTCGTTGGTCTTCTGGGCCACTTCGCGCACCATCTGGGCGCCCATGTTCTCGAACTTGTCCGAAAGTTCGATTTCCTTGGCGACCGTGACGCCGTCCTTCGTGGTGCGCGGTGCACCGAACGACTTGTCGATGACGACGTTACGACCCTTCGGGCCGAGCGTCACCTTCACTGCGTCGGCGAGAATGTCGACGCCGCGCAGCAGGCGCGTGCGGGCATCGGCGTGGAATTTTACTTCTTTAGCTGCCATTGGATTTCATGTCCTTTTGATTGGGAATGCCAGGGAGTTCAACAAAAAAGCGGCAAAGACCTTGTGGTCCTTAAGCCGCCTTCTTCGAAGAAGCCTTGCCCTCGAGCACGCCCATGATGTCGGATTCCTTCATGATCAGGAGGTCCTGACCGTCGATCTTCACTTCCGTGCCGGACCACTTGCCGAACAGGATGCGGTCGCCGGCCTTGACTTCCGGAGCGATGCGATCGCCCTTCTCGTCGCGGGCGCCTGGGCCAACAGCGACGATTTCGCCTTCCTGCGGCTTTTCCTGCGCCGAGTCAGGAATGATGATCCCGCCGGCAGTCTTCAATTCTTCCTGAACGCGCTTGACGACCACGCGGTCACCGAGGGGACGGAACTTCATAAGGTTCTCTCCTGAGAGCTGATTTTGAGGTTTGCATACGGCTGTTAGCACTCAGCCTTGCCGAGTGCCAATGCGCGGAGTGGGATTTAGGGAGCGGCGCCAACAAGGTCAAGGGCGCCACGAAAGAAAGTTTCTGTGCAAATTTTTTCCATATGTTTTCAGTCACTTAGTCGACCTCAATCGCTCCAAGGTTGTGTCGATCGCATCGCCTTCTCCCGCACATGGCCTCCCCTTCAAGCCCTTTGGACTGGCTGGGGCCCTCAACTTCATTCTCCCCGACCGGCGATTTGCTGCGGGGAATGCACGGTAACGTTTCTGCCTTTGGCCGGGACTTGCTAGCCTTTCCAGCCTCAGGGCCGGGACATATCGTCGGGAGGAAACCATGACTTCACGCCTTTTGAGTGCGTTGCTGTTGGTCATTGCGGTCACGTGGCAGAGCCCGGCCCGCGCCCAGGAAGTCGACTGCCTCTCTTTGCTGTCGGGCGGCTTTGTCGGCATGTCCGACTCCGTGCGCCGGCATGTGACGGGCGCGCGCTGCAACATCCGCGACCAGCGAACAATTGACGGTCGGGCCTATGTCTTCGCCGAGATCGTCGGCGACGGCGACCCCGCCGGGCGGGCGCGTCTTGCCCAAGCTGCGGAAGCCGTCTATCGCGCCGTTCCCCTTTTCAACAGCTGGTTCAGGACGCCGTCCGCCGTCTTCCTGTCGGGACGCGCGCCTGCATTTGCCGACTATGCCGAAACGGATATCTCGCGCGGCCGCGGATGCCTGATCTGGCTGGATCACGCTTCGCGGCACGGAGGAGGAGTGGTACGCGACAGCGATGCCAACCAGTACAAGCGCACGATCGCCCACGAACTCTTTCATTGCGTGCACCTGACCGATCCGACGCTCGACAACCGGTACCTGCCATGGCGTGACGAAGGGGCTGCAGAGTATTTTGCCGGTCTCGCCGTGCCGGCTGCGCGACCCAATCCAGCGCAGACCGATGAGTTCCACAAGATCGAACTCAAGCCGCTTTATGAACTGAAGTTCGACACCTTCCCGTTCTTCGCCTTTCTCGGGAGAGAGCGCGGTGTGGATGCCGTCATCGACTTCATGCGCGGCGCCTCAAGATCGCACACGACGGCAGGGGATCGCGCTTCGTTGAACCGGATCCCGAACATTGCAGAGCTGTTTGCAAAACTGGGACGAAAGTTTGCACGCAACACGCTTGAGGACGAGATGGGCCGCACGCTCGGCATCGGTCCGTTACACCTGCGTCCGCGTGTTCGCGTTGACCGGGCCCAGACACTCCGTGTCGAAGGCATCAAGCCGTTCACCCTCACCCTTGTCCCCGCCACTTTCGCGGCCGGCATGGCATGGCAGGTGATGCCGCCCGAAGCCAGTACCGCTACGAAGATCCAGTGGAGCCAGGAAGGCGCTGACAGCGGATGGAAGGACCTGCCGACCATCATTGATGCCTGCGGGGGCGACAAGCAGGGATACTTCCTGCTCTCCTCGACGAGGGATTCCGACAGCGCCCAGACCATCACTGCCGCCATCAACGAGAAGCCGGAAGGCATGGTTACCTGCCCCTGCCCGCAGGGGACCTGGACGATGGGGCTCGATGGCATCCGGGCGGCGCGGTTTACGCCGTTTCCGGGTGAGCTGACATCGGGCAGCATCACGCTTCGCTTTTCCGGAAACGAGGCGGTCGCGACGTTCAACGATGTCACCTACAACTCCAAGATTGATCGCTATTCCAGCATGCGTGCCGTGCTGACCGGCAGCGTCTACTGGAACTACTCCCGCAAGCCGTGGAGCGCCGCACAGCTGGGTGCTGCTCCGGCGGGTCGTGGTGTGGATGCGTTTTCGGTCGAACGAATCCTTCAACGCACCGATGCGCGCACACGCGTGGAGTTCGTTGGCCGGAATGGCCCCATCAGTTCCCGCGAAACGCCGTTCAAGTCGCGCCAGGATGTCGGCGGCAAGAACCTCACGGGCGCCTATTGCGTCAATGGACGCGAGTTGCACCTGGTGTCGTCGCGTGCATCCGTGCTCCCGGGCAGCGCCGGCACACCGCCCTACACGGGCGTTTATGTCAGGAACTGACGCATGACGCGATGCACAGCACGGAGGATGTCGATTGAGTGATATCGTCGACCTGGATGCAACGGCGCTGCAGCGCGAGATCCGCGCCCGGCGATTATCCTGCGAGGAAGTCATGCGGGCGCATCTTGCGCAGGTCGCGCGGTTCAATCCGACGCACAACGCAATCATCAACCTGCGGCCCGACGAAGACCTGATCGCCGAGGCGCGGCTACGTGACCGGGAGTTGGCGCAGGGCCTCTGGCACGGGCCGCTACATGGGCTGCCGCAAGCGATCAAGGATCTCGAGTCGCAGCGCGACATGAAGATGACGATGGGCTCTCCCCTGCTGAAGGACTTCGTGCCGCCCGAAGACAGCGTCATGGTCGAGCGCGTGCGGGCGAGCGGCGCCATCTTCATCGGCCGCACGAACACGCCGGAGTTCGGGCTGGGATCGCACACCTACAATCCGGTGCACGGGCGCACGCGCAATGCCTATGACCCGACGCGCAGCGCGGGTGGCAGCAGTGGTGGTGCTGCCGTTGCGCTGGCGCTGCGCATGCTGCCGGTGGCCGATGGCGGCGATTACATGGGAAGCCTGCGCAATCCGGCGGGGTGGAACAACATCTATTCATTGCGTCCCTGTGTCGGACGCATTCCGGGCAATGCGCGCGAGGTGTGGCTGCCGACAATGTCGACACTGGGGCCCATGGGGCGCAGCGTGCGGGATGTCGCTATGCTGTTTGGCATCCAGCACGGTGCTGACCCGCGATCGCCGCTCTCGCTTGATGGTCGCGTCGATACGTCGGAAGCGGTGCTGGAGCGCGATGTTGCGGGCTTGCGCATTGGCTGGCTCGGCGACATGGGTGGCTGGCTGCCTTATGAGGACGGCGTGCTCGAACTCTGCCGCGAGGCGCTGAAGACGTTCGAGGCGCTTGGCTGCGTTGTCGAGGTGGCCCTGCCCGCCTTTGACCTGGAGCGGCTCTGGTCGTCTTTCCTCACCATCCGCGCCTGGCAGGCGGGTTCAGGACTGCTTGAACTCTATCGCGATCCGAAGCGGCGCGCGCTCATCAAGCCCGAGGCAATTTTCGAAATCGAGAGCGGCGCGAAGATTTCAGCCTATGACGTGACCATCGCCTCGGCGCAGCGCACGGCGTGGTATGGCGCGATGCGCCGGCTGTTCGAGCGCTTTGATTTCCTGGTGCTGCCGAGCGCTCAGCTCTTTCCCTTCGATGTCGAGATCAACTGGCCCCATGAGGTCGGCGGCCGCACGATGACGACCTATCACGAGTGGATGAAGGTCGTGGTGCCGGGGACGATGGGCGGCTGTCCGATTGCGACGGTGCCGGCCGGCTTCAGTGAGGGCGGGTTGCCGATGGGCCTGCAGCTGATGGGGCCGAACCACGCGGAGCTTGCATGCCTGCAGCTCGCGCGGGCGTATGAGAACGCGACGGGATGGGTGGAGAAGCGAAGGCCTGATGCTCTTTAAGGGAAGCGCGCATGGGTATCCCTGGGAGCGCCGGCGTCCTTGCCGGCCCTTGGTGATTTTCGAATACGCTGGATTTGAAGCGCTGGAAAGAGCCGGCAGGATGCCGGCGCTCCCAGGGCGACTTACGGGTACTTCACGCTGCAGCCGTAAGGATCCGTCGCCGTTGCTTCGACGGGCTTGCCGGCTTTCACTGCGGCGAAGGCTTCGCGGACGTAGTTGCGGGCCTTGGCGATCGTTGAGGTGTCGGTGTTGGGCTGGTCGTCGATGGCGCCCATGTAACGGAGCGTGCCCTTGCCGTCGATCACGTACATGTGTGGCGTCGTCTGGGCTTCGTAGAGCTTGCCCACCTTGCCGGCCGGGTCGAGCAGCACGGCTGTGGGTGCGGATCCCTGCGAGGCGACTAGAGCGTTTGCTCCCTTGCCGTCGACGTGTCCCTGCTTGCCGGGTGCCGACGAGATAATCGAGAGCCACACGGCGCCTTCCGCCGTCAGGTCCTTCTGGATCTTCTGCATGTTGCCGGCGCCATAGTGCTTCTTCACATAGGGGCAGCCGTCGTTTGTCCACTCGAGGATGACTGTCTTGCCCTTGAAATCAGACAAGGCGTGCGACTTGCCGTTCGAATCGACGGCGGTGAACGCTGGTGCGGGCTTGCCGATTTCAGGGACGGCCCAGGCGGCTGTCGCGGAGATGCTCAGGGCAAGGACTGCAAGTGTTGTACGGATCATTTGCCGGACCTCAGGGTGATGATGACGATGCTTTCAGTTAAAAGCTGCGGGAGGATGTTTGGATCACCGCTGCCTGCAGGAAAATGGAGGTAGAGCGGCACGCCATCGCGGGCGTGTTGCTTCAGGAGCGCGCTGATTTCGGCGTTACGGTTGGTCCAGTCGCCGACGAGATAGACCGTGCCGGTGTCGCGGAAGGCGTTGCGGACGTTTTCTGTCGAAAGCGCGACGCGCTCGTTGTAGAGGCAGCTCACGCACCAGGCGGCCGTCAGGTTCACGAAGACGGGCTTGCCTTCTGCCCGCAGGGCGGCGAGGCGCGCGGCCGAATAGGGCTCGGAGAAGGCGTGGCTCGACGCGCCCTCTTCCGATGCCTGCGCGGGGCGCGCGGGATCGAAGGGGGTGGCCACGAGCGCGATTGCGGCACCCAGTCCAGCGGTGAACAGCACAAGGCCGAGCACGCTGGCGCGGCGCTGCAGGTTGCCGAAGGCCCAGGCTGCAAGACCCAGGCACACGAGGCCGATCATCACGCGGAAGAGGCCTTCGGGGCTCACCTGCTGCGAGACGACCCAGACCAGCCAGGCGGCGGCGCCGTACATCGGGAAGGCGAGGAACTGCTTGAAGCGCTCCATCCATTCGCCCGGCCGCGGCAGCAACCGCACGAGGGCGGGCACCATGCTGAACACCACCCAGGGCAAAGCGAGGCCGAAGCCGAGTGCCAGGAACACAGCCATGGTGACGGCTGGACCTTGCGTGAAGGCGAAGCTCATCGCGGCGCCCATGAAGGGTGCCGTGCAGGGAGCAGCCACGACGACCGCGAGGACGCCGGTGAAGAACGTGCCCACAAGACCCGAATGGCTCGCGAGACCCTGCCCTGCGCCTTGCAACGAGGTGCCGAGAATGAACAGGCCCGAGAGCGAGAAGCCCACGGCGGCAAGGATATAGGCGAGGATCGCGACCGACAGCGGCGACTGGAGCTGGAAACCCCAGCCCACGTCTTCGCCAATCGCGCGCAGCCAGAGCAGCGCACCTGCAAGGGCTGCAAAGGTCAGCATCACGCCTGCGAGATAGACGAGGCCATCCACCCAGGGACGCTCCTGGTGGCTCGAGTTCACGAGCGACAGCGCCTTCATCGACAGGATGGGGAAGACGCACGGCATCAGGTTCAGGATCAGGCCGCCCAGCACGGCGAAGAGGATGGCTTCGAAGAATGACGTGCTGGCTGCGGCCGGTATCACGGTCGCGGCAGGCACGGGGCCCCGCGCGACGGAGAGTTCGTAAGCGCGCGCATCGGCGCCGGCCGTGCCGGGCACGACGAGCACGCCGTCAAGCGCTGCAGTGTTCTTCAGCTGATCGGGATCGCGCAGGCGCCAACCTGGCGGTACACGGATGGCGATGCCGCCTTCAACGGCTTCCGGCTTCTGCACGGCCGAGGCCTTGATCTGTCCCTTCGTGTAGGGAAAGAACTGCATGCCTTCCGGCGCGATCTTCAGGTCTGCGGCTGGAACGAAGAAGAGCGTCACTGCTCCGTCACGCACATCGAAGCGCGCATTGATCGCTGCGTTCTTCACGGGCTCGGCGGCACGGGCGCGCGTAAAGTCAGCCTGCCAGCTCGCGTTGACCGATGGTTCGCCATCGACCACTGGCAAGGTCAGCTCCAGCGTGCCGCTTTCGGGCACGCAGATGTCCTTGCAGGTCAGCCAGTTTGCTTCCACGCGCAACGTCACCGTCGTGCCGGGCTGGAGACCTGCGGGTACGGTGATGTCCACCGGCAGCAGGACGCGCTCGGAATAGCCGTAGTTCGCGAGTTCGCCATAGGGGATGCGCTCGGGATGGGGCCAGCGAATGTCAGACGCGACGAAGCCCTGCGGCAGGGTCCACGCCATCGTTGTCGGCTCGCCCGATTCGCCGGGGTTGCTCCAGTAGGTGTGCCATTCGGGCTGCATCACCTGGAGCAGGCCCATGGAGATCGTGCCGCCTGCGGCCGGAATGCCGTCACGCTCGGCGACAAGGCGCGCCTCGACGCGGGATGTCGTTACGACATCGCCCGCCTGCGCAGCACCGGCCAGCACCAGGCTTGCGAAAAGAAACCAGACCATGCGGCGGACCAAACTCATCCCCTGCTTCCCTGTAGCGGGAGGTGTATAGACGATGAAGCGAACTACCGCGAGTGAGGCAATTGGTTTAACTAACCCGGTCGCGAAAACTTGAATGAGAACAAGGCCTTGATGCGCAGCACGAACCGGCAGTGGATCCTCAGGAAACGGCCGACCGGCGACATCCAGCCCGGCGACCTGGAGCTCATCGAGCAGCCCAAGCCCGTCCCCAAAAAGGGTGAATTCCTGGTCCGCAACGTTTACCTTTCGCTCGATCCCACGAACCGGATCTGGATGAGCGACATGGACCAGTACATGCCGCCCGTCGCGATCGGTGACGTCATGCGCGGCGGCACGCTGGGCATGGTCGAGATCTCGAACCATCCCGACTATGAGGTGGGCGACCTCGTCATGCCGGGCCTCGGCGGCTGGCAGGACTACACGATTGGCGCCGCCTCCGGCCCGATGGCCGCCCGCAAGCTCACGCGCCTGCCGGGCATTCCGATGACTGCCTACATGAGCGCGCTCGGCTTCACGGGGGCGACGGCCTATTTCGGGCTCATGGATATCGGGCAGCCCAAGGCCGGCGAGACGGTTGTCGTTTCAGCGGCGGCTGGCGCCGTCGGGCAGATCGTCGGCCAGATCGCGCGCATCAAGGGCTGTCGCGTCGTGGGCCTGGCGAGCACCGAGGCCAAGTGCAACTACGTGGTCAAGGAACTCGGCTTCAACGCGTGCATCAACTACAAGCAGACGGACGTGTCGAAGGCCTTCAAGAAAGTCTGTCCCAAGGGCATCGACATCGACTTCGAGAATGCGGGCGGGCGCATCCTTGATGCCGTGCTCGAGAACATCAACCTGCGTGCGCGCATCGTGCTGTGCGGGCTCATCTCGCAGTACAATGCGGAGGGTCCGGTGCCCGGCCCCTACAATTTCACGAACATTCTCATGAAGCGCGCGCGTGTCGAAGGGTTCATCATCCTCGATTACGTGCACCGTTTCGACGAGTTCATGGCGCAGATGGCGCAGTGGCTGATGACGGGGCAGGTCAAGGACCGCGTCGACATTACCGAGGGGCTCGAGAACGCCGTCGACGCGCTGCAGAAACTGTTCACGAGCGCCAATACCGGCAAGCTCCTGATCCAGATTGCCGAGGAACCCTGATCATGTGGCGCATCTTCTTCATTGCCGCGACGCTCTTCAACATCGCGGCCGGCCTGCCTTTGCTGGCGGCGCCGGATTCCATGCTGCAAAGCCTGAACATGCCGGTGCCGGATGACCTGCTCTATCACCGCTTCACCGGGTTGCTGATACTGGCCTTTGGCGGGTTCTATGCGGCGGTTGCCTATGACCAGCAACGTTTTGGTCCGCTCGTCTGGCTAGGGGCGATCGGCAAGGCGGGCGTGATCCTGCTGATGGGCGATGCCTATGTGTCGGGCCGCGTGCCCTTCCCGGCCTTTGCCGTTTCACTGGGCGACCTTCTGTTCGTTGTCGGTTTCCTCGTCTTCCTTCTGGTGCCACGGAAAGCTGCATGAACGGGTTCGCGATCACCATCGAGTGCCCTGCCGACAAGGCCACGCTTGACGTGCTGGACAACGGGCTCGATGTCTACAATGCGCAGTTTTCACCCGCGAGCTATGACTACCTCACTGTCAGCCTGAGGGATGGGGACACCATCAAGGGTGGCATCTCGGCCATTGCGTGGGCCGGCATGCTGTTCATCAAGTGGTTCTGGATCGACGAGGCGCTTCGAGGACAGGGGCATGGCACCCGCCTTATCGCGGCCGCCGAGGAAGAAGGTCACCGGCGTGGCTGCCGCGCCGTGTGGCTCGATACATTCGAGTTCCAGGCGCGGCCCTTTTACGAGAAACTCGGTTATACGACGTTCGGCACACTCGACTATCCGGAGGGGTTCAAGCGGCACTTCATGCAGAAGGCGCTCTGATCCTTCCGGATCACGCCTTGCCTGCCGCGCGTTCCGGATCGTTCTTCCAGTAGAACCAGGATGCGACGACCGAGATGATCGCTGCGCCGGTGATGCCGGCGATGAGTGCCACGAAACCCGGAACGGCTCCCAGCACGGCCCATGCGCCGAGGCCCGCCACTGCCGACAGCACGAAGAGACGACCTGCAAGGCGATGCGTCTTCTCCCAGGCATAGTCGCTCGACAGTGTCCACGGCGTACGCACGCCACCGAACCAGTTGGGCCTTGTCTTGCCGAGATAGTTGCCGATGATCGCGAACATCACGCAGAGCGCGGGAACGAGCGCCGAAACCATGTCGATCTTCCACCCCGTGGCGTTCATCACCATGATCGCGTGAACATAGGCAAGAAGCACGACGCTCATGATGCCGCCCGCCGTCCAGAACTTGCCGCTGGCCGCCAGGTTGTCCCGCCGCGGATCGAGTTTGGGCAGTATCAGGAAAAGCGCCGTGATCACTATCGCCAGCGCCGGCATGAAGTAGATCACCTCGCGGATATCGCCGAAGCGGTCCGCCACGCCTTCGATGTTCCAGTGCACCGGCACCTGCGTGCCTTCGGGCACCTGCCCGTGCGCCCAGAAGGACAGCGCGCCCATGCCTGCGACCGTGATCGTGTTCACGATGATGATCGGCCAGAGATTGAGCGAAAGCGGCGTACCGCCCTGGCTTCCATTCGTGTCGTGAGTGCCTGCCATGGTCATCAACTTCCCTTCCCCTTCAACCCCGCCAGGGACATGAAGGCGCCCAGCGCCTCCTCCATGACGGACATGTTCAGCCTGTAGATGATCGTGGTGCCCTGCCGCTCGGTCGAGACGAGGTCCGCGTTCTTGAGCACGTTGAAATGCCCGGAGAGCGTGGCCTTTGCGATCGGAAAATGCTCCGCGATCTCACCCGCACTCATCGCCTTCTTGCGCAACAGCTTGAGGATGTCGCGTCGAACGGGATGGGCAAGGGCTTCGAAGACTTCATTCATGTTTTGGTATTTAGGCAATTAGCGAATTAGTGTCAAGGGGGTTGTTGAAGGTGGCGGGTTTGCTGGCGGGCGTGGTTACTCCATCCCCTGCAGCACCTTCGGTGCGCAGGTACTTC
>JBILMZ010000313.1:0-3033 GCA_044375275.1 Micropepsaceae bacterium | reverse complement strand
CTGAAGAATGGTTCACCACCGCCCGATACGCAATCCCTTCAATACCGGTTATCGCTTTGAAGAGATTCAGCAATCCGCTATGGGACAGCAGTGGGTCAGTCACCAATTCTCCAGTCAGGCCGCTCGACTACTTCAACTCCATCTCCACCAGTTCAATCGTCTCCGCCCCGCCATTCCTCAGCGCGCGCGTGAAGCCCTGTTCCTGAACCGCGAAGTTCCCCGGTTGCAGCGCGAGTGTCTGCTCCGGGACGCCGGGCATCGTTGTCATCAGCAGCCCGCCGCGCACGACGACGCGGACGCCGGTGCTGCCTTGGGTGATTGCGGGGACGGATTGGCCGGGCTCCAGGATCAGCCGCCACGCGCGCATCCTTGGATTGTCGGTGATCTGCACGTATTGGGGAGCGGCCTCGCGAGCGGAGATCGCGGTACCTTGGGGGCTCGCGCGGCGCAGCTCGATCACGATGATCTGGAAGGGCCCTTGGCCGTTGTTGATCACCCTGTGCACGTGGGGTTCGCCGCTCACGGGGCTGTAGGCTGCAGTTCCGGCCTGGACCTCGGCTGCGGACTTCAGCGTTTTGCCGGGCGTCTGAGAGCTTGAGGGCTGGGGCTGGATGATCACGGCGAACAGGTCGCGATGATGCGCGTGGAAGCCGGAGTCGCCGCCGGGCGGATAGAGATTGTTCAGCACGGCCACGTCTTCGTTCGCGAAGACCAGCTGGTGGAAGGTGGCCTGCTCCACGGGCGGGGTGGCGTCCGTGAGCCCGGCCGGCGCGGGGCTGGCGTGCGCCGTGGGGGCTGCGAGGAACAGGAGGCAGACGGCGAGGGCCTGCAGTCTCGTGGTCAGGGTCGTGGCCATGCCGGGGTGTTCCTTCTGATGCGCTGTGGCTTCGGTGTGAGACAAACATGCCGGGCGTGGCGTGTCATGCGGGAAATGGGGGCAGTGCGGGCACTTAAGCCCTCTTCCATTTCCGGGGATATTCAACTCAGACTGTGCTTCTTTCGACTGTTCAAGCCAGTGAGCATTCAATGGTTCTGCAACCCGCAATCTCCGACATTCCTGAAGACGTCCAGCGAACAATCCAGACGCGGCTGGATGAGATCGAGCGCGACATGTCCATTCGGATCGTGCTTGCCGTGGCAAGTGGCAGTCGTGCCTGGGGCTTTGCGTCCGAGAAGAGTGACTACGACGTCCGATTCATCTTTGTGCGGCAGCATCTGAACTATCTGGCAGTGAGGGAGCACAGCGATGTCATGGTGTTCCCGAGAAGGGACATGATCGACCTTTCAGGCTGGGACCTGAGACACGCATTGCGTCGCGGACTGCTGGAGGATCCTGCGCTGCTTGAACGGCTGACGTCGCCGATTGTCTATCGCGAACCGGGCTGGGAAGCGGCGGCGCTGCGCAAGTTGTTCGTGCGCATGGGCGACCCCAAGGCGCTGTTGCGGCACTATTTCGGTATCGCGCATTGGCGGTGCATGACCGATCTGGAAGATCGAAAGCACTTCAATCTCCGGCGCTATTTCCGTGTGATCCGACCGGCGCTGGCGCTGTTGTGGCTGCAGCAACGTCCCGGTGAGACGCCGCCGCTGTCCTTGCCTGTGTTGATGCAAGGGGTAACTCTGCCTGATGACGTTCTGAAGGCCATCACGGGTTTGATTGAACGCAGGCCCCTTCCCCGGAAGGTGAAGCCGAGCGAGCGGATCGCCGTGCTTGAAGATTTTTGCGAGGCACAGGTCGCTTGGGCCGGCGAGGCTTTGGGGAAAGTCCTAGCGTTTCCTGACGACGAGATCAGCGCCGAGGCGGAGCAGTTGTTTGTGACGTCGGTATTGGGTGTGTGAGCGGTTCGCTTGGCGGTGCTGGTGTGATGGGTCGGTTCGCAGGTACGTGAAATGGGTGTTCGACCCCATTTCTTGGAAATTGAACCTGAGCTAGCCCAATTGGTGCCGCAGAATTTAAAGGGGCCGCACGACGGCGGCCCCTCAATGCAGTTTATGAGTTGCGGGTGCTTACGCCTCGGCGCGACGACGCATCATGCCCAAACCGAACATCGACAGCAGCGCCATGGCGATCAGGGCGATGGTGGAGGGTTCGGGGACCGAAGCCGACGGAAAGTCCTGAAGGGCACTTGCAGATCGGCAATTTCCGCTCGTGCCAGTGTTGAGTGTGAGACAGGCGGCAAACGTCGAAGTCCCTTTGAACAAAACATTGCCCTGTGTGCCATCCCACGCGAAGGCAACATCAAGTCCGCTGATCCACCCGCCGCCGCCTGGCGGGATAGCCAGAAGCGAAGCTGTTCCAAGCAGCTGGAACGGAGCGGCACCGTAGTTGATATTCGAATTGGGGCTATAGCCACTGAAGATGGAGGAAGCAACCAAGCTTGCCGGATTTGCACCCTGCAATGACGCCAGGATGGTGGCAGCGTCGAAAGTATCTCCAATGGCGCAGGCCGACGGGAAACAAGAGTTTTTCACCCGAAAGAGCCCGAGCGAATTATAATTGCTTGACAATCCCAAGGCTGCTGCATCGGAAGGCGTCAAGAAACGAACGCCGTCATTCGTCGTATTGTTGAAAGAACTTATATACGCCGCATTTGCTGGTCCGGCGGCAAACATCGCTGCGCCGGATATCGCGAGAACAGCGGCCATCTTGAGTAAACTTGAACGCATTTTTTATCCCCTCCAGACTCTATTTGATTTGTGGAGCTTACCCCCCCCCCGCGATCCCGGTGTGTAAAGACTTCCGACAAGATGGCGTTCGCCTAGCCTGTACCTGCGACATTTTGGACCTGATTCATCTGCATAGAGAATCCCGAGATCATGCTTCGCGAGCAGGGAGAAGACTTCATTGCGTTAACAGCGCACGGAACACCGTCAGACATTGGGGTCAGACTCCAATTTCCGCTCATAGTGCTCTTGGTGCATTTGCCAGGCACCCAGTAAATGATGTGACCTCAATCCGCCGGTCGCCTACGTTCGTTCGAACAGCGCTGCACAGCCAGTGCCTGCAAGGACGGCGTCAACGCGGCCTTTGTC
>JBILMZ010000312.1:0-3039 GCA_044375275.1 Micropepsaceae bacterium | reverse complement strand
CGACTTGCCCGCCAGATCGCCTTCCGCCACCACGGCGTTGAACACCCCGTCGACATCCGCAAGCGGGGTTCCATGAGGCACCATCGAGGGATGGACGCGCTGCTCGATGCCGGCGTCGGTCCTGGTCGCGATGCCCAGCAGCTTGATGCGGAATCCAAACTCGTTCGCAAACTCGATGTCGAGCGGCGTGATGCGCTCGATGCCTTCGACATGGATGCCATCGAGAGCGGGGGCATTGCCGAAGGCGACGGCGGCAAGCAGGGACAGCTTGTGCGCGGTGTCCATGCCGCCAATGTCAAAGGTCGGATCAGCTTCGGCGTAGCCAAGCTTCTGTGCTTCGGCCAGCACGTCCCTGAAACTCCGGCCCGTTGCTTCCATCGTGGTGAGGATGTAGTTGCAGGTGCCGTTCAGGATGCCGTACACGCGTGTAATGCGATTGGCACCCAGACCTTCGCGCAGCGCCTTGATGATCGGAATGCCACCGGCGACAGCGGCCTCGAAGTTCAGGGCCAGCTTGCGGGCTTCGGCGGCCTTGGCCAGCACGACGCCGTGATGCGCGAGCAGCGCCTTGTTGGCGGTGACCACCGGCAGGCCGCGCGCGATCGCCGCTTCGACGGATGCCTTTGCTGCGCCACCTTCGCCGCCCATGAGTTCGACGAACAGGTCGATGTCGGCTGATGCAGCCAGCTTCACCGGGTCATCGAACCAGGTGACGCCGTCCATGCGAAAGCCACGGTCCTGGCCCTTGGTGCGGGCGGAGACGGCGGTGAGGACGAGCTCGCGTCCGCAGCGCGCAGCCAGCGCCTTGCCTTTGTCGACGATCAGACGGGCCACCGTGGCCCCGACCGTGCCGAGACCGGCGATACCAACGCGAAGTGGTTTCATTGTGCAGCCGTGCGGTTCTGGATGGCCGCCAGGTCAATGGGCGGCGATGAGAAGAATTTCTTGACGTTGCGTGCTGCCTGCCGGATGCGGTGCTCGTTCTCCACGAGCGCGATGCGCACGTGGGTGTCACCGTATTCGCCGAAGCCGGCGCCTGGCGCGACGGCCACCTTGGCATGCTCAAGCAGCAGCTTTGAGAACTGGAGAGAGCCCAGCGCGCGGTACGGCTCCGGGATCGGTGCCCAGGCGAACATGGAGGCCTCTGGCGGCGGGATGTCCCAGCCGGCGCGCGCAAAGCCATCGATGAGGACATCGCGGCGCGACTTGTAGATCGCGCGCATCTCGTCGACGCAGTCCTGCGGCCCGTTCAGTGCGGCCGCCGCGGCGACCTGGATCGGCGTGAACGCACCGTAGTCGAGATACGACTTGATGCGGCCCAGTGCGTGGATGAGTTTTTCGTTGCCGGCAGCAAAGCCCATGCGCCAACCCGGCATTGCGTAGGTCTTGGAGAGCGAGTTGAACTCGACCACGACGTCCTTCGCGCCCGGCACCTGCAGCATTGACGGCGGCGGCTTGTCGCCGAAATAGATTTCGGCATAGGCGAGGTCAGACAGGACCCACAGCCCCTTGGCCTTCGCGAACTTGACGACGTCTTCATAGAATTCGAGGTCAACGACCTGTGCCGTCGGGTTGGACGGATAGCTGACAACGACGGCGGTCGGCGGCGGCACGGCGTGACGCACGGCGCGCTCCATGCCGCGCAGGAACTGCTCGGGGCTCGTGGCCTCGACATGGCGGATGGCGGCACCGGCCAGGATGAAGCCGAAGGCGTGGATCGGATAGGACGGGTTCGGGACGAGGATCGTGTCACCCGGCGCGGTCATGGCCTGCGCGAGGTTGGCAAAGCCTTCCTTCGAGCCCAGGGTCGCGATGACTTCCCGGTCAGGGTCGATCTTCACGCCGAAGCGGCGGTCGTAATAGGCGGCCATGGCCTTGCGCAGGCCGGGAATGCCGCGCGAGGAGGAATAGCGGTTGGTGCGAGGGTTCGAGACGTTCTCTACGAGCTTGTCGACGATGTGCTTGGGCGTCGGCATGTCCGGATTGCCCATGCCGAAGTCGATGATGTCCTCACCGGCAGCGCGCGCCTTGGCCTTGAGGCGATTGACCTCCTCGAAGACATAGGGCGGCAGGCGCTTGATGCGAAGAAATTCGGAGGTCACGGGAAATCCACCAAAATGGCGCACCGATCAGCCGGTGCGCCTGGCAGCAGTCTACCCCCTTCGGGGAGCCAAATTCAAAGAGTTAGAGCGGCCTACTCCTCGCCGTCCGGCTTCTTTTCGCCCGCTTCTGCCGGGGTGGCAGGCTTCACGGCGGCGGGAGCCGGCGGCGGTGCCGCAGCGGCCGTACCGCCACGCAGTTCGTCGGCCGAGTGCTGGGCGTTGTCCCGGTCGGCGACCAGCGCGTCACGGATTTCGCGGCGCTGCGATTCGGTCGTGACGACCTGGCGCGGCTCGGGCTGCGTGTTGATGTTCGGGAACTCGGTCGGCGTATCTGCCTGCTGGATCCGCGGCTTTGCTGGTTCTTCGGCGAGCGGATCGATAACCGGGTCGCCGGAGGCCGGCGTGGAGGCGGCCACGGGCTTGGCGACCTGGGTCGTTTCAGCCTTCTGTTCGGCGGTTTCCGCGGGTTTTCCGCTATCCGTCACGCCGTCCACCCACGTTGTGGGCTTTGTCCATTCGGGCATGGTGGAACATCCCGCCATCAGGGCGGCGGACATGACAATCGGAATGACTTTCAACGCGATGCGCGACATGACGCGACAGCTCCATGAATGGGTGCAGGTGAGGCCCCAAGCCCTAGCCCTGAGTATTACACCAATTTTGCGGCAAGCGAGATGGAAACTCTACCTTTAATATTTGTCAGGTAAAGGCTCTAAAACAGGGGTGTGTCCGACGCCGCATCCCGGGTGCCAGCCCGTTCCTGCCGATTGCAGGGTTCCGCGTGGCACTTTGTGTCCGCTCCGGAGAGATTCAGATGCAAGACAAGACCAGCAAGACCGACTTCAGGGTCAGTGACCCGGCCGAGTTCTCCCGCAACATGATCAAGGTTGCGATCCAGAGCCAGCGCCTGGTGACGGAGTTCATGAAGGCGCAGGCC
>JBILMZ010000311.1:0-3052 GCA_044375275.1 Micropepsaceae bacterium | reverse complement strand
CGCTGCAGGTCGGGATCATCTTCCACAACAAGGATACGCATTTCTGTCCTTCCTTCAGCCTAATCCGCGAACCCGGAGCACCTGCCCCGAGCGTGCGTCGACGATAACAACGATCTGGCGACCTTCCCGGGTCAGCCAGACGATCTCGTATATAAGTTGATTTCCGCGTCGCATGGGACCACGTGCGTCGAGCGGCTTGCCTGGATACTGCGACATCAGGCCGTTGATCACGATATCAAGCGGGATGACCTGCTCGTCGCCCTGATCACGGTTTCGCCAGCCGCGGCGACCGTCACGGTCATCACGCTGTGCCAGGACAGTTCCGGCGTCCCTGGCAGCTACCGGCTGCGACGCGTCCGCGAAGGCCGGCGGCACGGTTGCCACCAGCATGACAGTCAACAGCAATGAACGAAGGGCGTTACTCATAAGACCTGAAATAGCCGACTTTCGCTGAACCCCACATGAATACACCATCCAGACCACGTTCAGGAACCGGGTGGCAATATCTGCGCCATGGGTTGGGTTTTGGCCCTTTTACTTCAGGAGTTAAACATTATGCGCAAGTTTGTGACCGCCGCTGCAACCGCCCTGACACTTGGCGTCCTCAGCATCTCGACACCGGCCCTCGCTGACCAGAACAGCGGCTACAAGGGCTATCATGGTCCCCAGGGCAACTACCAGCAACATCAGGCACCGGGCTATGGGGCTCCGGGGCATCCGGGGTGGGGTTATGATGCACCCCGTGGCCGTGATCGCGATGACGGTTTCCGACGTGGTGACCGCCAGTTTGACTGGAACCGCCACGAAGGGAATTTTGACCGCTGGGAGCGCGGCTGGAATCGCGGCGACCGGGAGTTCATGCACCACGGCCGCGCCCTGAGTCCGCGTCAGCTTGTCCGTCGCGTGGAAGCGCAAGGGTTCTACGGCGTACGCGGCTTGCGTGATGCCCGCTGGGGCAAAGGCTATCGGGCCTTCGCCTACACCTTCCGCGGCCGCCCGGTGATGCTGCGCATCAACCCGTACAATGGCCGCGTGATGGACGTGCGGTTCATCTAACCGAAGAAACGCGTGAGTGAGCGAACGCCGGGCAGAAATGCCCGGCGTTTTCTTTTGGCAGGAATTCGTTTCTCAGTGTGCCGTTGCAGCCGGGATCACCGGTTGGGCCCCTTCGTCGCTCAGCAGCACCATCATCATGTTCGATACGAGCACCGCGCGCTGGGAGGCATCCATCTCGGTGATGTTTTCACTCCTGAAACGATCAAGCGCCATTTTCACCATGCCAATTGCACCATCGACCATTTTCTCCCGCGCCTGGATCAGGGCTACGGCCTGCTGGCGACGGAGCATGATCGAGGCGATCTCGGGTGCGTAGGCAAGATGCGTGATCCGCATCTGCAGGATCTGCAAGCCTGCGACTTCTACCGAGCGCTGCAGGGTTTCCTTCAGCAGGTCCGAGATCGCTGCCGTGTTTCCCCGCAGCGAAACGTGATCATCATGGGTCGCATCGTACGGATGGTTGGAGACGACATCCCTGAGCGAGATCTCGCACTGGGTCTTGATGTAGAACTCGAAATCGTCAACGTCGAATGCGGCCTGAGCGGTGTCGCGCACGGCCCACACGACAACGGCTGCCACATCAATCGGATTTCCGACCTTGTCGTTCACTTTCAGGGTGGGTGTCGTAAAGTTTCGAACGCGCAGAGAGATTTTCTGCTTCGAATAGAACGGGTTCACCCAGCTGAAACCTTCGCGGCGAACTGTGCCGACGTAGCGACCAAACAGGGTCAGTACAGCAGAGTCGTTGGGCTTGATGACCAGAAACCCGATGGACGCGATGCCGGCGAGCAGCAACACCGGTCCGCCGATGAACGGCACGCGGAGCATAAGAATGCCGAACACCGCGAGTGTGAGAACCACTCCCAGCATCAGCCAGCCGAATGCAGGGGATGCCAGCAGTTTCTCGGAAGATGGCTGGGCCAGCCTTGCTTCGCTCATGTGAAAATTCCTCTCTGAAGTGAACCGGATTCTCCTTCCGGGCGAGGTCAGAGTCCAGCAGTGGTGCTCAACACTTCGTCAACTGCGTGCGCTGTAGAGTTAACCGGATGCTACCAAACGACCGGTTTCCGCCCATTCCATGTGGCTTGTACGCGACCTCGCAGCCCCTAAACCGCAGATGGCAATAAATTCAATTGCTTGGACGATGTTGTTATGCATCGTATCGGTCATGAAGAGGGGTCTTCTGACAGCAGGAACAACGGGGAGCCACGGGTACAAGCTCGTGGTCACGTGGTTGCTTGTGTGCGCCTTTGCCCTGCAAGGGGTGCTGACCCACCATCATGTCCATGACATCTCGGCCGCTTCGAGTGTCGCCATTGGTGAAAGCCAGGCGGTACACGATCACGGACACGCACCAACTGACCGCCCTGGTCACCCGAATGATGCGAACTGTCCCGGTTGCGTTGTTGCAGCAGCCACCTTCTTTGTCATGGCCGTGGCGCTTGTTGCGGTCACGCCTGCAGAGACAGGCTCTGCTGGAATACTGCATCTCGTCCTGGAACGAGCGCCCGAACGTCTTGATCTGAACCGGTCGAGCCGGGGGCCCCCTGCCATCCTGAATTCCTAAAACAGTCACAAGACCCGGAAACTCCGGAGCGACACAGAGATTGTCGCTGGAATTTCTTGGGGGGCAATTCAGGTATTCAGGAGTATTTCCATGTTCATTTCCTACAAAGCGCGCCTGTTCTGTGGCGCAGCGCTCGCCGCCGTCATGCTGCATCCCGCGGCTGCTGACGAAAAGCCGGTTGAAAAGGTCGAAACCGTCGAGAAAGTCGTCGTCACAGGTTCCTCCATCTCGAAGTCCCGTGACCAGTTCTCGACCCTTGTCGGCATTGCTGACCGTGACGACCTGACAATGGCGGGCGGGCTGAACGTTGCAGACGCGCTGTCAAACATTCCAGGCGTCACCTCCACCAGCTTTGCGACCGGCGCCGGCCGTCCCGTGATCCGGGGCTTTGACGCAAGTCGCGTACGCGTGCTCGAGAACGGACTGGGC
>JBILMZ010000310.1:0-3075 GCA_044375275.1 Micropepsaceae bacterium | reverse complement strand
CCAGCCTGCCGATGGCGCAGGGTTACAGCAACATCCGCGGCCAGCTCATCCAGGCAGCCTTCGACCAGGTCGTCGACCCGCGCTACAGCCTCATGAAGAAGTCAGGCCCCGGCGGCGACACGCTGGTATCCATCTATGCCGGCGTTCATCGCGGTGGCGGATTCGGTTCCTATAGCGAGGTTCTGAACGACCGCGTCGGCGTGCTCGTCCAGGTGGTCGAGGCCGCCGGAATGGAAACGAAGATGGTCACCCTCAAGGCCGAGGAGATCACCAGCGATATCGCCAAGGATGGCCGCGCGGTGTTCTATGGAATCCTGTTCGATTTCGACAAGGCGGACATCAAGCCGGAGTCGGAGCCGCAACTGGTCGAAATGGCCAAGGCCCTCAAGGCAGATCCCAAGCTGAAGGTCTACATCGTCGGCCACACGGACAGCCAGGGCAAGCTCGATTACAACACCGGCCTGTCCCAGCGGCGGGCCGAATCCGTGGCCCGGGCGCTCTCGTCGAAGCACGGCATCGACGCAAAGCGCATGTCGGCCAAGGGGCTCGCATCGCTCGCGCCGGTGACAACCAACCGAACCGAAGAGGGGCGGGCCAAGAACCGGCGCGTGGAAATGGTCGAACAATAGGGGCCACGCAGGATACGCGTCTGGAGGCAGGCCCCGGGGCCTGCCTTCTTTTTTGCTTGCGCTAACAGCAACTTAGTATTATCTACTTCACACTAGCCACAGGACGTGGCTAATGGAGGAGAGCATGGGCGAACTTTTGGGCGGGCTGATTGCCATTCTGGTCTGGCTGCTGATCCTGCCGGTAATACTGCTGGCGATTGTCGTTGGTCTCGCGGCTGCAGGTGTTGGGCTGGCCATCGGCCTGGTCGCTACGGTCCTGGGCCTCGTGATCCAGCTGGCCTTTGCACTGGCACCGTTCATTCTGGTGTTCGGGCTTCTGTGGCTGATCTTCAAGCCATCAGGCGACAAGCAGGCCCAGTCTCACTGATTGCAGTCTCACTAATTGCATCTGACGCGATTTTGACCGATGAGGGTGCCTCGCACTGAGGGGCACCCTTATGAATTTCATGAGTGACAATACCGCCGGCGCAGCGCCAGAAGTCATGGACGCCGTCGCAAGGGCCAATGCCGGTACCGAACCCAGCTACGGCGGCGATGCCATCACGCAGCGCCTCAAGCGAAAATTCAGCGACCTGTTCGAACGCGAAGTTGTCGTTCATCCCGTCCTGACCGGAACGGCAGCCAACGCATTGTCGATCGCAACACTGTCACCGCCCTACGGCGCCGTGCTCTGCCATGCGGGCGCGCACATTCACGTGGACGAGTGCGGGGCGCCGGAATTCTACGCGGGCGCAAAGCTCGTTCCCGTGGAAGGCGCAGCAGGCAAGGTGTCACCGGAGGGACTGAAGGCAGCCCTGGGACATTTTCAGCGCGGCTTCGTCCATCACGTCCAGCCCGCAGCCATTTCCCTGACCCAGTCGACGGAGCTCGGCACGGTTTATTCGCCCGGCGAGATCGCAGCCATCAGCGAACTGGCACGCCAGCAGCAAATGACATTGCACATGGATGGCGCACGTTTCGCCAACGCCGTGGCTGGCGCCGGCGTTTCGCCAGCGGAACTCACCTGGAAATCAGGCGTCGACGTGCTTTCCTTCGGGGCGACGAAGAACGGCGCGCTGGCAGCTGAAGCGGTCATCTTCTTTGACCCTGCGCGCGTCGCCGATTTCGAGTACCGCCGCAAGCGCGCCGGACACCTGACGTCGAAGATGCGTTTCGTGTCGGCGCAGCTTGAAGCCATGCTCGACAACGGCCTCTGGCTGAAGCTGGCATCCAGCGCAAACACCATGGCGCGCAAGCTCGAGGCAGGTCTCAGGGCCATGCAGGGCGTCACGGTCACCTTGCCCGTGCAGGCGAACGAAGTCTTTTTCACCTTGCCCGACCACGCCACCCGTCAGCGCGTCGAGCAGAAAGGTGCGCGCTTCTATGTCTGGTCGCCGTCGCACGAACCCGTGCCGCTCATCAGGCTCGTATGCTCCTTTGCCACGACGCCGGCGGACATCGAGGCTTTCCTCGATGCCGTGCGCCGTTCGCTCTGAAGCTTCAGGTCATTACTGAGGCGCGCGGGCGCGAGCCACCACGATCCGGCCCTCCAGGCGTGGTGCCACGGTCTTGCGGGCTTCGAGATGTGCAATGACGATGGACGTGACGAGCGATGCCTCTCCCTCGCCGACGATCACGCGTGCCTTTGCAAGCGATCGATACCCGTCACCGCCCTTTGCGAGATAGTCATTGGTGGCGAGCCTGTATGTCTTGCGCGGCTGCACGGGGACGCCATTGGCCAGCAGTGAAACAACGCGCTTGCCTGCGGGGCGCGTGACATCGGCGCGGATCTTCAGGCCAGACACTTGCGGGAATCGTCCGACTTCATTTTCGGCACCTGCAAAGCCCTCTTCGACGGCACGCCGGAGATCCGCTCCGGAAATTTCGAGCACATAGGCCTTGTTGAGGAACGGCAATTCGCCAAGCAAGTCCTTGCGGGTCAGTGTCGAGCCCGCCGGGTATATGCGTCCGCCGCGAAACCCGCCGCCATTGAGCAGCGCGATGTCCGCCTTCGTTGCCTCGCGGATGGCATCGGTAAACAGGTTGCCGATGGCCGCTTCGCCGCCGCGGACCGCCGCATTCCGGCTGTCCAGTTCCGTCTGCGTTGTGCCCGCAGGAACATCGAGATCGCGACTGAGTTGCGCCTCGAAGGCCCCGACGCGACTGGCGACAGCCGGATCGGGCGTAACGTCGGCCGTGTCGATGAAGCGGAACTGCGGCCACCAGCGAACCTGCCTCTGCCCGTTGCGATCCTGACCCACTGACACCTTAAGGTCGACGGCGACGACAGCCATGCCATCTTCGCCAGCCTCGACGATTGCCGCCTTCTCGTTGAAGCGCATGTAAAGGTCGTGATCGTGTCCCGACAGGATTACGTCGGCAAAACCACCCGAGAACAGGGCTTCGTCCCGGTCGCGCCCGGCATGGGCCACCACCACAATCAGATCCGCTCCCTGCTTGCGCAGCT
>JBILMZ010000113.1:0-11146 GCA_044375275.1 Micropepsaceae bacterium | reverse complement strand
CCCGTCGCGTGAAAAGCACCTGCAGGTCCGGCCGGCGCATCACGATGGGGATGAGCACCGCCGCGTCCTTGAGCGTCGCATGCCGCTCGCGCGTGTTTCCCGGTTGCGGATTGAGGTCGAAGTCACCCCGCGGCACACCGACGGGCAACACGTCCGGCAGCACAAGCCGCTCGCGTAGCCGCCTGGCAAGATCATCATTCGTCATGGCTCCGCAAGTCCGAGCGGAAAATACAGCGACGCGCTCATGACGCCGAGTTCACGCCCCCGGGACGTCTCGCGCTCCTCTGCCATGTCGACAAGCTCGTAGAACACGGACCGCGCCACGAGCGCTTCCAGCCGCCCCCGGATCCGGACATAGGGACGTGGCTCATGGTCCGCAGCGCGTGTATCGACCCGAAGCGGATTGGCGGCATCAGCGACGACGGTATCCCCGACATTGGTGGTGAACTGCAGCACCTGTGACCCGCCCGATCCCGAACGGTCGACGCGGACCGCTACAAAGGGCGCATCGTCCACCCGGATACCCACCTTCTCGACAGGGGTAACCAGGTAATACTTACCGTCAGCGTCCCGCCGCAGGATGGTCGAGAACAGCCTCACCAGCGCCGGCCGCCCGATGGGCGTGCCCATGTAGAACCAGGTTCCGTCAACGGCAATCCGCATGTCGATATCCCCGCAGAAGGCCGGGTTCCACAGGTCGACAGGGGGCAACTTGCGGGTGTGAGCCGTTTCCGCCTGAATTTCGGACAGGCCGCGCAGGATATCCGGCGCTGGCGCGCCCCAGTGCATCGGGTCCTGTTTGAAGTCAGACATGTCAATAACTTGGGAGCAAGGGGCCAACGGGTCGAAACTATTAACACGACAGGTCAGGAGTCATTCAACATAACGCGATCGAATGTTCTGTTTGCCGTCGCAAATTGGTTATAACAGGGCGTCGGGTTAAGCACGCGCCTTGAAAATGCCGTGCTGACAGGTCATTGCGAAATCCCTTGGCGAATTCCCTGATATGAACAACGGAAAGTCCCTCGTGTCCCCCAACTTGCCAGCCCTGGACAGTACAGAATCCATCGTGCGCGAAGTCGAGCATGCCGTCGCGAAACTGGCTGCCGTGCGGGAAGCCGTCGGCCGGGTCATCTTCGGCCAGCGCGAAGCGGTCGACCAGTCCATCATAACAATGCTCGCAGGCGGCCACGGGCTGCTGATCGGCGTGCCCGGACTGGCCAAGACCCGTCTCGTTGAAACGCTGGGCATCGTCCTTGGCCTCGCGACAAAGCGCATCCAGTTCACGCCCGACCTGATGCCCGCCGACATCGTAGGCTCAGAAGTGCTCGAAGAAGACGAACACGGCAAGCGCCGGTTCCGCTTCATCCGCGGCCCGGTCTTCGCGCAATTGTTGATGGCGGACGAAATCAACCGCGCGAGCCCACGCACGCAGTCAGCCCTTCTGCAGGCCATGCAGGAGCGGCACGTGACGGTCGCCGGCATGCGCTACGACCTGCCCCATCCCTTCCACGTGCTCGCGACACAGAACCCGCTCGAGCAGGAAGGCACCTACCCGCTGCCCGAAGCACAGCTGGACCGCTTCCTCCTGCAGATCAACATCGGCTATCCTGATCTTGAATCGGAAAAGCGCGTGCTGCTTGCAACCACCGGCGTGACCGACGAGCACGCAAAGGAAGTCATTCGCGCCCAGGACCTGATGTTCTTCCAGCGTCTCGTCCGCGCCATTCCCGTGGGCGAAAAAGTTCTCGACGCCATCCTCGCCATCGTGCGCAGCGCCCGTCCTGAAGAAGGAGGCGCGGAAGACATTCGCGCGCACGTGGCCTGGGGACCCGGTCCGCGCGCAAGCCAGGCCTTCTCTCTGGCCGTACGTGCACGAGCACTGGTCGAAGGACGTTTCGCGCCGTCGGTCGACGACGTCGTGGCACTGGCCCAGCCGATCCTGCGTCATCGCATGGCACTCACCTTCGCGGCACGTGCCGACGGCGTGACGATGTCCGATGTGATCAACCGGCTGACGCGTCCCTACCTCTAGATGCTGCGCCGGAAACCGAAGGCAACACCGGACACGATGACGTGAACCTGAAACCGCCAGGAATACTGGGTTCGAAACTGGGCGGATGGATCAGCACGCCGTCGCGCAAGGTGAATGCGCGAGCCGATGCCGAAAAACTCAGCGCACGCCTCCCGCCGCTGATGGTGCAGGCCCACCGTGTCGCCGCGACTGTCGCGCAGGGCGATCACGGCCGGCGACGCGTCGGTCAGGGCGACGCCTTCTGGCAGTTCAGGCGATATCGCGACGAAGACCCGTCAATGGCCATCGACTGGCGCCAGTCGGCCAAGTCGCAACATCTCTACGTGCGCGAGCGCGAATGGTCCGCCGCCGCCAGCGTCTGGATCTGGCGCGATGCCTCGCCGTCAATGCAGTACCAGTCGCATGTCGCGACAAACTCCAAGGTCGAGCGCGCAACGGTCCTGGCGCTGGCCTTTGCCTATCTGCTGGTCAGGGGTGGTGAACGCATTGGCGAACTGGGCGGCGAACATCCCGCCACGACCGGACGCCAGGCAGTCGACAGGCTCGCCCTCAGCCTGGCACGCAACATGACGTCCGCAAGGACCGTCCCGCCACTCGCGGCCCTGCCGCGGTTCTCGCAGATCATCCTGATCAGCGACTGGCTCTCTCCGATCGAGAAAACGCTGGACATGCTCAGGCACTACGGGGCCCTCGGCGTCAGGGGCCACCTGATCCAGGTTCTCGATCCAGCCGAGGAAGACCTGCCATTCAATGGCCGGACGGAATTCGAGGACGTCGAATCCCGCGTGACCATGCTCGCGCGCCGTGCCGAATCCCTGAAGGACGCCTATCGCGACCGCATGGCAGCACTGCAG
The DNA here is from genome assembly GCA_044375275.1 of Micropepsaceae bacterium. Lineage (GTDB taxonomy): Bacteria > Pseudomonadota > Alphaproteobacteria > Micropepsales > Micropepsaceae > SZUA-430. The sequence continues at coordinate 8,257 of JBILMZ010000113.1, read as the reverse complement.
TCATCGCTCGCGCAGTCTTGCCGGCGGCAGGACTGGACCTTCGCGACGCATCGTACCGACCGTCCCGCACAGGGCGCACTCCTCGCCGCCTTCGCTGCGTTGTCCGCGCATCGACCGCTCGAGATGAGGTAGGCCCATGCTCACGCTCGGACCTCTTGCCTTTGGCGCACCGTGGGTTCTGCTGGCACTCGTCGTGCTGCCGGTGATCTGGTGGCTGCTGCGCGTGACACCGCCGGCACCCAAGCGCGTTCAGTTTCCCGCCGTCCGGCTGTTGCTGGGCCTGCAGCAGGGAGAGGAAACGCCAGCCCGCACACCGCTGTGGTTGTTGCTGTTGCGCATGCTGATCGCAGCCCTGATCATCTTTGCGCTGGCTGATCCCTATCTCAATCCGCAGTCTGCAGGCCTGAAGAAGAGCGCGGTCGTCATCGTGGTGGACAACAGCTGGGCCGCCGCATCGCGATGGGATGATCGCGTGGGTGCCATGCAGAACCTCGCAGCCGAGGCCGAGCGCGATGGACGTGCACTTGTCGTGGTGCCAACCGCACAAAGCGACGTCGCGATCCGCGTGCGCAAGCTGTCTGGTGCCGAAGCACAGGGCGCCATAAAGTCCGTTTCGCCCCAGCCCTTCGGTGTTGACCGCATGAAGGCGCTCGCACCACTTGAAAAGCTGGCCCTTGATGGCAACCCGGACATCATCTGGCTCTCCGACGGACTGGATGACAGGAACACCGGTGAATTCGTGTCCCGCCTCAAGGCCATCGGCGACCTCCAGGTCCTCACCGACAGCAAGGCCAACGCGGCCCTTGCACTGGCACAGCCCCGTATTGAAGGCAGCGCGCTCGTGTTCCGGGTCGTTCGCGGATCGGATGAAGACGCCGTTCGCGGAACCCTGAAGGCCACCGGTTCACAGGGACGCTATCTCGCGTCGCAGGAATTTGAACTCAAGCCAGGCGAGCGCGAGAAGAAAGTCACGCTGGACCTCGCCACGGAACTGCGCAACGATCTCGCACGCATAGAGATCGAGAACCGCCTCTCGGCGGGCAGCACGGTCCTTGTCGATGAGCGCTGGCGACGCCGGCCTGTCGGGCTGGTGTCCGGGCAGTCGGTCGATGCAGCCCAGCCCCTGCTCTCCGACATCTTCTATCTTGACCGCGCCCTGCAGCCTTATGCGGAAATCCATCAGGGCCGCATCACTGACCTGGTCAAGGCAGGCCTGTCGGTGCTGATGCTCGCAGACGTCGGCCAACTCGTCGGCGACGACCGGCAAATGGTCGCCGCGTGGGTACAGCGCGGTGGCGTGCTTGTGCGGTTCGCGGGCCCGAAGATGGCAGCACAGACCGACGATCTCATTCCCGGACGCCTGAGAACCGGAGGCCGCCTGCTCGGTTCCGCCCTGTCATGGGACAAGCCTCAGGCCCTCGCGGCGTGGCCAGAAGGCAGCCCCTACGATGGCCTGGAGGTGCCCCCGGAAGTGATGGTCAAGCGACAGGTGCTCACGGATCCGGGAGCTGGCACCGACCACCGGACCTGGGCCCAACTCAATGATGGCACGCCACTCGTGACGGCAACACAACTGGGCAAGGGATGGGTCGTCCTCTTCCACGTCACAGCGAACTCGGCGTGGTCGGATCTGCCGCTTTCGGGATTGTTCGTGGACATGTTGCGCCGGACAGTTGCCCTGTCTGTCGGCGTTGCCGGCAACGCCACGCCGTCGGCCGCTGCGGGTCTGCTGGCACCCATCGAGACACTCGACGGCTTCGGCAGGCTCGCCTCCCCTGCAACCTCTGCCCTTTCAATCAAGGCCACCGAACTCGACGCACAGGACGCAAGTCCCAAGCACCCGCCGGGCTTCTATGGCGACAGCGGCAGCCGACGGGCCTTCAACCTGTTCAAGCCGGACGCACAGCTGCGGGAGTTGCCGGACCTGCCCAATGACATCCAGACGGCAGAATTCGGGCTCCGCCAGGCGGCAGAACTCAAATACACTGTCATGATCGCGGCAATCATTCTTGCGCTGGTGGATCTGGTGATTGGCTATGTGCTGAGAGGGCTCGTTTCCGTTCCTTCCTTGCGAAGGGAGAAGTCTGTCCAGATGACGGCATTGCTGTTGGCCGGCCTCTTCGTCGCGACCTCGCCCGACATCGCCAGGGCCGATGATGCATTCGCCATGAAGGCCTCCCTGAATTACCGCCTCGCCTACGTCCAGACTGGCGACACGCAGGTCGACGCGATGAGCCGGGCCGGGCTCATCGGCCTCACGCGCGCCCTCAAGGAACGCACCGCGGTCGAGCCCTCTGATCCGATCGCCGTCGACATCGAGAATGACGAACTTTCGTTCTTTCCGTTGCTCTACTGGCCCGTGACCGCGCAACAGACGCAACTGTCGGCCAACGCGCTCGCCAGGATCGACAGCTTCATGCGCAATGGCGGCACCATCCTGTTCGACACGCGCGACCAGGACACGGGCCTTCCTGTCGGCGGGACAGGCGCAGCCACCGGAACCTTTACGCTGCGCCGGTTGCTGGCAGGTCTCGACATTCCGCCGCTTCAGCCGCTCTCGCAGGAACACGTCCTCTCGCGCACGTTCTACCTGCTCAAGGAGTATCCCGGCCGCTGGGCGTCGGGCCGTGTCTGGGTAGAGGCCCGTCAGGCCTCCGATGATGGATCTGCCAGCACGACAGCGACTGACGGCGTGTCCCCGGTGATCGTGGGAAGCTCCGACTGGGCCGCCGCCTGGGCAGAGGACGCCAATGGCCGCCCACTGGCAGCCGTGTCACCGGGCGGTGAGAGGCAGCGCGAGGTCGCCGTCAGGTTCGGCGTCAATCTCGTGATGTACACGCTGACGGGCAACTACAAGGCAGACCTCGTGCACGTGCCCCACATCCTGGAACGGCTGGGGCAATAGACCAGTGGCCATCGACATCGTCTTCGTGCCGCATGTTTCTGACGCTACGCTGCTGGCGATCATCGCCGCGTCCATCGCACTCGTAGGCGCCGGCGCCTTGCTGCGCGCACCCGGAATCATCTGGCGCGCCCTCGCCATGGCAGGCGCCATCCTCGTCCTTGCCAATCCCTCGATGATCGAGGAAGAGCGCCGAGGACTGCCCGATGTCGCCGTGATCATTGCCGACCAGTCCCAGAGCCAGTCCATTGGCGAACGCTCGAAGCTTGTGACGGATACCGTTGCAAAGCTTCGCGAAAAGCTCTCTGCCGAAAAGGGCCTCGAGGTTCGCGTCGTCAATGTCTCGGAGCGCCAGAACCGGTCGAATGATGGCGGCACGAGCCTGATCGTCCCCATGAAGGAAGCCCTTGCCGACGTGCCACCGGACCGCATCGGCGGCGCCATCCTCGTAACGGACGGCCAGGTCCATGATGTCCCCGTTCAGGCAGCAGCCGACCTGGGCTATCCGGTTCACGCACTGCTGACGGGCTCGCCGTCGGAACGGGACCGCAAGCTCACCGTTCTCCAGGCGCCCAGGTTCGGCATCGTCAATGAGCCCGTGAAGTTCACGTTCCGCGTCGATGACTTCGGTGCGCCGTCCCCGGTTGACTCGAACGTTGAAGTCCGCATCGACGGCAAGGTGGTGCGGACCGTCACGGCGAAGTCTGGCGAAGTGACACCGCTCGAACTGCGCCTGCCACATGGTGGCGAGAACGTCATCGAACTGGGCGTAGAGAAGGGACCGCAGGAACTGACGTTGCTCAACAACAGGGCAGCCATTGTCACGACCGGCATTCGCGACCAGCTCAAGGTGCTTCTCGTCTCGGGCGAACCACACGCCGGTGAGCGCACCTTGCGCAACCTGCTCAAGGCTGATCCATCCGTATCGCTCGTTCACTTCACCATTCTCCGGCCGCCCGAGAAACAGGACGGGACACCCGTGGATGAACTGTCGCTGATCGCGTTCCCGACACGCGAACTGTTCGACGAGAAGCTGGGCGAGTTCAACCTGATCATCTTCGACCGCTACCAGCGCCGCGGCATCCTGCAGATGGCGTACTACGAAAACATCGCCCGCTATGTCGAAAACGGTGGCGCGTTGCTCGTGACCTCCGGCCCTGAATACGCGACGCCCTACAGCCTGTATCGCTCGCCGGTGTCCTCCATTCTGCCGGCAGAACCACTCGACAACGTCATCGAGCAGGGCTTCAAGCCGCGGCTGACCGAACAGGGACTGAAGCATCCTGTCACCGCAGGCCTCGCCGGCGCAAACACCGGCAGCACGGCGCCCATCTGGGGACGCTGGTTCAGGCTTGTGCAGTCGTCGGTGATCAGCGGGCAGACAATCATGAGCGGCGCAGGAGACAAGCCGCTGCTTGTACTCAATCGCGTGGGCCAGGGTCGCGTCGCACTTCTCCTGTCAGACCACGCCTGGCTTTGGACGCGTGGCTTCGAAGGCGGTGGCCCGCAGGCTGAACTGCTGAGGCGCCTGGCGCACTGGCTCATGCAGGAACCCGACCTCGAGGAAGAACGCCTGCACGGCGCAGTCTCCGGCAATCGCCTGATGATCAACCGGCGCACCATGGCCGAAAAGGCCGCCAATGTTGATGTGACCTTCCCTTCGGGCCGCAAGGAAACCGTCTCGCTCACAGCCGCGGAGGATGGAAGCTTCTCCGGCACGCTGAAGGCCGAAGAGATGGGACTATACCGGCTGCGGGATGGCCGCCTGAACGCTGTGGCAGCGGCCGGACCGCTCAACCCGAAGGAATTGTCCGACGTGCGGGCAACGGAAACACTGCTCGCGCCCTTCATCAGTGCCAACCGCGGTGGCATCAGCTGGATCCGGCAGGACGGCATTCCGGACATCCGCAGGACGAAGCCGGGCAGGAATGCCGCCGACCGCGGCTGGATCGGCATGCAGGCAAACGAAGCCTATGCGGTCAGCTCGACGCGCCAGACACCCCTGTTCCACCCGGCGCTCGCGCTCCTGATGGTAATTGGTGGACTATTGGCCGGGTGGCGCCGCGAAGGGCGCTAATCGCGCACCGAACGCATGGCATGGCGCGTCAACACCAGGCTTGCAGAGCTCACCCTTTACGCCCTCCAGAGCACCTTCCGCCAGCTCAAGCCCGAGCACGCGACTGAGATCCACCGGCCCCGGCAAGACGATCCGCCCATAGGGCTGGATGCGTGAAAACCCGGCACGCGCGTAATAGGCTTCGTCACCGACAAGGACAACGATGCGATGGCCGAGTTCACGGGCACGCGCGAGGCTGACCTGCATCAATTGCAGCGCATGACCCTGCCCTTGCAGCTCCGCGCGAACGGCAATCGGACCCAGCATGATCGCCGGCACCCCTGAAATGCTCACCGGCCAGTAGCGAACGGTGCCGACAATCCGACCGTCCAGCTCCGCAACATGTCCAAGCGCGTCGATCGGATTGACGCCCTCACGGAGCCGATAGGCGCTCTTGGCAAAGCGTCCCGGCCCAAAGGCCTCCGCGACAAGCCGGTCAACTTGCGCAGAGTCCGCCGGCGTTTCCTCACGAATGACAACGGCCATCAGGCCCCCTTGTTCTTGTGCAGGTCTGCAATAAGGCGGGACATCTCCTCCTGACGCTCAAGCAGGCGTACGAGCATTTCGGACTGGAGATGATCAACCTTCTCGTGCAACGCCATGATTTCGAGTTCGGCTTTCAGGTTGACTTCATAGTCATGCTGCGCAGCCGCCCTGTCTTTTACAGATTGACGGTTCTGGGACATCATGATGATGGGCGCCTGAAGCGCCGCCAGCATTGACAGCAGCAGATTGAGGAAGATGAAGGGATAGGGATCGAAGGCGCCGGACAGCAGGATGAATGCATTCGTCGTCGTCCAGGCAAAGAGGATGAAGAGGAAGATACTGATGAAGGTCCAGGATCCGCCAAACTGGGCCACACGGTCCGCGAGCCACTGCCCGAAAGTCGTCTGTTGGTCTCCTTCGTGAGACACGTCCCGCGCAACCACAGTTCGGTCCGTGAGGTGCTTCAGGATCCGGCGCTTCTTGTCCGAGTGACGATCCGTCCCAAGGCCCAGTTTCTCCTCGATCCGCTGAACCCAGCCATGCATCTGCATCAAAAACGCTCCTCACCGGGAATCGGTTGTCCCGCAATACCCTCGGCCGGACAAAAAAACAAACTTCTTGTGGGGGCTGGAACGGACCAACACCGCTCGCTAACGTGGGGCATGTCACGAATTGCAGAAGGAATGCCAACCCATGGGAATGCTTGACGGAAAAGTGGTTCTGGTGACCGGTGGAGCCAACGGAATCGGAAAGGAGTGCGCCATGCTTGCAGCCCGCGAGGGCGCCAGTGTCGTGGTGAACGACCTGGGTGGCTCCGTCGCTGGTGGCGACGAAGGTTCGGCAGGTCCTGCCGAAATGGTCGCCCGCGAGATCATTGCCGCCGGTGGCAAGGCCGTATCGAACTCCGATTCGATCACCAACCGCGCCGGCGTCAAGCGCATGATCGAGCAGGCAAAGGACAGCTTCAAGGGACTGCACGCCATCATCAATCCGGCCGGCATCCTGCGGGACACGATGTTCCACAAGATGGACGACAAGGACTGGGACATGGTGATCGATGTCCACCTGAACGGCGCCTACAATGTCTGCCGCGCGTCCATCGAGCACTTCCGTGAACAGCAGGACGGTTCCTATGTCCTGTTCACGTCAACCAGCGGCATCATTGGCAACATCGGCCAGGCGAACTACGCCGCCGCCAAGATGGGCGTTGCCGGCCTGTCGCGCATCATCTCGATGGAAGGTGCCCCCAAGAACGTCCGCTCCAATATCATCGCCCCCTTCGCCTGGTCCCGCATGATCGCGACGATTCCGGTCAAGGACGAAGCTTCGGCCAAGCGCGTCGAGCGCATGCGCAACCACATGCGCGCCGACCAGGTCGCCCAGCTGGCCATCGCGCTGATCGCGCCACAGTCGAAGGACGTGACCGGCCAGGTCTTCGTGGCCCGCGGCAACGAGATCTTCCTGATGTCCCAGTCTCGCCCCGTGCGCGGCATGACCCGCATGGAAGGCTGGACACCCGAAACCATCTGCAACCACGCCTTTCCGGCGATGAAGCCGATGATGTACGACACCGGCGCAACCACGTCGGTCTTTGGCTGGGATCCGGTTTGACAGGCGCTCTGACGATCCACGCGCTGCCGCAGGAACGGGTGCACTTCAATGCATCCGTCCGCGACACGCTGGGCAACGAGGTGGCGCGCCTGGGAAGCCAGCGCATCTTCCTCGCAACCTCGCGCACGCTGCGCCGCGAGACAGCGGCCATCTCCCTGCTCGTTGGCACGCTCGGCAACCGGTGCGCCGCCATCTTCGATTCCATCGGGGAACATTCGGAACTGGAAAGCGTCGCCGCAGCCCTTGCAGAAGCACGACGCGTGAATGCAGACCTGCTGATCGGCTGTGGCGGTGGCTCGATCATCGACGGCCTCAAGATCGTGCAGTTCGGGCTCGCGACAGGCGCCGGATCGGTTGACGAAATACTGGCCCAGGGAAAGCTCAGGCCTGCCATCACCACCGGCATCCGGCAGATTGCCGTCCCCACAACGCTTTCAGGCGCAGAGACCACGCCCGCAGGCGGCGGCACGGACCGCACGCGCGGTATCAAGCTGGGCTTTGCCAGCCCCTTGCTCGTACCGGTAAGCGTCATCTATGACCCGGCCCTGGGAGCACTGTCCCCGGAATGGCTGTGGCTCTCAAGCGCGATGCGCGGCGTGGATCACTGCTGCGAAGGCCTTCTCGCAAGGAACTCCAACGCCATTGCTGATGCAGGCCTGCTGCAGGCGCTCAGGATGTTCTCCTCGACCCTGCGACGCACCAGACACGTGCCGGGCGACCCGCAAGCCCGCAGCGACTCACAGATCGCAGCCTGGCTCGCCTGCTCGAATTCCTTCCGGTCAGGTTCAGGCGCAAGCCACGGCATAGGCTACATCCTGGGGGGCCGCTACGGCGTGCATCACGGTTATGGCAGCTGCATCATGCTCCCGCACGTGCTCAGGTGGAACGAGCCTGTAACCGCTGAACGCCAGAAGCTCATCAGTGAAGCCATGGGACGCCCGTCGCTGTCGGCAGGTGATGCCGTGGCAGAACTGGTAAAGGACCTCGGGCTGCCGTCGCGCCTGCGTGACGTGGGCATCACCCGCGAAAGCCTTGGTCAGATCGCGGAAGAAGCAGCCGCCCATCCCGTCGTCCGGACCAACCCGAGGGACATCACGTCAACCGGTGACGTGCAGCAGATCCTCGACGCGGCCTGGTAGCCT
>JBILMZ010000309.1:0-3090 GCA_044375275.1 Micropepsaceae bacterium | reverse complement strand
ATTTCTGGGAGCCGGCGACAGCGAACGCGCCGCCCATTACCTCGACGAGACGGTCAAGGTCACTGGGCCATGGTTCTACCTGAAGGTATCCGTCGATCCTGCTTTCGATGCCCTGCGCGATCACCCACGCTATCTCGCCCTGAAGGCCAGCTACGAGACTTGGGCTGCGGCCAACCCGAACGACGCGCCACGCCGATGACGGAACCATCCCGCACGCTCTCCACCAATGTGGCCCTCAGGCCCGAATTGGCAGTTTCAGGGTAGTTCGGGTCAACTTTCAGGGCCAAAAAAGGTCGATTTTCCAACGTTTCGAAGCAATTATTAAAGAAAAATGCAATATCCTTTAGTAAGGGGATTGTGTTATTCAAGCTTATGACAATCGGATCGGACACCCCGGCACCACGGTTGGGCCAATACATCGAAAGCATCGCCGGTGGCGAGAAAGTGCGGGCCTTTGTCCCGGCACCCTTGCCGCCGGTTCCGCCCCTGGATGTCAGTCAGTTCCTGAGCCTGTACGACCGCGCGCGCGGCGCGATCGGAAGGCTTGAAGGTGTCACCACAATCCTTCCATCGGCACCCCTGTTCCTGTTCATGTATGTCAGGAAAGAGGCGCTCCTGTCATCGCAGATCGAAGGGACACAGTCGTCCCTGTCCGATCTTCTGCTGTATGAAAATGATGAGTCGGTGCGGGTTCCGCTCGACGATGTCACCGAAGTGTCGAACTATGTCGCCGCAATCGAACACGGCATGAAGCGGTTGCGTGGCGGCTTTCCTCTGTCGCTGCGTCTCCTGCGCGAAATGCACGACATGCTGTTGTCCTCGGGGAGAGGGGCCAACAAGCAGCCGGGCGAGTTTCGACGCACGCAAAACTGGATTGGCGGGACGAGGCCGGGGAACGCGCTGTTTGTTCCGCCTCCTCCCGGCCATCTCGATGAGTGTCTCAGTGCGTTTGAACACTTCCTGCACATCGAGGATCCGTCCCTGCCACCGCTCATTCGCGCGGGGCTTGCACACGTTCAGTTCGAATCGATCCATCCGTTCCTCGACGGCAATGGCCGTCTGGGGCGTCTGCTGATTACATTGATGCTGTGCGAGGCGGGCGCGCTGCGCGAACCGATCCTCTATCTCAGCCTGTTCCTGAAAAGCAGGCGTGACGACTACTATCGCCTGCTTCAGGAAGTCAGGCAGTTCGGGCGCTGGGAGGCCTGGATGGAATTCTTCCTGACTGGCGTTGCGGAAACTGCCGAACAGGCGGCCGACACCGCGCGTGAATTGATGGCGTTGTTCGAGACGGATCGCTTGGTGATCTCACAGCATGGGCGCGCAGCGGCTTCTGCATTGCGCGTTCATGAGTTCATGCAGAAGCGTCCCATTGTGACGGTTCAGTCTGCCGCCCGCGAACTGAAGCTCTCCATTCCGACGACCGGCAAGTCTCTGGATTTGCTCCTCGGCGCCGGCATCCTGAAGGAATTGACCGGCAAGCGCCGCGGACGCCTGTTTGCCTACACGAAGTATCTCAAGCTACTGGACATGGGAACCGAGCCGTTGCAGTCATGATGATCTCTGGGCCAGCGTCGAATGCTCTCTCCTGCCGCGGCGCAAACGGGACGAGAGATAAAACCTGAATAACCCCGTTCATGAATTCGAAGAAAAACGAAAGGAACATTCCGTTGTCCGCAATCCTGTCCCAACCGCTGAAGCTCCCCTGTGGCGCCACGATCCGGAACCGCATTGCCAAGTCGGCGATGACTGAAGGCCTGGCCGACGGGCTTGGCCGCGCGACCGAGGGGCACATCCATCTCTACAAGGCGTGGGCGGATGGCGGGGCAGGGCTGCTGATTACTGGCAACGTGCAGGTCGACATCGATCACCTGGAACGTCCAGGCAATGTCGTGATCGCGCACGCGCAGGACGAAGAGGCACGCAAGCGTCTCACGGCGTTCGCCGCAGCCGGCACGCGCAACGACACCCATTTGTGGATGCAGATCAGCCACGCAGGACGCCAGACGCAGGCGCTCGTCAACCCGCACCCCAAGGCTCCGTCGGCCGTGCAGCTCGCTTTGCCGGGCAATCAGTTCGGCGTGCCGGTGCCGCTGACCGAGGCCGAGATCGAGGACCTCATCAACCGCTTCGTGCTCGCGGCAAAGACGGCGCAGGGAACGGGCTTCACCGGCGTGCAGATACATGCCGCGCATGGCTATTTGTGCTCGCAGTTTCTCAATCCGCGCGCAAACCTGCGCGAAGACCAGTGGGGTGGTCACCTCGATAACCGCGCGCGCTTCCTGCTCGAGATCGTCCGTCGGACCAGGGCAGCCGTTGGGCCCGCCTTCCCGGTCTGCGTGAAGCTGAACTCGGCCGACTTCCAGAAAGGCGGCTTCGAATTCGAGGACAGCCTCGTCGTGGCGAAGTGGCTCGAAGAGGCCGGCGTGGACATGATCGAAGTGTCAGGCGGTTCCTACGAGCAGCCGAAGATGATGGACATGGAAGGCATGGAAGCGGCCGAGGCACCGAAGATGGCAGCCTCCACTGCAGCGCGCGAGGCCTACTTCGTCGACTTCGCCAAGGCGATGCGCAAGACACTGAAGATCCCGGTCCTGCTCACCGGTGGCATCCGCCTGCTGAAGGCGGCAAACCACGCCATCGAAAGCGGCGCGACGGACATGGTGGGTCTCGCCCGGCCAATGTGCGTGGACACCGATGCACCGGCTCAGTGGCTGAAGGGGCAGGCGGAGATCTCCCGCTGGGAAGCAAAGCTGAAGCTCCTGCCGTCCTGGCTGTCCTTCCTGCGCGCGATCCCGGCGATCCGCGCGATGGACGGCTTCGCAGTGATGTTCTGGTACTACGCCCAGTTCTATCGCCTGGGCCGTGGCGAAAAAGCCGACCCGAACCTGTCGGTCTTCGCCGCCATGCAGGAAGTAAACCGCACGAACAAGCGCCTGATGGGTGAGATCAAGGCGGGTAAGACGGCGTAAGGAAGGGGTTTCACGCGAAGAGGCGCGAAAGGGGCGAAACCGCGAAAAGGAAGAAGGTTACCTTTCGGCGCGCAGCGCCATTTTCGGCTGATTGCGCCTTCGGCGCGAGAAGAAGAGT
>JBILMZ010000308.1:0-3095 GCA_044375275.1 Micropepsaceae bacterium | reverse complement strand
TCAACGAAATCGCCGATGAAGCTGGCTTCCTTGATGTCTGCAGACAGGGCCGCGCCATGGGCTTCGACGGGAAAACCCTGATCCACCCCTCCCAAATCGAACCTTGCAACGGCGTCTTTTCGCCAGACCGCGAGGAAATCGCTCAGGCACGGTCGATCCTGGCCGCCTTCGCACTGCCCGAAAATCAGGGTAAAGGCGCCATTGCCCTGAATGGGCGCATGGTTGAGCTCCTCCACGCAGAGATCGCGCGTCAAACCGTGGCTTTGGCAGAGGCCATCGACGAGGTAACCAGGAGCTGAGCGGCGTTTTGCCCTCGTTGCGCCAAAATGATAATGTAGATATCCGACGGTTGGGCTGGGTCTCTGAAAGGGGCCTGGCCTCCATTTTTTAAGTGACACTGATTTTCGCGCCAATGTGAGATGGGGTTCTCGATGCTAAAGAATGTTGCAACCATTATTGTTGCCGCCTTGCTGGTCGGTGCGGTTGTTCAACCCGCTATGTCAATCGAGGACCCATCATCGCGTCGAGACCGGCAGGCGCGCGAAGCCCAGAACTTGCCAAGCCAGGCGCTGGAAGCACTGAACAAGCAGGACGCCGAAGCCGCCATCAAGCTCTATACGAAGGCGATCGATTCCGGGGCGTTCAAGTCTCAGCCTGAAACGATGGGGCAACTCTATTTTGGACGCGGACAGGCTTATCGCTTGAAGAAGGACTGCGTCGCGGCAATCGCCGACTTCGACAAGGCGGCTGAACTGGTGAAGAAGGGAGACATCTACTACCTGCGAGCCGGTTGCTATCTCGATCTCAACCAGGAGGACAAGGCCCTCGCAGATTTCGACTTGGCCATTCAGACAGACCCGCAGGCCGCAGCGTACAGGAAGGGTCGCTGCATCATGCTGTTCAACAAAAAGGACTACGCAAGGGCAATTCCCGATTGCGACGCGGCCTTGAACGCGGCTCCCGATGACAAGGTGCTGCTGCTCGCGGCCTCGCAGGCTGCGGAGCAGACCGGAAGTCGGGCGCGCGCCGCCGAACTGTATCGAAAGCTCATCACCATCGATCCGGGCAATCCGGTCGCGACCGAGGGCCTGAAGAGGGTGGCCGGCTGACACCGCAGTCGTTCGGACCAGAAAATACCAATGGAAATCAACCGTAAGAAGGGTTGTTGAAGTGAAAAGTATCTCTTTGATAATCGCGGGGTTCGCTCTCGCATTCACGGCAGCTGTGGCATCGGCACAAACCACGCCAGCGGGTCAAACGCCTCCTGCAGCAGCAACGACACCGCCAGCAGCGCCGCCTGCAGCGACGGGCGTAAACGCGTCAGGCACACGCTATGACTGGCAGGGCAATCACAAGAAAGCCCAGGCCGCGCTTGCTGCAAAAGACTACAAGACGGCTATTCAGCTCTTCACGGAAATCCTGAATTCCGGCCGCCTGCCGAAGGCCTGGCTCGGGACGACGCTCTATCTGCGCGGCAAGGCCTATCGTTCGTCGCGTCAGTATCCGCCAGCCATTGCCGACTACGAGGCCGCGACACAGGCGGACCCAAAGCTTCACCCGGCATTCTACGAGATGGGCGCAACGTTCCACTCGATGGGACAGTTCGGCAAGGCGGTTGGCGCATTTGGCCAGGCCATCGCGCTGAAGTCCGACATGTGGAGCTACTACGACGCCAGGTGCACGTCTTACGCATCGATGAGCCGCTGGAGCGACGCCGTGCGTGACTGCGAAGTGGCTGTAAGGCTGCGTCCGGGCAATGCAACCCTGATCGCGTTCCTCGGCCGGCTCTACGAGGAAAATGGCCAGAAGCAGCGCGCCATCGAAATGTACAAGCTCGCGCTTTCCATCAATCCTGGCCTGCAGGATGCGAAGGAAGGCCTCGCCCAACTCCAGAAATAGCAGGCCGAATTGAAACAGGCCACGACAGCCGGGAACGGAAACTTCTTCGAGGATTTCCGTCCCGGCCAGATCATTCATCACAATCCGGCGCGCACGCTCACGGATGCCGACCAGACGCTTTACACGGCGCTGTTTGGCGCGCGTTTCGCGCCGCAGAATTCGGTCGAGTTTGCCAGGGCGCTTGGGCTTCCCGCCCGCCCGCTCGACGACATGCTGGTCTTCCACATCGTGTTCGGCAAGACGGTCCAGGACATTTCCCTGAACGCAATCGCGAACCTTGGCTACGCCGACTGTCGCTTCCTCGCGCCGGTATATTCCGGCGACACGATCAGCGCCGTCAGCGAAGTGCTGGGCATGCGCGAGAACCAGAACCGGGAGTCCGGGATCGTCTACGTGCGCTCGCGCGGGTTCAACCAGCATGGTCGCGAAGTCCTGACCTATGCGCGCTGGGTGATGGTGCGCAAGCGTGACGTGACGGCGGCAGTTCCGGCGCCGCTTGTGCCAGACCTGCCAAAGGTCGTTTCACCTGCAGCCCTGTCGGTACCGGCTTCATCCGCATTGCCGCCCGCGTGGAAGGACAAGTCCGGTGCCGACCGCTTCTTCAGCGACTTCGCCAAGGGCGACCGGTTCGACCACGCGGATGGCGTGACGGTCGAAGACGCCGAGCACATGCTGGCGACGCGCCTCTACCACAACAACGCGCGCGTTCACTTCAACGCCCACAGCGAACGTGCAGGGCGTTTCGGCAAGCGCATCGTTTATGGCGGCCACGTCATTTCGATCGCCCGGGCCATGAGCTTCAACGGTCTGGGCAATGCCTGGTTCGTGTCGGCGATCAACGGTGGTCGCCACGTGGCGCCATGCTTCGCAGGCGACACCGTCTATGCCTGGAGCGAAATCCTGGGCAAGGCGGATCTGCCACAGGCGCCAGGATGGGGCGCGTTGCGGTTGCGGACAATCGCCACCAAGGATCAGGGTTGCGAGGCGTTCCCGGACAAGTTGCCGGATGGGAATTTTCTCCCGAGCGTTATTCTGGAACTCGACCACTGGGTAGTAGTGCCAGCCGTCTGATTCCCCCAATCTGGGACATCACACAAAGCTGGGTTCGGCATGATCTCGATCTGGCGCGCATGTCTCGGCGCCGCTCTCCTGTTTGCATCGTCCTTCGCGCAGGCTGCAGCCCTCGACTGGCAGCC
>JBILMZ010000307.1:0-3099 GCA_044375275.1 Micropepsaceae bacterium | reverse complement strand
CACCAAGTCTGCTGACCGACGACAAAAATCACATGCATGAGTCACTACGTCGCGAAAACCCGCCAAAACTTGTGTGCATAGGGTAGAGCTCCGCTGGAGAGGGTGGCACGCCGCGCAAGCGGCGTGACGGGTGAGGACAAGACTAGCCACCCAATCCACAATCGGTTAGAGGCAGAATGCTTTCATCTTGTCACCGCATAAGACCAGCATCCGAACTGACCTCAAGCCCTATGCATCCTCGCATTCAATAGCAGATGCAGCCAAAGAAGCAGGGCGCCCGCAGCATAGTAACCGAAGACTGCGATGATGAAGCCATCACTTGGACCAGACTGCAGGGCAATACCGAGCCCAAACCACCAAACCGTGTAAGTGATCGGACAGAGCAACACCAACGCCTGCGCCAAAGGCCGATTGCTCTGAACCAAAAACATGATCGCCACAAACCCTGCAAGCATCGCTGACGGCGCAAGAAGCCAAACCCACATTGGCTGCCAAAGCAGCGTCACCAGCAGCAAGCAAGCTAGCAGCGCAAAAATCAAAATCTCGCAGCCAATGAAAAGCGACAACTTCAACGACAAACTCCGCTCATAAGATTCTGGATGAAGCACCTCATCGATGCACACCCGTCGCGTTACCGTAGCACGAGTATCGGGGTCAGACACCCATCTAACACGCGTCGTCTCTGGGTCCCGGGTCGCAAGGCTCGCACCCAACTGCTCCGCAGTCGGGCTCACCTAACGCCCGGGATGACAATGAGCGGTGTCATGGCCGCGTGGCAGCGCGAACCGGCCACCCAGAGACTCTGCGACAGGCAACACAAGCGCCCTGCGCGTGCATGCAAAGAGCGGGCGGGACGCCCGCGGTCCCAGGTCGCACTTGCACTTGCCATAAGTTCTCTTTATGTTCCAGTCACTTTCCGGACCGGCTGGCACCAGCAGTTCCGGCTGCGACTTGACAGTTGAATCTTCTCCCGGCGAACCCGGCGCAAAAAAGCGCTCGCGGCCGCCTCGCAGGCTCCGCGCGAAAATGGCAAAGGCGGGGGAGTGCCCCGGAATCTGCCCACATGGCAGGACAACGGAACCACAAGGAAACGATCCCGCAGCCTTCACGGTTCAATCGTCAAAACAACGACGAAAGTGTCATCTTCAGGAATCAGAAATGGCCCAGAACAGCGAAAAACACCGACCGGGATTCGGCGGTAGTGTCATCTTCCACCGACGCCCTTTCGATGAGATCCGCTTACTCCACCGTCACCGACTTCGCCAGGTTACGCGGCTGGTCGACGTCCGTGCCCTTCACGACCGCCGTGTGATAGGCGAGCAGCTGGATGGGAACGGAGTACAGCAGTGGCGTGATGAACGGATCAACCTCCGGCACCTCGATGCGCGCCCAGACCTTGTTGCCGGCCAGTTCGTGCCCGCGCTTGTCGGACACCAGGATCACCTTGCCCTTGCGCGCCATGACTTCCTGCATGTTCGACACGGTCTTGTCGAACAGGCTGTCATAAGGCGCAATCACGACCACCGGCACATTCTCGTCGATCAGCGCAATCGGCCCGTGCTTCATCTCGCCGGCGGCATAGCCTTCCGCGTGGATGTAGGAAATTTCCTTGAGCTTCAGCGCGCCCTCAAGCGCGATCGGATAGGACAAGCCGCGGCCCAGATAGAGCACGTCCCGCGCCTTCGCCAGTTCCTGCGCCAGCGCCAGATAGATCGGGTCCTGCTGCAGCAGCGTCACGATATGACGCGGCACTTCCATCAGCGTACGCGTCAGCCGGATCTCGGCATCGCGCGAGATCGTGTTGCGGGCGCGGCCCGCCGCAATCGCAAGCGCTGCAAGAACCGTCAGCTGGCAGGTGAACGCCTTCGTCGAAGCCACGCCAATTTCGGGGCCAGCATGCGTCGGGAACACCACCTCGGACTCACGCGCGATCGAGGAACCCTGCACGTTCACCACAGACGCAATATGCTGCGCTTTTTCCTTGCAGTAGCGCAGAGCAGCCAGCGTATCCGCCGTCTCACCCGACTGCGACACGAACAGCGCCAGGCCGCCCTGCGGCAGCGGCGCCTCGCGATAGCGGAACTCGGACGCCACGTCGATCTCGACCGGCATCTTGGCAATGCTCTCGAACCAGTACTTGGCAACCAGTGTCGCATAGGACGCGGTTCCGCACGCAATCATGGTCGTCTTGGGAAGCGACGCAAAATTGAATGGCATCTTGGGCAACGAGACAGACTGTGTCACCGCATTGATGACCGTGTTCAGCGTGTTGCCGATCACTTCCGGCTGCTCGAAGATCTCTTTCGCCATGAAGTGGCGGTGCGAACCCTTGTCGACAAGGCTCGCCGAAACGCTCGTGGTCTGGATCTCGCGATTGGCAGGCCGGTCCTGCGCATCATAGATCGTGGCGCTGTCCGGCTTCAGCACGACCCAGTCACCATCTTCCAGATAGGCAACCCGGTTCGTCAGCGGTGCCAGCGCGAACGCATCCGACCCCAGGAACATCTCCTTCTGGCCATAGCCAACGGCCAGCGGCGGCCCGGATCGCGCACCGATCATGAGCCCATCCTCGCCCGTGAAGATCATGGCCAGCGCGTAGGCGCCCTTCAGGCGCTTGATGGCAGCAGACGCGGCCTTCTCGGGCGTCAGGCCCTGGTTCAGGTACTCCGTGATCAGGTGAACCGAGACTTCCGTATCCGTCTCCGTGTGGAAGACGTGTCCCTTCTTCTCCAGCTCTTCGCGAAGCTCGTGGAAGTTCTCGATGATGCCGTTATGCACGACAGCAACCCGGTCCGACACATGCGGGTGGGCGTTCGTCTCGTTCGGTACGCCGTGCGTGGCCCAGCGCGTGTGCCCGATCCCCGTCGATCCGGGCAGCGGCAACTCGCGCAACACCTTGTCCAACCCCGAAAGCTTGCCCGGCGCGCGACGGCGCTCGATCCGACCCTTTACCAGCGTGGCAATGCCCGCCGAGTCATAGCCCCGGTATTCCAGACGCTTGAGCGAGTCCAGAATGGTGTACGCCGCATCTTCACGCCCGACGATCCCTACAATTCCACACCTCCGGACCTACTCCTTTGATTTCTTCTTTGCGGCCCG
>JBILMZ010000112.1:0-11263 GCA_044375275.1 Micropepsaceae bacterium | reverse complement strand
GAAGGACATCCAGGATCGCGTCGCCCAGATCAAGGCGCAGATCGAGGAAACCACGTCCGACTACGACAAGGAAAAGCTGCAGGAACGTCTGGCGAAGCTCGCCGGCGGCGTTGCAGTCATCCGCGTCGGCGGTGCGACGGAAATCGAAGTGAAGGAGCGCAAGGACCGCGTTGATGACGCGCTGAACGCCACCCGCGCTGCGGTTGAAGAAGGCATCGTCCCGGGCGCCGGCACGGCCCTGCTCTACGCGACGAAGTCGCTGGCAGGCCTCAAGGGCGACAACGATGACCAGACGAACGGCATCAACATCGTCCGCAAGGCGATCCAGGCCCCGATCCGCCAGATCCTCGAGAACGCTGGCGTTGAGGCCTCCCCGGTCGTCAACAAGCTGCTCGAAGGCAAGTCGACGACGGCTGGCTTCGACGCGCAGAAGGAAGAGTACTGCGACCTGATCGACTCGGGCATCATCGACCCGACGAAGGTGGTCCGCACGGCTCTCCAGAACGCCTCGTCGGTTGCTGGTCTCCTGATCACGACCGAAGCCATGATCGCTGAAAAGCCGGAGTCCAAGAAGGGCGGCGGCATGCCAGGCGGCATGGGCGGCATGGGCGGAATGGATATGGACATGTAAGGCGCTTGCGAGCGGTCGCGACGCGACCGCCGCAAAGCCTTATCCCAGCGCAGGCGGGGATCCATCAGAAAAACGAAGGGCTCCGGCGTTCACCGGGGCCCTTTGTTTATGTTAAGCTGACCGCATGGACTACGATCAGACGACGATGCCCGATAACTATGATCGGGGCCGCACGCTGCCCGACGGCATGCTGGACTTGTGGCTGGCCCGAATAGCTGACGCGCTCGGTGGGCGCTCGGTTGAAGCCATTGTCGATTTGGGATGCGGCACTGGGCGCTTTACCTCGGCTCTCGCCGAGCAATTCAAGACTAGTGTTGTTGGCATCGATCCATCAGAGAAAATGCTCGCAGAAGCTCGTGCCAAGCCTGCAAGTGGCCTCGTCAGCTTCGTCAAAGGGGCAGGTGAGTGTCTTCCCTGCCGTGATGCGAGCGCCGGCATGATCTTCGCATCAATGTCATTCCATCATTTTCGGGATCGTGTACAGGTCGCAAGGGAATGCAGGCGTGTATTGCGCGAATCCGGCGTTTTGTGCATTCGAAACAGCACTCGGGAGAATGGGTCGCCATACCTGTCGTTCTTTCCGAACTATCAGTCGTCGCTTGATATGCTTCCTTCAGCTAAAGACATTGTAGATGCATTCACATTGAACCGCTTCTCATTGATCAGTCACGAAACAGTGCAGCACAAAATGGCTGAAAATTTGAATGAGCTGGCAACCAAGGCGGCGTTCCGTGCGGATTCGACATTGATACGCCTGTCGGAAAAGGACTTTGAGCGCGGAATGCACAGCATTCGCTCTGCTGCGCAAGGAGATGCCTCGCCTGTGATGATAGGCGTAGATCTGTTCTTCTTTGCGCCCCTGATGACAGAATGACGAGAGCGGCACTTGCGGCGCTTCTGGCGATCACGCTCTGCGTGTCATACGTGACGCAATCCCAAGCAAAGCCCTACGCCATCCCCGATACAAAGGTCGCACGTCTCCATTCGAAGCAAACAGGCGCCCGCTACGAGCTCTTCATCGCGACACCTCCCGGATACCTCAAGACAGGCCGCACCTATCCCGTCGTCTACATGCTCGACGCTGACTATTCCTTCGCCCTCGTGCGCAACATCGTTCGCCATTTCGTCGAACGAGAGGACATGCCGCCGGTCATCCTCGTGGCGATCGCCTATCCCGGCGCGGCCTCAAATCGCGAGACCTACCGGATGAACCGCACACGCGATTACACGCCCGTCTACGCCCCGGACGGCGGATACGGAGCCGAGTACCAGAAGGTCTCCGGCGGCGCGCCGAAGTTCCGTGCCTTCCTCGCGCGCGAACTCATCCCGTTCATTGAAAGCCGATTTCCGGTGACGCCCGACGACCGAACACTGATTGGCCATTCCTACGGTGGGCTGTTTGCGACCTATGTCCTGCTCACCGAGCCGTCGCTGTTCCAGCGCTACATCGCTGTCAGCCCGTCACTCTGGTACGCAAACCGCACGGCGCTGACCATGGAAGAAGCGGCCGCGCGATCAGGCATCCGTCCGCGCGCCCGCGTGTTCTATGCCGTTGGCGCAAACGAAAACCAGAACATGGAAGACGATCTGGCGGAACTCGTGAAGAAGCTGCGCCGCCGCGGCATTCCAGGGCTTCAGGTCACGATGCGCGTCTACGAGGGTGAAACGCATAACAGTGTGTTTCCGGGAGCCGTAACGCGAGGTCTGCTCACCGTATTCGATCGCCCGCAACCATCAGGCAGTACTACGCGGCGAGACCCCGCTCCTTGAGCCCGTCGGCATAGGCCGCAAACGCATCACGCATCGACGTGGTTTCCTCTGATGACAGGACGGCGCCGTCATCATGAAGGCGCTTCTCGACCGCCTTTGCCGTCACGGAAAGCTGCATGGCCCCTGCCATCGCACTCGAAGACTTGAGCGAGTGCGCAAGCCGCACGGCTTCGGTCGTGGTCTCCGGAGATGAAGGCTGGCCTGCGATCTCCACCAGTCTCTCAAGCTTGGCAGCCGCGTCAGGAAGGAATGTCTCGATCAGCAACTGCAGCATCTCTTCCCCGGAATCGGCCCTGAACTTCTCGATCACGTCGATGTCGAGGGCAGGGGCGTCGATGATACCTGCACCAGTGTCCGCCAGCGAACAGCCGGCAGGCTTCGGAACAGGCACGAACCGGCTTCGTGATTGCAGCGCGTCCCCAAGCGCAGCAATGAGATCTTCGGTCCTGAAGGGTTTGCCAACATGGGAATTCATGCCGGCGCGCCGGCATAGTTCGATGTCCTGGCTGAACGCATTGGCAGTAAGCGCGATGATGGGAGTTTGTGACTCCGGCCCCTGCATCGCACGTATGGCCTTCGCGGCAGAGAGGCCGTCCATCTCCGGCATATGCACATCCATGAGGATGATGTCGTAAGGGCGCCGCATGACGGCGTCGATGGCTTCGAGACCGTTGCCCGCAAAGTCGGGTACGATGCCGAACTTCGCAAGGACCGACTTGACCACGAGCTGGTTTGTGGCGTTGTCCTCGGCCACGAGCAGGCGCAGCGGACGACCAAGCGCGGCGATGGAAGAAAGGGCGGCCGCCACCTCGCTGGCATGTGCATGGCCAGATGAGCGAGCGGCATCCTCGGCGCTGGCCTCCGTGACTGGCACGGCAAACCAGAAAGTGGATCCCTGGCCAGTCACGCTTTGAACGCCGATGGATCCGCCCATGCACTCGGTGATCTTCTTCGAAATCGCCAGCCCGAGGCCGGTGCCGCCGTACTGGCGGGAAACCGAAGCATCGGTCTGCGAGAAGCTCCGGAACAGTCGGTCAAGCCTGTCACCAGGAATGCCAACACCCGTATCAATCACCTCGACGCGCAGGCGCCGCTTGCCGTCATGGAACGCAACTGTTACCCCGACCGTGACTGATCCGTGGGTCGTGAACTTGACTGCGTTTCCGAGGAGGTTGAGGGCAACCTGCCTGATGCGTCCGGGATCGGACATCAGGTAGCGTGGCACGTCCGGCGCGATGTCCAGCATGAGCGCCAACCCCTTCGCCTTCGCGCGCGGCTGGACAATCTCGATCGAATAATCGAGCAGCGAATGCAGGTCGAAGGCGATCTCCTCGAACTCCATCTTTTGCGCTTCGAGCTTCGAGAAGTCGAGGACGTCGTTGATGATGTGCAGGAGGCTTTCGGCGGAATCGCGTATGGTCGTGGCGCTGCGATGCTGCTCGGGCGAAAGCGGCGTTTCAAGCAGCACGCTGGTCATGCCCAGCACGCCGTTCATGGGCGTGCGGATCTCGTGGCTCATGATTGCCAGAAAGTCGGATTTCGCGCGATTGGCCGCTTCGGCTGACTCCTTGGACTGCTCGAGGGCGCGCTCGATCTCCTTGCGCGCCGTGATGTCAATCGAGAATCCCTCGAGGTATTTCGGTTGGCCATCGTCGCCATGCTCGGTACCCGCGCCACGCTGGAGAATCCACTTGATTTCGCCGCCTGGAAGCACGAACTGAAACTCGATTTCATAAGGCTCGCGCTTTTGCAGGGCGTTGGCAACGGTGACTTTGTGGCGTTCGACATCTTCGGGATGCATCAATGTATGACTGATCGGTGGCTTGCCGATCAGGCTAGAAGCCTCCATCCCTGTCAGATTCTTGATGCCCGGACTGCAGTACTCCATGATTGGAGGGTCTGACAGGCGCATGCGGAAGAGTGCGCCGTCGATGTTGTCAGCAATGGCTGTGATCCGGCGCTCACTGGCATGAAGTTCATCGCGCAACTTCTGCTGCTCGCTGACATCGACGATGAAGCCCTCGATGTGGCTGACGACACCGTTTTCATCCTGGTCCGTCACGGTGCCGCGTTCGAGCATCCAGCGGACGGTCCCGTCAGGCATCAAAAGTCGATACTCGGCCTGGTAGGGTTCGTTCGCGAGACTGGCGCGCGACACCCTCTCGAGATAGCCCGGGAGGTCATCCGGATGGCAATATTCGAGTGTCCTGGAACGCTTGCCGGTAGCGGCCTTTTGGTCCACGCCCCAGAGTTTGCTCACGCCCGGGCTGACATACTCCATCTTGAGCTTGTCGTTCAGGCACATCCTGAAGATGATGCCATCGAAGTGAGCTGCCATTGACGCAAAGCGCTTTTCACGTCGTGCAAGTTGCTCCCGCAGGTCCTGCTGCTCGGTGATGTCAAAGATCAGCCCGTCAATGTACTTCGGATAGCCGTTCTGGTCAGGCTCGGTCGCGCACCCGCGCTCGAGCAGCCACCGGCGCTCACCGTCTGCACGCACCACCTGGTACTCAATGGAATAGGGGCGCATTGACTGGCAGGCGGTGCGCAACTCTTTCATGTAGCGAAACCGATCACCCGGCACGAGAATGCCCAGCACGGGTGAGGCCTCGCCCTCAATTTCTTTCGGCGAGAGACCCAGAAGCTGCATCGAGCCGGCGCTCACATACCGTATGACGAACGGAAACTGCGTTTCGGCCCTGTAGATCATACCTTCCAGTGACTGCGCGAAGGCGGCAAGTCGCGCATCGCGTTCGTTGACCGCCAGTTCAAGTTTCTTCTGGACGGAGATGTCCGTCATGAACCCGGAGATGAACCTGTGGCCGCCAGATAGGTCATTTGCAAGCCTGCCGCGCTCGAAGATCCACTTGATGTCGCCCGACTTGGTGACGAGGCGATACGTCATCTCGAATGGACGTCCCTTGGCTTCGGCGGCTACGCGCCTGCAGATCTCGCGATCATCCGGGTGTACGAGGTCCCCAAGGGCGAGCTGCTTGCTGCCAAGCACGTCGTCGACGGCATAACCCGTCATGCGCTCGAACGAGGGGCTGAGATAGGTCGCCGTCCAGTCTTCGTCTGCCCGGCAGGTGTAGAAAACTTCGTCGACATTCTCGATCAGGTAACGCACACGCTCTTCGGTGGCAGCCAGTCGGGCCTCGCTGTCCTGTAGTTTGCTTGAATCCTGTTCCCGGGCTTCTTCGGCTTCGGACAATTGCTTGAGCGTCTGCGTATGACGGAGTTCGAGTGACCGGCCAAAGCCCACAAGGAGGGCGATGATGCCAGAGATCAACAGTGCGACAACCCATTGTCTTGAGTGGATGGCATCGACGAATTGACCCTGCTCCTGCCACCAGAGATCCTTCTCCTGCCGGATGATCTCGCGTGCCTTCTCAAGCTTCAACCGCGCGAGGCGATAGGCACGGCTGACGGCGGCAAGCTGTTCGAGGCGCTCCGAACTGATCGCTGCCGCTGGCAAGAGCGCCATGACGCGCGCTTCCCCGTGAAACAGCCTTGCAGCATGCGCACTCTGGTTGAGGGCAGACTTGAAGTCGGGCACCATCGTGTGCCCGTGCTGGGTTTCTTCAGCCAGCTCGAGGATGAGTGACTGGAAGTGCTTGGTGAACTCGGCGCTCGACAGTTCGATCTGCTCGGTACTGAGCCTGTTGAGGTCCAGCGCCGCCGCATTGTCGACAGCGGAGTCGATTTCGCCCAGCGTGCGCATCATCTGCGCAACGCGCGTATCAAACTCGTCCCATTCCCGTGACCCGGCGATCGAGAACGAGAAATTGGAGGCAATGCTTGTCAGCAGCCACAGGCTTGACGCCACAACCGAGACGGCCAGAAACACGACGGCCGCATAGAGCAGGCGCAACCGGTTATGGTGTTCCAGCCGAAAGAACTGCGGGAGCAGGCGCGAAATCATCATGAGGTGGCAAGGGCCCTCAGCCCACCTGCGCCTGCGGCTGGTTACGCGTCAGCACACGCTCGACGCATGCCGCGAGTTCGCTGAGGGGAAAGGGTTTCTTGAGCGTCTCATTCGCGCCCAGCTTGGAGACGATGTCGAGCACGTCCAGATTCGAGGGCAGGGAGCGGCTCAGCCCGCCGGATATGGCGACAATGCCGACATCCGTGTCCTGCTGGCGGATGCGCTTGATGGTCTCGAAGCCTTCCTGCGCTGGCATGACGATATCGCATACGATGACATCGAATTTTCCATTGCAGAACGTCTTCCACCCCTGTTGGCCGTCAAGGGCAAATTCTATTGTATGTCCCTTTTGTTTCAGCGAATGACACATGAGCTTGACGAACAGCTCATCGTCATCAATCACCAGAATGTGCGCCATGTCAGTCTCCGGAAGTAACGGGAGGCTGGAAAGTCTCATATTTGCGTTGCATTCAAATTAATCGGACATTTGCCAGTTGCGTCCGGAAGGACTAGTTGTTGCGATCAATGGCAGTATCGCGGCCCGAAGCCGGCCTCATTGTCATATTGTAAACCACGCAGTGAAACCTCCGGTTAGGGACAGTATGGATTACACAAGCTACCTGAACATTCCCGGACTTCTCGCTCTTCAGCACCCCGAAAGTGTGCGCGCCGGAAAGCCCGCACATGACGAGATGCTGTTCATCATCATCCATCAGACCTATGAACTCTGGTTCCGGCAGATCCTGCACGAACTGGATTTGGTACTGGGCATATTCAGCAAGCCGTCGGTTGACGATGCGGAGCTGGGCCGCGCCGTGCACGCCGCCGAGCGCATTGTGAAGATCGAGCAGTTGCTGGTCTCCCAGGTGGACATTCTCGAGACCATGACGCCCATGGACTTTCTGGAGTTCCGTGATTTGCTGATCCCGAGTTCCGGCTTCCAGAGCGAGCAGTTCAGGCTCCTCGAGATCAGGCTGGGATTGCGGAGGGACGCGCGGCTTGAGTTCAACAACCAGAGCTTCGAGCAGGCGCTCGACACCGACACGCAGAAGCGTCTGCGGACGGCCGAGGAAAGCCCGTCGCTCAGGGACCGGATTGATGCGTGGCTCTCGCGCACACCCTTCATGGACATTGGCGGGTTTCGTTTCCGCGATGCCTACAGGGACGCGCTGAATCGCATGCTCGGCAGCGACCTAGAGCGCATCCGGTCGCACCCGCATCTGTCGGATGCGGAAAAATCGGTACAGGTCGCCTCATTGCAGCGTTCCCGCGAGATGTTCGACGGACTTCTCGATGACACGCGTTACGCGCAGTTGAAGGCTGACGGCGCCTGGACGTTGTCGCGCCGCGCGCTGCAGGCAGCCCTGTTCCTGTTCCTCTATCGCGACGAGCCCGCTGCCCATGGCGGCTTCAGGATGCTGAAGGCTCTCATGGACATCGACGAGAACCTGGCGCTCTGGCGTCTTCGCCACGCACTGATGGTGTCGCGCATGCTGGGAAGAAAGGTGGGAACGGGTGGTTCGGCCGGTTACGACTACCTGAAGGCGACAGCAGAGCGTCATCGCGTCTATGGCGATCTCTTCGCGATTGCCACGTTCCTGATACCACGTTCGGCATTGCCGCCATTGCCGGAAGAAGTGCGCAAGCTCATGCGCTACCGCTACGAGGACTGACCCGTGATCCGCAGCCTCAAGTCACATTTTTCAAGAACACTGGGGCGCCCGGGCGCGCCATTGCACTTCGCCGCGCACAGTCACCACCCATGGCCGGATGCAACATTCGACGCGCAGGTGGCCTATTGGGAAGACTCGGCACGCGATCTCGACCAGAAGTGGGAGAAAGTGTTTTCGGAAGTCATTCCCGAAGCGCAGCGCCACATAGCGGGTCACCTCGGATTGCCGCGCGGAGACACACTGTGCTTCTCGCCGAACACCCATGATTTCCTGCTCCGCATCCTCTGGTCGCTCCCGTCGGGCAAGGTTTGGCGGGTGATTACGACCGACAGCGAGTTCCATTCATTCTCGCGGCAGATGGCGCGGCTGGAGGAAGAAGGGCAGGTCAAGGTGACGCGCATTCCCGTGGCGCCCTTTGACAGTTTTGTCGAGCGCTTCTGCAGGGCGCTGGCAGAGGAGGGATCATGGGACCTGGTCTGGCTGAGCCATGTCTTCTTCAACACAGGTCACGCGCTGCACACGACGGATCTGGACAGGATCGCAGCCTTCGTGCCGGATGCGGATACGCCGGTGGTGATTGATGGCTATCACGCCTTCATGGCGATCCCGGTATCGCTGTCACGCCTGTCTTCAAGGATCTTCTATCTGTCAGGCGGCTACAAATACGCCATGGCGGGCGAGGGCGTGTGTTTCATGCACTGTCCCGACGGTTTCATCCCGAGGCCCAGGGCAACCGGCTGGTTTGCCGAGTTCGGCGCCCTTGAAGCCGAGCGCGACGACACCGTTGCCTACGGACCTGGCGGTGCGAGGTTTTACGGGGCCACCTTTGATCCTTCTGGACTGTACAGGCTGAATGCCGCCATGGACTGGCTTGTGGCGACCGGACAGGATGCAGCATCCATGGCGACCCATAGCTGGGCGCTGCAGGCCAGGCTTTTGGACAACCTGGCGACCGCCGGAGGGCTGCTGTCGGTGCAGCAGTTGGTCCAGCCGGTTCAGGCATCGCGCGGCCGGTTCCTGTCGTTCAGGACATCAAAGGCGGGAATGATCGATGCGCGCCTGCGCGACCGCAACGTGATCGTCGATCACAGGGGCGACCTGCTGCGCATCGGGTTCAGCATCTACCAGGATGCATCAGACGTGGACGCGTTGCTGAAGGCTCTGGCGGTTCTTGATCAGTAAGTAGTCGCGGCCATCATCGACGTCCGTGAGTATTCGCGACAGCAGGCTGACGTCATGCAGCTTCGCGACGGTGTCTGCCAGTGCATGCGGTGTCGACCAGCGAACGCCATCCAGATGACGCCG
The DNA here is from genome assembly GCA_044375275.1 of Micropepsaceae bacterium. Classification (GTDB taxonomy): domain Bacteria; phylum Pseudomonadota; class Alphaproteobacteria; order Micropepsales; family Micropepsaceae; genus SZUA-430. The sequence goes on along the minus strand of JBILMZ010000112.1, from coordinate 1,959 downwards.
CGCGAGCCTTGCCGGATGGCGCGCACCGATGAGCCAGTAGCCACCATCCTGCGTCGGGCCAAGCACGAAGCGCCTCTGACCCAGGGCGCGCGCCGCGTCCAGGACAAGCGCAGCGTTCGCATCGGGGATGTCGCTGCCGATCACGATGGCCGGCCGGGACCCCGCACATTTGAGGACGCGAACCATGCGTTGCCCAAGGTCGCCACGCCCCTGCGCGACGCGCGCGAGCCTGGCGGGCCAGCAGCCGGCGTCAGTGGCAGCCTTGTCCGGCGTGACGGCGAGCACAACATCAAGTCGCCCGCTTGAGGCGAGCCGTCTCGCGACACCGCGCAGCGTGTTTCTGTAGAAGCGCAGGGTCTCAGCCGCGCCAATGTCGCGCGCCAGGCGCGTCTTCACAGAGCCGTAGCGCGGCGCACGTGCAAAGATGAAGACAATCGGCCTATCCATAAAGCCTGGCAAGGCGCCTTGGTGAAACGCCCATGAAGTAGAGCGACAGGATCATCAGGTTGCGGATCGGCCGGCGCCAATAGCCATCCCGCCTGTAGCGCGCGGCAGACGTGGTGGCGGTGGCGGGAAGTTCGACCAGGTTACGCCGGCCGATGCGACGCACCATGTCCACGTCTTCCATGATCGGAATGTCGAGATAGCCGACCAGCGCGTTGTAGAACTGGCGCGAAATGAGAAGCCCCTGGTCGCCATAGGGAAGGCCAAGGCGGCGCGCACGCCAGTTCGCCAGAACTTCCACGCGCCGCGCGGCATTGGACGCGTCATCAAGCGCCAGCGTGAAGTGCGCAGCCTTCATCGCGTTGGACTTGTTGCGGATGAAGGATGTCACAGTCGTGGACCAGAAGGGTTCAAGCGTCGTATCCGCGTGAAGGAAAAGAAGCCAGCGGCCGCGCGCTTCCCGTGCACCATGCGAAAGCTGTGTGCCGCGCCCACGTGGGGACACGATCGTCTTCAGTCCCAGCGCTTCGGCCCGCTTGAGCGTGTCATCCGACGACCCGCCGTCTGCCACGATGATCTCGACATTCAGCACCTCGGTGATTTCCTGGAGGGCATGTGCAGTCTCGCCCAGCAGGGCGCCGGCATTGAGTGTCGGGATGATGATGCTCAGGTCGATGGGCTTTGCGTCCTTGCGATCAGCAGGCCGCGCCTTTGCGCCGGCTACAATCGGGTCTGTGCCCGACGTCACGGTAGCAGAGTGCAACAATTCCGCGCCCTGGCTCCCGGCCACGGCGAACGCCTTACCCATCACGAATCACCTGCAGTTCGTGTCACAAATAACTGAAAAACCGCGATTATCTCATTGGTTTCCAGATCCGGTGTGACGAGCATATCTTGTCGTGATTCCTTTGCCACAATAAATCAGCACCCTGGACAGACGAGAGAGAGAACGATGCGATTGAACTTGCGGTTGCTGGCCTTTGCGATGCTCACCCTTACCACCGCCGCCGTGGCTGCGCCTGACCCGCGCTATGTCTCCGAGGCCGAAACGGACGCCCCCAAGGCCGCGGACCATCCGGCGACGGGCCGCTATGAGGGTTCATTCATCCTCGGGCAGACGGTCAAGGCCTTCGACGAGCTCACGCTGCCGTCCGGCCCGGCCGAAGGCCAGTACTACGACAACAAGAAGAAATTCAAGAAGACCGTCACGGCCCAGGGAAAGGTGACACGAACGGCCTACATCTCGCCTGTCGGACGATCTTCGCTGGAAGTGTTCAAGAACTACCGTGATGAGGTGGTCAAGAAAGGCTTCCAGCCGGTGTTCGAGTGTTCGGGCGAGGCCTGCGGCCCCTCCTTCTATTTTTTGATCTACCGTTGGGACAACAAACCCAGCCTGCCGATGGCGCAGGGTTACAGCAACATCCGCGGCCAGCTCATCCAGGCAGCCTTCGACCAGGTCGTCGACCCGCGCTACAGCCTCATGAAGAAGTCAGGCCCCGGCGGCGACACGCTGGT
>JBILMZ010000111.1:0-11277 GCA_044375275.1 Micropepsaceae bacterium | reverse complement strand
CGACAGCGGGAATGACGCAGTGACACGCGTTCCCTGGCCAAGTGCGCTGGCAAGCGTAAGGTCGCCGCCATGCGCGCGCATCAGCCCGCGCGAGATTGGAAGTCCAAGTCCCGTGCCTTGCTCGAGATTGGCGACGTCGTGACGACCCTGGCCAAAAGTCTCGAACACTTTCTCCACGTCTTCCGGCCTGATGCCGCAACCCGTATCCGTCACCACCAGCTTCAGCGCGTCGCCCGGCGTCTCAATCGACGCACGCACGCTGCCACCGGCCGGTGTGAACTTCACGGCATTTGAGATCAGGTTGAGCGCAACCTGACGCATCGCTGACGCGTCCGCCTGCAGCGTGATCCCGGACGGGATCTCGTTGATCAGGGTAACGCCCTTCTGCCCGGCCTTCAGCCGGAGGATACGCAGCGCATCCTCGACAATCTCCTGCATGCTGGCTTCTTCATCGTGCAGTTCGAACTTGCCGGCTTCGATCTTCGACAGGTCGAGAATGGTATTGATCAGCGTAAGCAGATGCGATCCGCTCGAATGGATGTCCGCAGCATAGGACCGGTAGTCAGGCCGGCCATTGGGACCCAGCACTTCGTCCTTGATGACTTCCGAGAAACCGAGAATGGCATTCATCGGCGTACGAAGCTCATGGCTCATGTTGGCCAGGAACTCGCTCTTGACCTGGTTTGAATGCTGGAGCTCACGGATGAGCCGATCCTTGTGGTCGGACAGCGTCAGCGCCAGGGCACTATAGGCATGCATGCCGGCGACCATGGCGCCGAGGATCAGCAGATAGAACACCGACAGGAAAGCCAGCGTCAGGCTGATGGGATCACCCTGGACAATGAAGAGAGCCATCGCGATCCCGACATAGTATCCGGCCTGCATCAGGCTGATCGGAAGCCATGCCGCCGTCATGCAGGCCGCAGTCGACGAGGCGATCAGTATCAGCACGACGCACATCTGATTGATGGGGTCACCAGGCACGAAGAAGATAAAACCTTGGCTTCCAAATACGGCGACAAAGGCACCCATGCGCCAGAGAAGCGTCCGGATGACCTCGCAGGCATTCAGGTTGAGGCCCTCATCGGACAAGACGCGGCGCACAGGCACCAGACCCAGTGACCAGACTGCAATCGTGAAAACGGCCCAGGCTGCACACAGCGTCCACGGTGACCAGGTGGAATGCAGCCATGCCACGGCGATGATCAGCACAGGCATGCTGTTCATGCCCACTTTCAGGTTCGCCATGGCCATGCGCACCTTGTGCAGGGTCAGGCGGGCTTCAGTGGGGTTGGCGGGTACAAACTCCTCGCGCAGCGAATGCACGGCAAGCCAGAACGATTTCATCGGATCGCTGGCGTCGAAGGGAGTCTCTGAGTGCTGCGTCATCACGAACCCGCAAGATTGGTCCGCCATTAAAGCAGACACGGCTTGCTCGGGGCTTATGGGTCGTGGTTACGGGCAGGTTAAAGTCCGCGCCTCACGCGCCAGGCTACCCGCGGGTACCGCAGAAACAGGCGCCACGGCAGGGATGCTGGTATCCCCGCCGACCCTGTCCCCTGAACTAGTTCAGCGGCTCATGCGGCGCGCGCTTCGTGCGACGCAGTTCCTGGATCGCCTGACCGATGGACCACCACAGGCTGATGCCGCGCGTGTCGCCACGCTTGATCATCGCCTGCTGCTGACGCGTTGCTTCACGCATCGCGCGCTCGCCATGATTACGGATCATGAGCCACGCGGAACGGATGACATCGGGATCTGGATCGAAATGTGTGTTCTTTTTGGACATGAGCAATACTTGTCAGTTCGGTTTGACGTTATTGCACTGCCTGAAAGCAAAGAGCCACAGACCGGGGGTGGAAGTTTTTTCATGATGGCGCAACTGACAGGGGACAGTTTCGACACGCAGTGGCACGCTGCAATTACTCGACCGCAGCGTGCGTTAATTTCTGAAAAATACAGTCAGAAGTTTAGACACTGGCGCGCGGTACATCCGTTTGCAGGGCATAGACCACCGTCTCGCTCTCGCGACCGCGCAATTGGCGGGGTCCGATTAGCGTCAACTCGTCGACAAGTTGCGCATCATGCTTCAGTTCTTCCCGGACGGCAGCGACCAGCGCCTCGCTGGCGACCAGAATTGTGCCAATTTCCTTGGAAAGCGACTGCAACCGGCTCGCGACATTCACGGTGTCGCCCACAACGGTGAAGGTCATGAGTCGCTCACTCCCTACATCACCTGTCATGACCGGACCGAAATGCAGGCCAATGCCGATGTGGACCGGGAACAGGCCCTGCGCCTCGCGCTCGACATTCCAGAGCCTGACAGACTCAGTCATGTCATATGCGCAAGCCAGCGCATCACCCGCGTCTCCCATACCGCGATCCGGAATGCCGAACACGGCAAGCAAGCCGTCACCGAGAATCTTGTCGAGCGTTCCACCGTGCCGGAAAATCACGTCCTCCATCCGCCCGTGAAAGTCCCGCAGGAACGCGATCGCATCTTCCGGGTCCATGGTTTCGCACTTCGTCGTGAAGCCACGAATATCCGCAAACAGGATGGCCGCAGACTGCCTTCGCACGGCGCCAAAGGGCTGCTCGCGGGTACTGAGTTCATCGAGGACCTTGGGCGAGAAGTGTCGCGCCAGGTTCGCCCGCGCCTTCTCGGAGATGGCCGCCGCCTTGACGAGTTCGCGCGACCGCCAGACAGCAACCACAAGTCCCGCCAGGATGCAGCAAAAGATGACAAAGTCATAGACGAGTTTGATCAGCGGCAGGTAGTCCGGATTGCCATAAGCCGCCCAGGTGGCACCTCCCTCAGGAAGGCTGAATGTCGTCTGCGGCAACAACGCGGCAGCAAGCACGACGCCGGCCCAACTCGCCATGATCCACCCACCGGTCCACAGGATGAACCGTGGCGAGTAGCTGAAGGCGCTCTGCACCAGGAACGCAATGTAGAAGAGCAGCGCCCCCTCCTTTACTGCCAGCGTGACAGGAGGAAGGTCTGCAGACAGCGGGTGGCGCAGCACCAGGAACACCGAAAGATAGACGCAATCGAGCGCCACGAACGCATACTTGGCCCACGTCAGAGACGGCCACCGCCGCAGAACCTCGAACTGCAGCAGGCCGATCAGCGCAAATCCACCCGCCATGGCGAGGAGAACGAGAGCACCCGTTCCCGTAAAGGGTTGCGTGACGAGAAACGCCAACATCATTCCGCCAATCGCAAAGGCGCGGACCGCAGACGCGAGCATCAGTCCCGATCGTTCTGTTTCCCGAAAAGAATCCGAGAGGCGTCCGGAGACACCTTTATCCATGTCTCGCGCAACGACGCCCGACAGGATGCGACGCACACGCGGCGAAAGGGTCTGCAGGTTCATGATGGAAGCCCCGGGATTCGTTTGTTGACCGATCATACACCGCCCACGCGAACACGTTTCACCCTGGGCGCGAGCACATCCACAGATCACCCTTTGGAGTAGTTGACCCGCATCCCGATCAGTGCCCACTATGAAGACGTTACGTTGGTCAAGGGAACCCGGTGATAGTCCGGGGCTGCCCCCGCAACTGTAAGCAACGACGCACAGGCCAACGATGCCACTGATCGCAAGATTGGGAAGGCGGCCACCGTGTAGGGTTGTGTAGCCAGGAGACCTGCCAGCGTAGTCACCCCTCAAGGGCGCGGCGGGCGCTTGAAGAGACGGCTCCTTCCGGTGCGGTGACGTGTGCATGGAACCCTCGCAAGGGGGCGCCATATGTCGCGCGCGCCAACAGGGATAGGTGCGTGCTCATAACGGGTTGGGGAACCTCAATGAGCTATATGGGAACATCAGCAAGAATTGTGCTTCTGGCATCGACGGCCTGCCTGGCAACGCCGTCACTCGCCGAAACTGTCGAAAAGATCGTCATCACCGGAAGCCGCATCGGACAGGTCCCGGAGGACCGCCTGGGAACGGCCGTATCCACGATCTCCGCACTCCAGATCGAACAACGCCAGACACTCTATGTGTCCGACATCCTGCGCGACGTGCCGGGCCTGGCCATCAGCCGGACCGGCGGTGCCGGCGGCGCTACTCAGGTGAGAACACGCGGGAGCGAGGGTAATCACACGCTTGTGCTGCTCGATGGCGCGGACATCAACGATCCGTTCCAGGGTGAATTCGACTTTGCCGGCCTGCTGGGCAATGACATCGAGAGGGTCGAGATCCTCCGTGGCAGCCAGAGTGCGCTCTACGGCTCCGACGCCATAGGCGGCGTCATCAACGTCATTCCGAAGCGTGGACGCGGCGACCTGTCCTTCGCTGGTCAGGCTGAAGCCGGCTCCTTCGCCTCCACGGCAGCCACCGCATCGGCGTCGTTCGGCACTGACATCTTCGACATTTATGCCAGCACTGCGTACCACAGCACGGATGGCACCAACATCGCGCGTGCCGGCGCCGAAGAGGACGGTTCGCGGGAACGCACCTACTTCGTCAATGCAGGCCTGCGCTTCACGCCCGACATCGAGCTGCGCGCCTTCATCCGCAAGGTGGGAACACGCGCCGAAGGCGATCCACAGGACTTCAATTTCCTGTCGCCGACGCAGGGACTCGCCATTGACGGCGACGACGTCACCCGCACGGATGCCGTCTATGGCAACGTGCAACTTGAAGCGACGGGCTTTGGCGGCGTTCTTGAAACGCGCCTGTCCTATAACTTCACCGACGGAAGCCGCTACAACTATTCCTTCGGCGCACCAGCCTTCTTCTCCGAAGGCCATCGTGACAAGATCAGTGCCGTCGCTGCAGCCAGCTTCAGCACCGGAGACGTGCAGCACAAGCTCACAGGCGCCATCGACTGGAAAGAGGAGAGCTACCAGAACCTGCCCATCGGCGCCCCGACGCCGGTCAACGACATCCGCAGGCTCCAGAACACCGGAACGGTTGCGAGCTATGACATGGAGTATGGCGACCTGAATGCCGGGATCGCCTTGCGCCATGACCAGAATGAACGCTTCCAGGACGCGACCACATACCGGGCACAAGTCAGCTATCGTTTCGGCGACACGCGCCTGCGTGCAACCGCAGGATCTGGAATCAAGAATCCGAACAACTTCGAACTCTTCGGCTTTGATCCGGCGAGCTTCATCGGCAACCCTGACCTCAAGGCGGAGAAGTCCGTGGGCTGGGACGTGGGCATCGACCACTACCTTCTGGACCGCAAGGTGAAACTGACAGCAACCTGGTTTTCGGCTCGCCTCGAAGACGAGATCTTCACCGATTTCATCCCGCCCACATTCGTTGCCACGCCAAAGAACCGCGACGATAAAAGCGAGCGGCAAGGCCTCGAACTCACGGCAGATGCAAGCCTCGGTGACTGGACTGTTTCCGCCGCTTACACCTATACCGACGCACAGGAGAACGGCCTCGACGAAGTCCGCCGTCCGCGCCATGCCGGCTCGCTCAACGTCGGCTACGCGATCTCGGAACGCGGCTATCTCGGCCTGGGAGTCCGCTACAATGGCGAGCAGCAGGACAATGAATTCATCTTCGCGACGCCGGAAGATTTCGCGACCCTGCGTGCTTTCACCCTCGTCAATGCCTACGGCTCCTGGAAAGTGACCGACAATCTCGAAGCCTTTGGACGCGTGGAGAACCTGCTCGACGAACAATACGAGGAAGTATTTTCGTTCACATCACCGGGCATCTCGGCCTATGCTGGCCTGAGATTCAGGATGTAGCGGAGCCGATGCAGGAAAATCCTCTGAAGACGGCGTGGTCCTCGGGCCGCGCCGTCACCAATGTCTGGGCGACCATTCCATCGTCCTATTCAACCGAGATCCTGGCGCACCAGGGATGGGACTCCATCACCGTCGACACGCAGCACGGCGTGATCGGCTACAGTGACATGGTGGCGATGCTGACCGCTCTCTCCACCACGCGCACCGTGCCGCTCGTGCGCGTGGGCTGGAACGATCCCTCGCAGGTCATGCGCGCCGCCGATGCAGGCGCCCTCGGCGTCATCTGCCCGACGATCAACAACCGCGCCGAATGCGAGGCATTCGTGGGAGCCTTGCGCTATCCGCCTGTCGGCTACCGCAGCATGGGCCCCAACCGCGCGCGCCTGCTGTCAGAGGACTACGCGACACGGTCAAGCAGCCTTGTCCTCGCCATCGCGCAGATTGAAACAGCTGCGGGACTGGAGAATGTAGAGTCCATCGCGTCCGTCCCCGGCCTCGACATGCTCTATATCGGCCCATCCGATCTCGGCATTTCACTGGGACGTGAAGGACGCATGGACCAGACCGATCCCGTCGTCGTGAAGGCCATCGACCGGATCGTAGACGTAGCGAAAGCGAACAAGCAGCGCACGGGCATCTATTGCGTCTCGCCCGCCTACTCGAAGTCCATGTTCAACAAGGGCTTCGACCTTGTTACCGTTGCCTCCGATGGCGGCCTTCTGGGACTGGGCGCGGAGCTGCGCCAACAGTTCCTCTGATCGCCCGGCACCCTGTTTCAATTGCCAAACACGAAAGCACGAACAATGTCCGATCCGGTCCTCCTTGTAGACGTCAGGGATGAAGTTGCCCTTGTCACGCTGAACAGGCCCCAGGCGATGAACGCCCTGTCGCGCGAGTTGCGCGGTGCCATCGCCGAGACCTTCGACCGCCTCAACAGCGATCCGGGCGTGCGAGCCGCGATCCTGATTGGTGCAGGCAAGGCCTTCTGCGCCGGTCTCGACCTGAAGGAACTCGGCAGCGGATCCGACTCGGTCTCCGCCAGCGTGGAAACCCAGGACCCCGTCACCTCGCTGAATCGTTTCACCAAGCCGGTGATCGGCGCCATCAACGGCGTCGCGATCACGGGCGGCTTCGAACTCGCCCTCGCTTGTGACATCCTCATCTGCGCACCGGAAGCCCGTTTCGCCGACACGCATGGTCGCGTCGGCATCCTGCCGGGCTGGGGCCTCTCCCAGAAACTCTCGCGCACGATCGGCATCTATCGGGCAAAGGAACTGTCGCTGACCGGCAACTTCCTCAGCGCCGCGCAGGCCCAGGAGTGGGGCATGATCAACCGCATCGTTCCGACAGAAGAACTGATCCCCACCTGCCGCAAGATCGCGGCAGACATGCTGACCCTCGTCCCCGAGTGCCTGCCCGCCTACAAGAAGCTCATCGATGACGGCTACGCGGAAGACTTCGGCACGTCGCTGCACACCGAGCGGCGCTTCTCCGGTGCTGCCAACAAGGCCGTCAGTTCCAGCGCCATCGAGGCCCGCCGCGAGCAGGTTCGTGCCCGCGGCCAGCAACAGAAGAGCTGACGCTCAGTCCATCAGCTTCTGGGACAGGTACACATAGTGCCTGGCCCAACGCTCCGCATTCATCGCGGGATCCGCATCATTCGAGTGCCCGCCAAAGGTGTTTTCGAAATAGAGATACGGCGCGCCAAGCTGCGACAGGCGCGCGGCGAACTTGCGCGCATGCCCCGGATGAACACGGTCATCCTCCGTATTCGTGGTGACATAGGGCTCCGGATAGGTCGTCCCCGGCGCGAGCTTCTGGTAGCCCGAATAGGCCGAAATGAACGCGCGATCTCCCGCATCATCAGGGTTGCCATACTCGGCCACCCAGGACGCGCCGGCCGACAGCTTGTGATAGCGCAGCATGTCGACGAGCGGGCTTTCCACCACGACCGCATTGAACAGGTCCGGACGCTGCGTCATCGACACCGTCGTCAGCACGCCTCCATTCGAGCGCCCATAGATGCCCAGTCGCTTCGGCGACGTGATCTTGCGCGCAATGAGATCCTCGCCCACCGCTGCAAAGTCATCAAAGGCCCGCTGACGGTTCTCGCGCAGGGCCGCCTTGTGCCACGCGGGCCCAAACTCGCCGCCACCGCGGATATTGGCAATCACATAGGCACCACCCCGCTCAAGCCACAGTTTGCCCATCTCCGGCAGGTAGGCCGGTGGCTTCGAGATTTGGAACCCGCCATAACCGAACAGCAGCGTGGGCGTCGAACCGTCCGCCTTGGCCCCCTTGGGCATCACAAGGAAGTACGGGATCTTCGTGCCATCCTTCGACGTCGCCCAATGCTGGGACACGACATGCCCGCCCGCGCGGAACTTCGCCGGCAGCGACGTGACAAGTGCCGGCTTGCCCTTCGCCACGTCGATGGACCAGAGCCGCGTCGGCTCGAGGAAACTCTCGGATGTGACAAACAGCAGCGAGCCGGATTCCTGTGCCGCACGAACCGTCAGCGACGAGTTCTCGGGAAGCGCCAGGCGCTGCCCCTTCCACCCACCAGCATCCCGCTTGTAGACCTCGATGGCACCCTTCACGTTGTCGAGCATCTCCACGACAACGGTGTCGCGCGTGACCTCGACGGAATCGATCGTCTGCGAAGACGTGGGCTGCATGACAAGCGTCGCAACCGTCTCAGGCCTGTCAGGCGCCTTGCGCGCCCCTTCAAGATCCACCGCGACAAGGGCGCCCTGCTTGAAGCCCTTCCATTTGTCCTGCACCGTGAAGATCATCTGACCGTCAACAAATCCGCGCAATGAGGCAAATGTCGGCATCACCACGCGCACGGGCTTCGGACCATCAATCAGGTAGAGCTCGACATCGAAGAAGCCGACACGGCGCTCGGCCACCCGTGCCGCCACCGAACCATCCCGGTTCCGCAGCACATCCGTCGACACCATCGTGTCCTTGCGGTCTGCGCGGAACACGATCTTCGCCTCCTCGATCTTCTGTCCGCGCTTGAGTTCACGCACCACGGCAGGATAGCCGGACTCCGTCGCCTCGCTCTCGTTCAGCGCGCGCGACACAAGCACGGTGTCGGCATCCACGAAGTCCACGGACTGTTTCGCCCGGGCAAGCTGGAACCCGCCCTTCACGAAGGTGCGTGTCTTCGCATCGAACTCGCGCACCTCGATCGCATCCCCTCCGCCATCAGAAAGCCGGACGAGGCACAGCCGATCCTCCGGCGCGAGACAATCAGCCCCCTTGAAGAACCACTTCCGCCCCTCCTTGCGAGACAGATCATCGAAATCGAGAACGGCTGCCCAGCGTGGCTTGCCGGTCCGGTACGAGGCCAGCGCGGTCGAACGCCATACGCCATGCGGATGCTTCGCATCCTGCCAGAGATTGTCGATGCCACCCGCGCGGAAACCCGGAAGCGGGATGCGGTCCTTGGCGGTAAATATCTTCAGCGCCTCGCGGCGATAGGTGTCATAGCGGCTGTCACCGGTGAGCCTCTTCAGCGTCCGGTCATTCTCGCCCTTGACCCAGGCCAGCGCCTTCTCGCCATGCACGTCCTCAAGCCAGATATTCGGATCGTCATTTGCAACTGTCATCGAGGCACAGGCCGTGAGTGAAAGTGAAACCGCCGCCAGGGCGAGGAACATGCGCATTGAATCTTCCTGTATGAGCATGCTGCCAAATTAGCGTCTGCAGGGACGCGCGTCCAATGGGTCTGGCTCACGCTGACGTGAGGCGTTACGGTTTGTGCCGTTCACAGGGAAAACACGCCATGTCGCAGAACAGCCAGTCCTTCCAGGGTCTCGTCGATGAGTTGAATGCGTTGCTCAGGCTCAAGACAACGGTCACGGCCATGAAAATGTTCGAGCAGGTTGAGGACATGCAGGCCATTCCGAAGATCCGGCGTCCGAAAGCCGTGCATACCACGGACCAGATCGTCTCGATGGCCTCCCGCCTGGGCTGGACCGTCGGCATCACGGCAGAGGACCTCGCGGGGGCACAATGCCGGGCCGTGATCGGTCTCGCGCCGCAGGACGACGAATGGCTTTCGGGCAAGCCCTATGTCGGCGTCTGGCACGAGACCCCGGAAGACGCCCGAGCACGCCAGGAGGCTCTGCCGCTCGTGCCCTTCGGTCGCTTCAAGGCAATGGCGGTGTCCCCACTGGCCTCCGGCCGTCTTGATCCGCCGGATATCTGCCTGGTCTACGCAACGCCCGGCCAGATGATCATCCTGATCAACGGCCTTCAGTACAGGAACTACAAGCGCTTCGACTGGAGCGTTGTGGGCGAGACCGCCTGCGCTGACTCTTGGGGACGCGCGCTGAAGACCGGTGAACCCAGCCTGTCCCTGCCCTGCTTTGCCGAGCGCCGCTATGGAGGCGTCCCTGACGAGGAAATGCTGATGGCCCTCTCGCCGGCGCATCTGCACATCGCCGTCGATGGCATGAAGGCGCTCGCCAAGAACGGATTGCGCTACCCGATCCCGCCCTATGGCATCCAGAACGATGTGCGCGCCGGTCTCGGCGTGAGCTATGGCGAAGGAAAGTCCTGACGCCTAACCGACTTCCTTCGCAAAGGCGCGTCCCGCAATCAGATAGTGGTACGCGGCCCAGAGATTCAGCAGCGACGTCAGCATCAACGCATAACGAAGCGACTGGGTACCGTACGCCGGATTGAGCAGGTCGCTGAGCGCACCCACCGCCAGCGGCCCAAGCCCAAGCGCAATCAGGTTAAGCGCAAACAGCATGATCGCAGACACGGTCGAACGCATGTGCAGCGGCGCCACGCTTTGCACCATCGCAAAACTGGGGCCGAGGTAGAAAGCACCAAGCACAGTCGCCGGCAGATAAAACACCAGTGCCCATGTAAAGTCATCGAGGAGGTAAAAGGCAAGCACGAGCGGCGCTGCAACGGCCTTCGCAACAGCAATGACCCAGGCATTCCAGCGCTTGTCGTTCCGCGACAACCGGTCGGCAAGCCATCCGCCAAACAGCGCTCCGAATCCGCCCAGAATGCCGACAATGGGACCCAGGATCAAACCGATCTCGACGCCTGAAATACCGTGGGAGCGCTTGAGGAATGACGCGGCGAACATGACGCCGCCATAGCCAACGAACGAGGTCAGCGTAAGCCCGATGACGACGTGGCGACAGGCGCGCGACGACCAGATGAACACGAAGGCTGCCTTCAGCGCCGCAATCGTCTCCGTCAGAGACTGCTTCTTTACGGATTGTTCCACGCGGCCGTCAGCAAGGCCACGCTTCGGCTCATCAATCGTGAAATAGATCAGCGCCGCGATAAGCAAACCGGGGAAGCCCACAACAAAGAAGACAGATCGCCACCCCCAGACCTCGGCGAGTGGGGCACCGATAAGGAACCCCAGCATGCCGCCCAGGTAAACACCAAGCGCATAGAACCCGAGCGCCCACGACCTTTCGTGCGGCGCGTACATGTCGGCGATCATGGAATGGGACTGCGGAGACGAACCGGCCTCACCGATGCCAACCCCGATACGCGCCAGCACAAGCTGCACATAGTTG
>JBILMZ010000306.1:0-3122 GCA_044375275.1 Micropepsaceae bacterium | reverse complement strand
CCAGATCACCCCACGCCGCCTCGAAGCGGCAGACGGCCGCTTTCGGCGTGTGTTCCATTACTGCGTAGTCGACGGATTTTGCGGGGGCCAATGCGTAGGCCTCCCGATCGAGCCGCAGAAACTCAAGATCGCTGACTGACCGGTCCAGGGCCGCCTTTGCCGCTTCCAGGATCAACGGTTCGCAGCGCGCGAGCTCGCTGAGAAAAACGGCCGGATCGTAAGCGAACATGCCGCCATTCCAGAGATGGTTGCCCACGGCCAGCATTTCCTGCGCCGAGGCCCTGTCGGGTTTCTCGACGAATCGATCAACCGACCTGCAGTCGGGCGCTTCGGCCAGGGGGGCGCCCATCCTGATATAGCCATACCCTGTTTCTGGTCCGGTTGGCTGAATGCCAAAGGTCGTGATGTAACCGTGGGCTGCGGCCCGGGCCGCTGCATTTACTGCTGTCGCGAATGCGTGAAAGTTTCCGATGAAATGATCTGACGGCAACAGCAGAACAAGGCCTTTGTCATCTGCCTTCTGGACCATCAGGGCTGCAATGGCGGCGGCTGCAGCGGTATTGCGCGCTACTGGTTCCAGAACGATCCTGCCCGGGGGCGTTCCCAACTCGCGCAGCTGCTCTGCGATGAGGAACCGGTGCTGTTCGCTACAGATGAGAATGGGCGCATGTTCGCAGGCGCGCTGTGCACGAAGGACCGTGTCCTGGAGCAGGGTCTTGTCTCCCACAAGCCTGAGCAGCTGTTTGGGCAGGGATTCGCGTGACAGTGGCCAAAGGCGCGACCCGCTGCCGCCAGCAAGGATTACCGGGTAGACTGGACGATTGGCATTCACGGCGTTGATCCTTTGCAGCTATCGGCGTTCGATTGAGTCGGGGGCTTCACCCACTTGCCCTACAACCGCAACCGGAGCCAGGCCAATTCCTCGGAATCCGTCGAGAGACTGGTCTTGTAACGTGTTGCCCCGGCCAGAAACTTGTAATGCGTGGCGCCCCTGGCGTCAGCATCTTCGATTGCGAGCAGATGAGAGACAAGTCCCGGCTTCAGTCCGGGAAACGCGTCGTAGTCGAAACCGCTGGTATAGTTAAGATGCTGTCCCTGACTGATGAAGTTTACCAGATAGCCCAGCGGCCTCGGTCCCGCCACCACACGCAGCACCTCGACCGATCGGGAGGGGACGCCACTGCGAATGAGTTCGCGCAGCATCGGCTCGAATGCCGGATTGTCAAAACCCGAGGGCTTTGAGCGGGCCCGCCAGCGCGCGACATGCAAGGGCTTGAGCGCCGCAAGATACTGCTCGGCTTCTGATACGGACGTTGCAGGTTCGAGCCGCAAGGGTCCCAGTTTCTCGAAACTGCGTCGTGCCCGCCGGAGCTGCTGCCGTGCGTTGGCCGAGAGCCCGTCGAGATATGATGTTCCGGACCGACGGAGTGATTCCAGCGCTACAAACGGACTGGCTTCCTTCCTCACGACTTCGGTCTCGGGAAAGCCTGACAGCATCAGTGCCGTGAACCCCGGGCTGGCAGCGCTGATTTCCAGATGGGCCGGCCAAGGCAGCAGCCTGCGTGATTGCCGCGCGATACCTTGTAGTTCATGAACGAAAGCTGACAGCGTTTCAGTGGCATGTGTCTGATGGCAGGCAATGCCATTGTATTCGATGTAAAGCCCGTCTGTGACCTGTACGCCGGTATCATGCAGTCTGAATACTGTCTGCCATGGCTTGTACCAGTTCCTCGGCGCCTTCACGACAATCGCTGCCCCGCACGATGTTCCGCTGCATGTGGCTGTGAAAAAATATCCCCGTGGACGGGTGACACGCAGCCAAGCGCCAATCCAGCAACTTCCAAGGAAGAAGCTGTTGTCAGATGCAGCCTCGACATGTCGCCACTGTTCCAGCAGGTCTGGTGCCTGTTCCAGCGTGACAGCTTTCGCGTTCACCGAACTGCTCATTGGTCGCGATCCCGCCATGCTCATAGCTAGGCCAGAACATGGTACACTGCCGTGCCGATGGCTTCGTGCAGGGCGTAGTAACTTTCCATCAGAGACTTCATCGATGGCAGGAAATCCGTGGCGACAATCGGGCGTTTGGGGCAATAGCCGGTGCCTGCGGCATATACCGTCAGTCCCTGGCGTTCAAATGCCAGTCGGGCCCTTGTCATGTGCCAGGCGTGTGTCACGAGATAAATCCGCTTGATGCGGGCGGCCTGAAGCAGTGGTGCCGACAGCCGGGCATTTTCGGCTGTGGTGGTTGAGAGGCGCTCGGTCCAATCCGGCCTGATCCCGTACTCGGTTTTCAGTATTTCGGTCATGACGTCTGCCGCGGGCTCAACGTCTGACTTCAGGGTGCCTCCCGTGACCAGTACCGGCAAACCCGTGCTGCGCTTGAGCTTCGCACCATAGCGCAAGCGCTCCAGCGTGAGGGCGTCTGCGGTCGTCCCGAAATACTCTGGCGCGTCCGATACGATACCGGCCGAGAGGATCACGATCGCCTGCCCATCGGTTTCTACCGCGTTTTCCTCCTGCATCGTCTGAAGCAGGATGTTGCCGACGACAGGGGTGCCCAGCGCATACACGCCGAGTAGTGAAGCGAGAGCAACCCGTCTCCCGGTCTTGGCCCATCGTCCCGGTGCCATAAGTCCCACGATTGCCAGCAGCAGCAGGATCATCGGGGGTACCAACATCCCCTTCAGCACGCCGGGAAGAATGTTCATCTCATTGACCTCAAGATTCACGTTCCCCGCAGGCGCCCAGCCCGATCGTCACGATGGTTCCACGAAGCAGTCTACACGACCGTTCCGGATTTGCTGAGCCCTTGAACAGCCTGCGATTAATGATACCCGTGTGATGCCGGTGCCCCAGCAGGCTTGGCGGGCATTGCGTGTTTCCGGACCAACGTGATGATTTCGCAACGTGTTTCTTCAGGTGCCGGGGCCCGTTCCAATGGGCCAGGGCAATTCGATGAAGGCATCAGCGCCGAAGGGGGCTCCCTTCGCCCATTCTGGCTTGAGTGGAAGATGACACGTGGAACGATGTTTCATGAGTTTTTGGCTTTTTCCGGCGGTTTTTCCTTTCTCAAGATGACAGTTTCGTCGTCCATTTTGCGTTTGTTCATTTTCGGGTGAACG
>JBILMZ010000110.1:0-11349 GCA_044375275.1 Micropepsaceae bacterium | reverse complement strand
GGTGACGGAACGACAGTCACGCTGCAGGTGCCAAACGCGGGTTCGGCTGAAGCGGCCGAGCGCGAAGGCAACCTCGTGTACCCGGAACGCTTCCGCGCCCGGGCCTGATCCTACTCTGCCGGCACCTTGTTCATGGTGTCGGCAGCTTCCAGCCTTTCGATCTCTTGCGCGACCGCGTTGGGTGAGCGCGTGTACCTGGCCAGAAGGTTGTAGAAAGCCGGAACGACGAACAGCGTCAGCAGGGTCGAGAAGATCACGCCTGCGAAGATGACGACGCCAATGGCGAAGCGGCTCTCCGATCCGGCGCCTTGCCAGAGCATCAACGGCAATGCGCCCATGACTGTCGCAAGCGACGTCATGACGATCGGACGGAACCGGGTGACCGACGCTTCAACAAGCGCATCGCGCACTGACTTGCCCTCGTCCCGCAATTGATTGGCGAATTCGACAATGAGAATGCCGTTCTTCGCCGCCAGTCCCACTAGCATCACGATACCGATCTGGCTGTAGATGTTCATGGTCGTACCGGTGACCCAGAGGCCGAACAGCGCGCCTGCCACCGCGAGTGGCACGGTGAGGATGATGATGAACGGGTGGACGAAGCTCTCGAACTGGGCGGCCAGGACCAGGAACACGATGATGAGGGCCAGACCAAACGTGAAGGCGAGCTGGGAGCTGGATTCCTTGAACTCGAGCGATTGTCCCTTGTAGTTGATCTGCGCATTTGGCGGCAATTCCTCACGCGCGGCCTGCTCCAGGAAATCCAGGGCCTGTCCCAGCGTGGTGCCGGGGGCCAGGTTTGCCGTAATGGTGATGGCGCGCAGTCGGTTGTACCGATTGAGTGCCGTTGCGCCGGCCTGCTCGCGCATTGTCACGAGATTGGAGAGCGGTATGAGTTCATTGCCTCGACCGCGCACCATGATGTTTGTGAGATCGCTCGGCTGCCTGCGATCCGTCTCAACGCTTGCGACGATGACGTCGTACTCTTCGCCGTCGTCGACAATGGTGCCGATGCGGCGCTGTCCAAGAAGTGTCTCGAGCGTGCGTCCGATGGTCTGTGTCGAGACGCCGAGCTCTGCCGCCCGTGTCTTGTCGATGCTGACGGTCAGCTGTGGTTTGGTTTCCTTGTAGTCCGCATCCACATTGGTCAGGCCCGGGAACTGCTCGGCGCGCTCAAGCATCTTGTCTCGCCAGACCAGCAACTCCTCGAAACTGTTGCCGCCGATGACGAACTGGACCGGGGTCTGGCCGCCGCCGCCACCGCGGCTGAAACTCGAGCGGGCGTTGGCATTTGCGCGCACTGCAGGAAACTGTCGCAGCGTCTTTGAAACGGCTTCGATTACTTCGGCCTGTGGCGGGCGCTCGCCCCAAGGGGCCAGCACGATGATGCCGCGACCACTGTTGAAATCGGACGACTGGCCGAAGCTGCCGGGTACCCGGATGATGACGCGGGATGCCGTTCCGTCCTTCACCAGGGGCAGAAGTTCTTTTTCAATCTCCAGCATCTGTGCATGGGCGGCGTCAAAGCCTGTTCCCTCGGCCATCGACACGTTGATGTCGAAGACGCCCCGGTCCTCGGCAGGCGCAATCTCGGCAGGTATCAGCAGGAACAAGCCGTAGGCTCCTGCGGAAATGGCGATGAGGATGCTGATCATGATCCCGGGGACGTTCAGGGACCCCACCAGCGCGCGGCGATAGACGCCCTCCATCCAGTTGGTGGCGCCGTGTATCGACTTCGACAGCGCGCTTTCCCGCTCGATGGGGACGAGCAGCTTGGAGCACATCATGGCGCAGAGCGTGAGCGCTATGAAGGCCGAGAATGCGACGGCTGAGCCCAGCGCAATCCCAAGTTCCGAGAACAGCCGTCCGGTTGACCCTTCCAGGAAGACAATCGGAACGAAGACGGCGATCAGCACTGCGGTGGTCGCGAGCACGGCGAAGGCTACCTGCTGCGTGCCGCGTGTGGCCGCCAGCAAAGCGGGTTCGCCTTCATCGATCCGGCGCTGGACGTTTTCAAGCACGACAATTGCGTCGTCCACGACGAGGCCGATGGCGAGCACCAACGCCAGCAGTGTCAGCAGGTTGACCGAGGCACCGAACAGCGCCAGCAACATCATCGAGCCGAGGAGGCAGACCGGCACGGTCACTGCGGGAATGATTGCGGCCCGGAAATCGCCGAGGAACAGATAGATGACTGCGAACACAAGCACGCCGGTGATCAGGAGCGTGATGAACACTTCCTCCACCGAGTGCTCGATGAACACGGAATAGTCGACGGCAATGACCAGCTCCGTGCCCTGCGGCAGGTTCTGCTTGATCTGTTCGACTTCGTTGCGAATGTCACGGGCCACCGCCAGCTGGTTTGCGGTGGACTGCTTGAAAACGCCCATGCCAACCTGGCTTCTGCCATTGCCACGGAAATCGGTCCGGCGTTCGCGATTGGCGATTTCGACCTTGGCGACTTCGCCTAGGCGCACGAGGTGGCCGTCTTCGGCCCGCTTGATGACAAGCTGGCTGAAGTCCTTCGCCGTGTTGTAGCCACGCGCGACACGGATCGTCAGGTTGCGCGTGTCGGATTCGATCCTGCCCGCCGGCAGTTCGAGGTTCTCTGCCCTCAGGGCGGCCTCGATGTCGGACACCGTCAAGCTGCGTGCGGCAAGCGCGTCGCGGTCGATCCAGATGCGTAAAGCCCTGGTCTGGCCGAAGGCATTGATCTGCGCCACGCCGTCGATGGTCGCCAGGCGATCAACGATGTAGCGCTCGGCGTAGTCGGTCAGCTGCATGCGCGACATGGTGGCCGATGTCATGTTCAGGAACATGATCGGCGAGCCATCGGAGGATGCCTTCTGGACCTCCGGCGGGTCAGCGTCGTCCGGCAAGTCGTCCAGGACGCGCGACACGGCGTTGCGGACGTCGTTTGCAGCGGCTTCGATATCGCGGGTCAGGCGGAAGGTGATGTTGACCGACGAGGAGCCATCACGCGAACTGGATGCGACCGTGTCGATGCCTTCGATCCCTGCGACGGCTTCTTCCACGATCTGCGTGATGCGGGTTTCAACGACGTTGGCGGCAGCGCCGGGGTAAGACGTCTGAACCGAGACAACGGGCGGATCAATGTCGGGCAATTCCCGCAGCGGCAGTCCGACATAGGACAGGAACCCGAAGGCGGCGATCAGCAGGCTGATGACGATCGCAAAGACAGGACGCTTGATGCTGAGGTCGGAAATGTTCACGGTTGCCTGGTCCCGCGTTCCTTGCGGCCGTCACCCTCGGCCTTCTCTCCGGTTCCGGCGAGTTTGATCGTGGCTCCCGGACGCATCCTGAGCGTTCCTTCCAGCACGACTCTTTCGCCCGCTTTCAGGCCGCTCAGGATTTCGACGAAGCCGGGGATGCGGGATCCTGTCTTGACTTCCCGGCGCTCGGCCTTGTTCTCGGCCTCGACCACATAGACATACTGACTGGTTTCGATGGGGACGAGGGTTTGCTCCGCAACCGACAGGGACTGGCGCCGGTTGCTCTCAATGCCGATCGTCATGAGCATGCCGGGGAGCAATCGGCCCTTGTCGTTCGCGAATACGGCGCGGACTGTTATTGTGCGTGACTGCGGGTCGATGCGCGTATCAATGCTCTCGATGGTGCCGGTGATCGTCTCGGTCGGGAACGCTGCGGCGCTTGCCCGAACAGTCTGACCCTTGCTGATGCCCGCGAGCTGCGTTTCCGCGACAGAGAAGTCGACCTTGATCCGCGAAATGTCATCGAGCGTGGTGATCACGTCGGCCGGGCGAACCAGTGCGCCGACGCTCACGCGACGCAATCCCAGGACACCGGCAAACGGGGTCTTGATGGTGCGGTCTGCCATGCGTGATCGCGTGGCTGCGACGCGGGCGGCCGCGCTGTCGCGGGCTGCCCTGGCGGTGTCCAGGCTGGCCTTGGTCACGAAGCCGCGTTCCAGGAGCTTCCGGGTACGCTGGAGCGCCTGTTCCTGTTCCTTCAGCGTTGCCTCTGCAGCGGTGATGTCGGCGGACTGTTCCCGCGACGACATTTCGGCGACGACGTATCCTGCGGCCACCTTCTGGCCATCCGAGAAGTTCAGCCGTGCGACGGTGTCGGTGGACTTGGCTGTCAGCTCGATACTCTCGTTTGCCTTTGCCGTCCCCACGGCTTCGATGAGGTCAACGAATTCCTGCGTCCGGGCCTCGGTGAGGGTGACGAGCACGGGCTGGCTGCCGCGATCTGACTTGCCGTCGCCGCCCTTGCTTCCCATTCCCCACCACATGTAGGCGCCTGTGGCTGTTACCGCGATTGCTACAATGGCGATAATCGTTGTTCTGAACTTCATGGCAGATCTGTCTCGTCCCCCAGCGGGAGAAGTATCGTGCAGGCAGCACGATTTGTGCGCCCGCAGCATTCCGGAATGGCATGAGGGTAAACGATCCTGGCAAAGGAACGGTTTTCAGTCCTAGGCGTTTATTCTCATGATGTTTTTGGCTTAAATCCGCCAATTTCTTGAGCCTATCGTCTTTCGAAGACGATTTTGTGACTGCCGGGAGGTCTCCGGGGCGATTTTCGCACGTGTCGGGTGCCCGTCTGTGGCAATCCAAAAAAAGGCGAAACCCCGGACGACGCATCGTTCGCGGGGTTCGCTGATCACTTCCGAACTGCCCAGCAAAGCCGGGCTGAGTTTACGAGGCAAGCCTCGTTCAAGACTGTCAAATTTTTGGGTTATGCGATCTGTCTGTGAGTAGCTGCGGCAGTGTCAGTGCCAGCGTTGCGGCCGTCCGATCAGATCGTGCCTCCGCGTATACCGGCGGAGACCTTCGATTTTTCAGGTGGCGTCATGCTCCCTCCGTCGATTGTTGTTCCGCTGAACGAGGGTTCGTTTTCATCCCCGTACGAGAATGAGTTTGGACCTCATTTGAAAACAGTCAAGGGTGATACGACGCTTCTGTGACAAAAATTATATTGCGTCATCGCGACTGAAAATTTCAACGGAACGTTAGTCCTGTTGTGCAGCTGTTCAATGTGTCCCTCTTTTTTTGTAGTCGCCGAGGCTCACAAAGGAGGCATTGCCTTCGCTTTTGCGGCGCACAAAAAGACGGGAGACGAACGAGCCGATGCCGCGCAGTGTCAAAATGGGAAACAGCATCAGCAGGCCGAGGGGGCGCGCACGCGAGTCACACAGGTCTGCATAGGCATCGCCGGAGCGATGGGCGAGACGGACCACGGTTGCAAACTCTCCGACTGTCCTGCCCGTGAATGAAAGACCAAAGGCCGTGCGTCCACCGGTTTCTGTCTGGCGGGACAATTGAACGGGGAGATCGGACCTTCCGCCGGGGCCATTCAGCGTGATCACGCCAGCCAGGGCCCGCGCCGGCAGGTCAACCGCATCATCTGCCACGAAGCGTGCGCCGTGCACGGATATGTCAGCCAGCCGACCGTGGATCCTCTCGCCGCCGAGCAGGAGTTCAGCCTGCAGGCGCCTGTTCATGCGTGGCGACATGCGTCGCTGGCGAGGTTCTGCGACGGCACCCAGCAGGCACGCAAAGAAGAGCGCGGTGAAGATCGTCAGTGCAGCAGGCGCGGCCTGGGCGGCCTGTGGTGCGCCTTTCAGGCTGAGGGCCACTATTCCCGCTGTCGTGCCGGCGAGGAGCAGGGCGAAGGAGACTATCAGCAGGCCATTTGCACGGTCGATGCTGGGAACGCTGTCACCGCTGTCCCGGCCGCGCATCAGCATCGCGATGGAGGGGGCTGCGAGGAATGTCTCGAGCAACTCGCTCCACATGCCGATCAGCAGTGTCCTGATGCCCGAGAAGAGCGTGCCGCTCATGATCAGCGCGATGATCAGGCCGCTGAGGGAGACAAGGATGGCGTCGCTTGTCCGGTCGGCTGCGATCAATGGGATGTTGAGCAATACGGCGAGGGACGGGATGGCGATGCGGGCGGCCCAGGCGAAGGGGAGGATACTTGCAAACATGGCCGGCATCCACGACAGGCGTTCGCGGGCGGTGAGGCCGCGTGCGAACAGCGGGTCACGCGCGAGCACGGCATCGATCGCGCCGAGACGCTGTGCCATTCGAAGATGCAGGTAGTCGCGCACCGTGTCCGGTGCGAGCGTTGCTATCATGGGGCGGTCGGTGATCCCGCGCTGCCACTCGTGTTCAGCTGCACGGATACGTGCGACGGCGTCGGGACGGTAGTTCGTGCGGGTCATCGAACCGCTGGTCGACAGGGCTGCGCGACGCCACACGGTCTTCAGGCCAATGCCCAGCGGGCTCGGCGACCCGGCGACGGCTTTCAGGCAGGACTTGAAGTAGTGACCCGGATCGTTCGGCAGGCGCTGCGTGACGTCGATATCCGTCAGCATCGGATCGCCGTCGATCGAGAAAGACGGCACGTCGCAATAGGCGAGGCGCGGGTTGGTATTGAAGTTGCCGGCAACCCGGCGCAGGAGGTCGGGCGTCGGTGCGTCTCCGGCCTGCAGGAAGACGACCAGGCTGCCGCCCGTTCGCGCAAGGGCTGCGTTGATCGATGTGCCGGCCGGTGCATCAAGGGTGGATGACAGCCAGGAGGCGCGCGTGCGATCGGCGAGCGCCATCAGGGAGGTCGGGTTCTCGGTCGCCTTGCCGTGCCCGACCAGATAGAGATGGACGAGGTTGCGCGGGTAATCGAGCTGCGAGGCGACGGCGAGGGAGTAGGCGGCCTTCGGCGTCTGTTTCGGGTCGGAGATCAGGACAAACACGTCTACTGTCGGCAGTTCCACTTCCGGCACTGCCACAGGCTCTACCCTGACATAAGGCGTCATGATCTCTGCGCAGGCGGTAATCGCGAGTGCGAGTGCCATGAAGGCTTCAAGCACAAGGAGTGCGACGGAGAATGCGAGGCCGGTCGTGGTCAGGCCGTCAAGTGAATGGTCAAACCGCCATAGAAGGTGCACGGTGAGTCCGGCTGCGCACGCCGCAAGGAACAGCGATCGCAGGATCGGGGTGGCACGATACGTCCATTGCTGGGAATAGGATCCCGTTGCAGCTTTACTTGCCACCTGAAATGCCCCTTTACGCTCTCAGCGAATCGCCCCGAATCGCTCAGCCCAGAGAATCGCAAGTCGAGTCGCACAACCAGTGGCAAGAAGGACTCATCTGCTCTATTTAGACGGGTAACGAATTGTTAGGAAATCATGGAACCGAAACTCAAGACGATCATCTGGGTGCAGGCACTCATCCGGCGTGCGGAAGTGAGCGGTGCGTCTGCCTTTGTGGCGCGCAAGGGAGAGCCGGATTCCGGAGCGGTCCTGGTCAAGGTGTCCCCGCTTAACGGCCAGGCGCTTGTCTGGTCATCAAGCTATGGGCGGGAAGGGGAGCGGCGCTGGATGTGCGCCACCGGTGTGGCGCCTGTCGCCGATGCGGAGGCCGAGGCCTATATCCAGCGCGCGCTGGCGCGGGACCGCGATCTCTGGGTCGTCGAAATCGAGGACCGCGCGGGGCGTGACTTCCTGACCGAGCCCAAAGGGTAGCGACGACGGGAAATCCGAATATTTTCAGCTGCTACTGACACGCCAGGCACCGCGCCTGACTGCGTTTTCCCTGTTTTGCGCCATTTTTTATCGTATTGACCTCAATATTGATCGTATTGACATCCTGTTATAATGTTATACATACAATACATCTCGTCGGTGAAGAGATACGAATTGGATTTGTCATGATACACAACCGTCTCAACGTGCTCAGAGCAGAGCGGGGCATCTCCCGCAAAGACCTGGCGGATGCTGTCGGGGTCAATTTCCAGACCATCGGCTACATCGAGCGGGGTGACTACAGCCCGTCGCTGGAGCTCGCCCTGAAGATTGCCGGGTTCTTCAATGTCCCGGTGGAGATGGTGTTTTCACTCAATCCGATTGAATCGCTGGCGAGCCAGGTCCTGAAGTCGAAAGGAGGCTCCAATGGATAAGATCCTTGTACTGAGTATTCTCGCCGTGCAGATCACGGTACTGATTGCCGTCATCTATGGTGACGCCCTTGTGACGTCGCGCCTTGCGGCACTGTTTGTCTGAGCGCCATGACCATGTCCTCACAGTCTGCCAGCCCCAGTCTTCTGTCTCGCCGGTTTACGGTGCTCTCGGTCTATGGCGGCTATCTCTGCCTCGCGCTTGTCGTGGCGAGCGGCCGCATGGATGCGCTTGTCACCCCCTTCCGGGAGAACCACCATGTCTGACAATCCCTTCACGCAGCCTTTGCGCAAGACCATGAACGACCCCCAGTTTGACTGGGCACGTCCGCAACGCATGCGGCGCAGGGTCGTCATGCTGTTCCTCGCGCTTGTCATTGCGCAGCCGATCCTGCTGGCGGCGACGGGCAGTCCGCTCATCCTGCTGCTCATCCTGCTCCCCTTCATCTTCGTGATGGGCACGCTCAATGCGAGCATCCGGGGCATGACGGAGTTGCGTGCGCGCGATCTCGATGAGCGCGAAGACAAGGTGCGCAACTCGGTCTATGCGCGGCTCTACTGGCCAGGCCTCGTCCTGGGCATGGTTGCAGCCTTCATGATGTCGACAATGCACAACGGCGGAAGTCTCCTGCTGGTCGGATCGGGCCTGTCCGCGTTCTTCGTGGCCGTCGGCTTGCCGACCTTGTGGCTGGCGTGGTCGCTTCCGGACGAGCCTGACGCCGGCTGACTGCGCGGAGTTGCCCGGTTGCGCGTTGATTTGTGAGGCTGCTTGACGCAAAAGGGTGATGAACCATCAAGGATCATCACCCGCCATGTCCCGGCCCCTGCGTTCCCGCCGCTGGTTTGACAATCCCGACAATCCCGGAATGACAGCCCTCTATCTCGAGCGTTACCTCAACTACGGGCTGACGCGCGAGGAGCTGCAGTCGGGCAAGCCCATCATTGGCATCGCCCAGACGGGTTCGGATCTCAGTCCCTGCAATCGCCATCACATCGAGCTTGCCAAGCGCGTGCGCGAAGGCATTGCGCAGGCCGGTGGCGTCGCCATCGAGTTTCCTGTTCATCCCATCCAGGAGACCGGACGCCGGCCGACGGCGGCGCTGGACAGGAACCTCGCTTATCTGGGTCTGGTCGAGATCCTGCACGGCTATCCGCTGGACGGCGTCGTGCTGACGACGGGCTGTGACAAGACCACGCCGGCGTGTCTCATGGCGGCGGCGACGGTCAATCTTCCCGCCATTGTCCTGTCCGGCGGGCCGATGCTTGACGGCATTTGGCGCGGACAGCGCGCCGGATCGGGCACCATAATCTGGCAGGGAAGGCAGATGCTCGCGAAGGGTGAGATCGGCTATGGCGAATTCATGGAGATGGCTGCCGCCAGCGCGCCGTCGGCCGGGCACTGCAACACGATGGGCACGGCACTGTCGATGAATTCCGTTGCCGAAGCGCTTGGCATGTCGCTGCCTGGATGCGCGTCCATTCCGGCACCCTATCGCGAGCGCGCGCAGATGGCGCATGCGACGGGTGTGCGTATCGTCGACATGGTGCGGGAAGACCTGAAGCCGTCCGACATCATGACGCGCGCGGCGTTCCTCAATGCCATTCGCGTGGCGGTGGCGATTGGTGCGTCGACCAATTGTCCGCCGCACCTGATCGCGATTGCGCGACACATGGGCGTGGAGCTTGCGCTGGAGGACTGGCAGGCGCACGGATATGACGTGCCGCTGCTGGTCAACTGCATGCCGGCGGGCGCGCATCTCGGGGAAGGTTTTCATCGGGCGGGCGGCGTGCCGGCAGTGGTCGCAGAGCTCATCGAAGCCGACATGATTGATGCCGGGGCCATGACGGTGAGCGGCAAGAGCATGGTCGAGAATTGCCGCGGGCGCCTGACCAGCGACCGGGATGTCATCCGGAAGGTGGCAGCACCATTGAAGGAGAATGCGGGGTTCCTCGTGATGTCGGGAAACCTTTTCGATGCCGCGGTCATGAAGACCAGCGTCATCAGCCCGGAGTTTGCGGCGCGCTATCTGTCGGCTGACGGCATCTTTGAAGGGCGGGCCGTCGTGTTTGACGGGCCCGAGGACTATCACGCGCGGATCAATGATCCGGCGCTGGCCATTGACGAGCGCTGCATGCTGGTCATGCGCAACACGGGGCCGGTGGGCTATCCGGGGTCTGCGGAAGTGGTCAACATGCAGCCGCCTGATGCGCTGCTCAAGCGTGGCATCACGGCGTTGCCCTGCATCGGTGACGGACGGCAGAGCGGCACGAGCGCCTCGCCGTCCATCCTCAACGCGTCCCCGGAAGCCGCGGTGGGCGGAGGGCTGGCCCTGCTTGAGACCGGGGACATTGTGCGTGTCGACCTCAAGGCGCGTCGTGTCGATGCGCTGGTGAGTGATGCGGAGTGGCAGCGTCGCCGGGCGGCCTGGAAGCCGCCGGAGCTCAAGTCCCAGACACCGTGGCAGGAAATCGCGCGCGCCCATACGGGGCAGCTCTCGACGGGCGCGTGTTTTGAGCCGGCGACGTTTTTCCTGGATGTGCTGAGATTGCGTGGTGAGGCGCGGGATTCGCATTAGCTGCTCCCGGGATTTCCAAAGAAAATCTGGCTCATTTGCAGGAATTGGGGCGGGGAACTTGAAACACGAAGGCTTTGTGATTATAATTCAATCAGATTGATTAGAGGTGATTGAATGACCGCCGACACCAGAGTTTTGACCGCGCATGTTCCGATTGCGCTGGCAGAAAAGGTTGACGCGATGGCCTTGCGGCTCGAACGATCGCGTGGCTGGGTGATGAAGCAGGCACTGGCCGCCTGGGTCGAGCAGGAGGAGGAGCGTCATCAGATGACGCTCGAAGCGTTGGAAGACGTGGACGCCGGGCGCGTGATCGACCACCAGGCCGTCCAGGCGTGGGCCGCAAGCCTTGGCACCGACAAGCCGCTTCCCAAGCCCTGAGCATGAAGATCAAGTGGACGGGCAAGGCAGTCTCCGATCTCGAGCGGCTGCACGAGCATTTGCATCCTGTCGCTCCGGACGCCGCCGCGCGGGTCGTACAGCAGCTCGCGCGTGCGCCTGATCGCCTGCTCGACCATCCCCGGATTGGCGAAAAGCTGGAAGCCTACGAGCCGCGCCAGGTCCGCCGGATCATTATCGGCGATTACGAGATGCGCTACGAAATCGCAGGTGCCACGATCTTCATTTTGCGCCTGTGGCACTGCCGGGAAAACAGAAGCCTTGGAGCGGACGATTGAAGTTGGGGTTGTTCATCAGTTCGAGGTAAAATATTATGTCCCCGTATCAAACCGGTGTCTGACCCCGTACCTCTTCACCGTACCTCTTCAGGAAACCTTTTCGATGCCGCGGTCATGAAGACCAGCGTCATCAGCCCGGAGTTTGCCGCGCGCTATCT
>JBILMZ010000109.1:0-11368 GCA_044375275.1 Micropepsaceae bacterium | reverse complement strand
CAGCCAATGGGAGATCGTGCGTGCGATGGCGGACGAGTTCTTCGCCGGTCGTGGTGCCGAGCGAAAGGGCCAGCCTGTCGATCGCACGATCTTTGCGGTGGGCGACATCAAGCAGTCGATCATGTCGTTCCAGGGCGCACGGCCGCTGGAATTCATGAACTCGCAGAAACTCGTGAAGGAGCGCGCCGACCATGCGCTGGCGATCTTCGAACATGTCAGCCTGATCCATTCGTTCCGTTCGGCGACGGCAATCCTCGAGCTCGTGGACGAGGTGTTTGCCGACAAGGCGGCGGCCGATGGCGTGCTCATCGGGGAAGCCGGGCAGGCGCATATCGCGCACCGCAAGGGCGACAGGGGCTTTGTCGAGGTCTGGCCACTGATCGAACAGACGGACACGGAAGATCCACCGGCCTGGGATGCGCCGCGTGACCGCGTTTCTGCGGATCATCCGGCTGTCGTGCTGGCGGGCCGTATTGCCAGCCGCATCCGGTCGTGGATCGGCGAAGGCGTCATGGTGCACGCGAAGGGCGACGGGAAGCTCCGGCCCATGACGGCCGGGGACGTGATGATCCTGGTGCGGCGGCGCGGGCTGCTGTCATCGGAAATCATCCGGCAGCTGAAGCGCATGAGCATTCCGGTTGCCGGCGCGGACCGCCTTGTCCTCGCGGATCATATTGCGGTCATGGATCTCATTGCGCTCGGACGCTTTGCGCTGATGCCGCATGACGACCTCACGCTGGCCACCGTGCTGCGCGGCCCATGTTGCGGGCTCAGTGATGAAGACCTGTTCGAGCTGGCGCATGGGCGTGGTGACAAAGTCAAACTGTGGAGCGTGCTGTGCGCGCGTGCGGATGATCCGCGCTGGCGCGAGGCGTATTCGTTCCTGGATCGCCTGCGTGACATGGCTGATCACGTGCAGCCCTATGAATTCTATTCGACGATCCTCGGTCCCATGGGGGGCTGGACGCGCATGACCTCACGGCTGGGCCTTGATGCGGCCGATCCGATCGAGGAGTTCCTGGGCGCTGCCATCGACTTCGGCAGCCTGCACACGCCGTCGCTCGAGCGCTTCCTGCATGTGGTCGAGCGCGCGGAAACCGAGATCAAGCGCGACCAGGATCGCAGCGACAATGCCGTGCGCGTGCTGACGGTGCACGGCTCGAAGGGTCTCGAGGCGCCGATCGTGATCCTGCCGGATACGTTTGCGACGCCCGAGCATGGGCGTCATGACAGCGAGATCCTGCGGGCCGGCGACACGCCGCTCTGGAAGATCAAGTCGAACTGGGACGAGGATGTGCGCGGGGCGGCACGCCGGGAGGGGCTGCTGGACCGCATGTGCGAGTATCGCCGGCTCCTCTATGTGGCGCTCACGCGTCCGCGCGACCAGCTCTATGTCTGCGGCTACAAGCAGAAGGCGGCAGGGATGCAGCCGAACTGGTATGACCTCGTGGCCAATGCCATGCGCCGACGCAATGCGCTGGAGGTCGAGGACGAGGATGGCGCGCGCGTGCTGCGCCTGGGCGATGAGCCGGCGCGTGAAACGCCGAAGGGTGCTTCGCTGCAACCGGGTCAGGCCGCACTGACACCGGCGCTGCCTGACTGGGTGCGGACACCGGCAGCCGAGGAGCGCGAGGACGAGACCATCACGCCGTCGCGCCATGTCGCCCGGCAGCTTGGCCTGCAGTACTCAGGCGGCGAGCGGACGAATGCCATGGATCGCGGCACGGCCGTTCACAAGGTGCTGGATGCCATCGCGCATGCCCGTCCCGAGAAGTGGTCGGCGATCGCGACCGAACTGGCACGCGACCTGGTCGAGCCGCTCGACGTGCAGGCCGTCGTGGCGGAGGCGCTGCGCGTTCGGCGCGAAGCGGCGTTTGCGCCTGTCTTCGACTCGAATTCCTTCGGGGAGGTCGCCCTGCGCGGCACGATCGAGTGGCAGGGGCGGCGGGTTCGCTTTCCGGGCCGGTTCGACCGGGTTGTCGTCAAGAGCGACGAAGTCCTGCTGGTCGAGTTCAAGACGGACCGGGTTGTCCCCAGTGCCCTGAACGCCATCCGGCCGGAATATCTCCGCCAGCTCGCCATTTATCGCAAGGCGTTGGCCTCGGTGTTCCCGGGCAAGCCGGTTTCCTGCGGAATTCTCTGGACGGCGGAGCCGCGGCTCTCGATTGTTCCATCAACCCTTCTTGATGCGTGCGAAGCCGTCCTTGACCCTGACCGGGGGGCTTCCTAGATTTCAGTGCAACGAGATATTCCCGAAAGGACTTCCTGATGACTTCGAAGGTTACAGACGCGAGTTTTGAGCGTGACGTGCTTGGCTCATCCAAGCCGGTTCTGGTCGATTTCTGGGCAGAGTGGTGCGGCCCCTGCAAGCAGATCAGCCCGGCCCTGGATGAACTGTCCAAGGAACTCGGCGCGAAGATCGAAGTCGTGAAGCTGAACATCGACGAAAACCCGAATGTACCCGGCAAGTACGGCGTACGCGGCATTCCCACGCTGATGATCTTCAAGGGCGGCCAGGTTGCTGCGACGAAAGTCGGCGCGATGCCGAAGCAGCTCATCAAGGCGTGGATCGAGCAGTCGATCTGAAGCCTGAAACATTCGACGAGAAACGGGCGGCGCGGGTCTTCACCTGCGCCGTTTGCGTTTCAGCCGTTCTCGCGCAGCACGGCGCCTGCGAGATGCAGGGAGCCGCAGATCAGGATGCGCGGCGCGATGGTGTCGTCCGACAGTTCCGAGCGTCCTTCGATCTGCAGGATCGCATCTTCGATTGACGTGGCCGGATAGGCGTCGAGGCCTTCGGCCAAAGCCGCGTCATAGAGCTGGCCTGCGCCCTGGCTGAGCGGGTCGCCGGGGATCGTCACGGTGGTCACGCATTTCGCGAGGCCCCGAAACGCCGCAAAGTAACTGCGTGCGTCCTTGGTCTGGAGCATGCCGCAGATCACGTAGAGTGGGCGCGGCGAGCGTTCCTCGAGGTCGGCGATGGCATGCGCGAGCGCGCGGGCGCCGTGCGGATTGTGCGCGCCGTCAAGCCAGAGCTCTGATCCCACCGGTGCGAGGGCCACGAGCGGGCCGCGCGTGAGGCGCTGCATGCGGGCCGGCCAGTCGACCGTCATCAGGCCGTCTTCAATGGCGCGATCCGTGACCTGGAAGCTTTCAACCCGTCGCAGGGTCGCGATGGCCATGGCGGCATTGATGATCTGGTGCGCGCCGGGCAGGCGGGGCAGCGGCAGGTCCATCAGGCCGTTCTCGTCCTGGTAGACCATGCGCCGGTGTTCCTCGTGCGCCATGAAATCCTGTCCCCAGATCGTGGCGGGGGCACCGAGTTCCGTGGCGCGCTGCTCGATGACGTCGCGCGCGTCCTCGACCTGCGGACCGATGATGCAGGGTGCGTTGGCCTTGATGATGCCGGCCTTTTCGCCCGCGATCAGGGCTACCGTATCGCCGAGAAAGGTCTGGTGGTCGAGGTCGACGGGCGTGATGATGGTCGCGACCGGGTTTGCGATGACGTTGGTGGCGTCATATTTCCCGCCCAGGCCAACTTCGAGGATCAGCACGTCGGCCTTGTGCCGGGTGAAGGCCAGCATGGCGGCGGCCGTCGTGATCTCGAAGAAGGTGATGGGCGCGCCTTCATTGCGGGCTTCGCATTCCTCCAGCAGCGCGGAGAGTTCATCCTCGTCGATGAGCTTGCCGCTCAGGCGAATGCGCTCGTGGAAGCGCACCAGGTGTGGGGAGCTGTAGACATGCACGCGCTTGCCGGCGGCTTCGAGCATGGACCGGAGGAAGGCACAGGTGGATCCCTTGCCGTTGGTTCCCGCGACATGGATCACGGGTGGCAGGCGCAGATGGGGGGAACCCAGCTTGTGCAGCAGGGTTTCGATCCGGCCCAGCGACAGGTCGATGAGCTTTGGATGAAGTGCTGTCAGGCGGGCAAGGACGGCGTCGCTTGCCAGGTCGCCACCGGCCTGGGACGTCATGCCAATGGCTGTTTGGGATATGACAGGTCGTAGATTTGCGGTGACGCGTTCTGCACGGTGGGCATGGCGTAAGGTCCGACTTCGTAGGCCGAGCGTGCCGCGATGGCGCGGTTGGCCTTCTTGGTCAGGAGCTTGAGCGTACGGCCCAGCGTTTCCCGCATCTTGTGGCGGTGTACGACCATGTCGACCATGCCGTGGTCGGACAGGTACTCGGAGCGCTGGAAGCCTTCGGGCAGCTTCTGGCGGATCGTGTTCTCGATCACGCGTGGGCCGGCAAAGCCGATGAGCGCGCCGGGTTCGGCCATGTGGATGTCGCCCAGCATGGCGTAGGAAGCGGTCACGCCGCCCGTTGTCGGGTCGGTGTGGTAGACGATGTAGGGCAGGCCAGCTTCGCGCAGCATCTGGATGGCGATGGTCACGCGCGGCATCTGCATCAGGGACAGGATGCCTTCCTGCATGCGTGCACCGCCGGAGGCCGTGAACAGCACGAAGGGCGTGCGGTTGTCGATGGCGGTCTTCATCGCGGCGATGATGCCTTCGCCAACGGCCATGCCGAGCGAACCACCCATGAAATCGAATGACTGGACGGCGACCGTCGTGCGGACACCGGCGACCTGGCCGCGGGCGGCCTTGATGGCATCCATCTCGCCCGTCTTGACGCGCGCTTCGCGCAGACGGTCGGCGTATCGCTTGTCGTCCTTGAACTTCAGCGGGTCGATCGGCACTTCCGGGAGAGCGATGTCTTCCCACAGGCCTTCATCGAACAGGTTCTTCATGCGCGCGGTCGCGCTGATCTTGAGGTGATGGTCGCAATGCATGCAGACGTACTGCGCGGCATCGAGATCCCGGTGGAAAATCATGCCGGCACAGCCCGGACACTTTTTCCACAGATTGTCAGGCGTGTCGGGTTTCGCGCTCCAAAGCGATTTCACTTTCGGGCGGACGAAGTTGGTGATCCAGTTCATTCCAGAGCTTTACCGACTGTTAACTAGACGCCATTCTGCACTCATCGACTTCATACGCGAGCATTGTGCGCTGCACCAGCGAGTCGACGGCACAAGTCTAACACAGCTTTTGCGGCACCCGCGACACTTTTACCATCTGGGCGAGAAAATTGGCTTATTTCCGCTACTAATGCGGAGCCAACGACGGCTGCGTCGGCGATTTTGGCTACTTTTGAGGCATCTTCCTCGGTCTTTATCCCGAAGCCCACCGCAATTGGTAAATCCGTCATCGCCCTGATTCGGGCGACGGCCGCGCCCACTTCGTCCGTGGCGATGGTCTTGGTTCCGGTGACGCCCATGATCGAGACGTAATAGAGGAACCCGGTGGCGCCATTCAGGACGGCCGGGAGACGCTCCCTGTCTGTCGTCGGGGTCGCCAGGCGAATGAGGTCGAGACCTGCCTTGCGGGCGGGAACACGGAGCTCGGCGTCTTCCTCGGGTGGCAGGTCGACGATGATCAGGCCGTCGACGCCTGCGGCCTGCGCATCGGTCGAGAACCTGTCCACGCCATAGGAATAGATCGGATTGTAGTAGCCCATGAGGACCACGGGCGTGGCGGCATCCTGTTTCCGGAACTCGCGAACCATCTGCAGCGTCTTCGCCATGGTCTGGCCGGCCTGCAGCGCGCGCAGCGACGAGGCCTGGATCGCAGGGCCTTCGGCCATCGGATCGGTGAACGGCATGCCGAGTTCGATGATGTCGGCGCCTGCTGCCGGCAGGCCCTTGAAGATCTCGAGCGATGTCGCGTAGTCGGGGTCACCGGCCGAGATGAAGGCGATGAAGGCGGCGCGGTTCTGCTTCTTCAGTTCGCTGAAGCGGGCGGAAATACGGCTCACAGCTTGGTCCCCAGGTGTTCGGCAATGGCGAAGATGTCCTTGTCGCCGCGTCCGCACATGTTCATGAGGAGAATCTCGTCCTTCTTCATCGTGCCGGCCAGCTTCTGCGTGAAGGCCAGCGCATGCGCCGGTTCAAGCGCGGGCAGGATGCCTTCCTGGCGGGCGCAGAGCTGGAAGGCGTCGAGCGCTTCCTTGTCCGTTGCCGAGACATAGTTCACGCGCTTCATGTCGTGCAGCCAGGCGTGCTCCGGACCAATGCCGGGATAGTCGAGGCCCGCCGAGATCGAGTGCGCCTCGATGATCTGGCCGTCGTCATCCTGCAGCAGGTACGTGCGGTTTCCATGCAGCACGCCGGGTCGGCCGCCTGCGAGCGAGGCTGCGTGCTGACCGGTTTCAATGCCGTGGCCTGCGGCCTCGACGCCGTAGAGCTTCACCGTGGGGTCATCGAGGAACGGATAGAAGAGGCCCATCGCGTTCGAGCCACCGCCGATGCAGGCAACGGCGGCGTCCGGCAAGCGACCTTCGGCCTTCATCATCTGCTCGCGGGCCTCGCGGCCGATCACGGACTGGAAGTCGCGCACCATGGCCGGATAGGGATGGGGACCTGCGACGGTGCCGATGATGTAGAAGGTCGACTCGACGTTGGCGACCCAATCGCGCAGCGCCTCGTTCATCGCGTCTTTCAGCGTCTTCGAGCCGGACGTCACGGGCACGACTTCGGCACCCAGCAGGCGCATGCGGAACACGTTCGGCATCTGCCGCTTCATGTCCTCTTCGCCCATGTAGACAACGCAGGGCAGGCCGAAGCGCGCGGCGACAGTTGCCGTTGCTACGCCGTGCTGGCCTGCGCCCGTCTCGGCGATGATCCGCTTCTTGCCCATGCGGCGGGCGAGCAGGATCTGGCCCATG
The DNA here is from genome assembly GCA_044375275.1 of Micropepsaceae bacterium. Classification (GTDB taxonomy): domain Bacteria; phylum Pseudomonadota; class Alphaproteobacteria; order Micropepsales; family Micropepsaceae; genus SZUA-430. The sequence continues at coordinate 4,645 of JBILMZ010000109.1, read as the reverse complement.
CAGTTGTTGATCTTGTGCGCGCCCGTGTGATTGAGCTCGTCGCGCTTGAAGTAGACTTTCGGGCCGCCGTAATACGCTGTCAGACGCTCGGCGAAATAGAGCGGAGACGGACGCCCGACATAGTGCTCGAGGAAGCTGTCCAGTTCCGCCTGGAAGGACGGGTCGGCCTTCGCCGCCTCGTAGGCCTTCTCAAGACTCAGGATCAGCGGCATCAGTGTTTCGGCGACATAGCGCCCGCCGAAGAGACCGAAATGACCGTTCTCGTCGGGACCAATCCTGTATGAATTCAGCTTGCCTGTCGTGTTCATGCGCTCTGCCAGAGTTACGCGCCAGCGATACCACTGAAAGCGGTTCGCGCGCCTGAAATAAATGCCGCGATGCGTGTGCAATCCTTTACGCCGCGTGCGCTTTCCACGCCTGACGATACGTCAACGCCATCCGGCCTTGTTTGGTAAATGGCGTCGGCGACGTTTGCGGGTGTCAGGCCGCCCGACAGGAGCCAGGGGCACTTCCACTTCTGCCCTGCAACGAGGGACCAGTCGAAGCTCGTGCCGTTGCCGCCGGGAAGTTCCGCGGGCGCGGCATCGAACAGCAGCATGTCTGCGACGCCTTCATAGGCGCGGGCTTTCTGCAGGTCGGATAGGCTTCCAATGCCGATGGCCTTCATGACGGGGAGGGCGAAGCGGTTGCGCATTTCAGCGACGCGCTCCGGTGTTTCCTTGCCGTGGACCTGAATGAGCGTCGGGTGAAACGCCGCCAGGATCGCCTCGATGTCAGCGTCGCTTGCGTCCATGACCAATGCCACGGTGCTGACAGTGGTGCTGCGCGCGGCGAGGGTGGCCGCTGATGCGGGCGAGATGTGACGCGGGCTGCGGGCGATGAAGGCGAAGCCGATATGCGTGGCACCGGCGCTGACGGCGCAATCAAAGGTCTCGGCCGTGGTGATGCCGCAGATCTTGATCGTGCCCTTCATCCGGCGGCCAGGTCGTCGTGGATGGCGCGGGCGGCGGCTGCGGGATCGGTGGCGCCCGTGATGGGTCGCCCGATCACGAGGACGGTAGCGCCGCGCTGCATTGCTTCGCGCGGTGTCATCACGCGCTTCTGGTCGCCGACATCGGCACCCGCCGGACGAATGCCCGGAACGATCAGCATGAAGTTGTGACCCAGCGCCTTGCGCAGCGGTTCGATCTCGTGCGCGCTGCAGACAACGCCGTCGAGGCCGGACGTCTTTGCGAGGCTGGCGAGCCTGACAACCTGTTCGGCAGGCGTGCTGTTCACGCCGGCGGCTGCGAGATCGTCTGCGTCGAGGCTGGTGAGTACCGTCACGCCGATGACCTTTGGCCTGCTGGCGCCAGCCGTTGCGGCGGCTTCGGCGGCGGCGCGCATCATGGCCTGGCCGCCGCTGGCGTGGACGTTCACGATCGACACGCCGAGCGGCAACACGGCGCGAATGCCACCTGCCACGGTGTTCGGGATGTCGTGCAGCTTCAGGTCGGCAAAGACGGGCAGGCCCAGCGTGCGCATCTTCTCGATGCCCTGGGGGCCGTGTGCGTTGAAGAACTCAAGTCCGAGTTTGATCCCGCCGACCCATGGCCTGATGGCCGTGCCCCAAGCCATGGCCTGGGCGAGGTCGGTCGTGTCGATGGCGCAGTAGACGGGGGCTTTGAACGCTGGGGTCATGCGGGGGCTTATAGGGAGGGTGTTCCCGCGTTGCAACCGAGCTGGAGGGGAGTGGTTGCCATGGCGCCAATTCGGCCTTTCTGGCGCTGGCCCCCCATCCGTCACGCAGCGCTGACGCGCTGCGCGCCACCTTCCCCCTCAACGCGCTTTGCGCGTTGGTGGGAAGGGCAATACGAATGACTAGCCCTTCCCACCAGCGCGAAGCGCTGAGGGGGAAGGTGGCGCGCTGCGTAGCAGTGCGACGGATGGGGGGCTTCGCCATCGAAGACAGATGGGGCTAGCGGCGCGCGATTGCGTTGCCAGTGGCCGGCTTGGCGATGATCGACTGCGCGGCTTCGATTTCGCGTTCTAGGCGGCGGATTGTCGATCAGTGCTTCGAAACAGAAGAGCGAGGCAGACTGCTGCCGATGATAGAGAATCTCGGCGGTGGCGGAGCAAGAGGCTTTGTGCAGCGCGCTATCCATTTTTGGTCGACATTCCTGCGCGAGAAACTGATTGGTTCCCCGGTTTTGCACGCGACTTCAATTGCATCATAAACGCCTTTGGCATCATTCAGCAGATCGTGGCCATTCACGGCATCCACTTCCGGATCACCTGACAGCGGCCCGCACCGTTCTCCCGTATCGAGTTTCAGCGATTTTTCGTTGGTCCAGAAGCCATACCCTCCATCGCACTGGCCTGCCAGAACATGCGCGACAGCGGCACCGCGCCATTCTTCTGGACTTGGCGACTGTCGCTGTACGTTTACCCCGAAGGGAGCGAGCTTTTCGGGCAACTGGTTCCACCGCTCAACCGGCCCGGGTTCAAACACCAATTTGAGAAGTTCCGACACCGAGGTGTCTTGTTCCGCCAATTTGCGAAACATTGTCGACGAATAAAATCCCCCGTTTGCCTTCGCGATGGCGAATAGCGACCTCCACAATGCGAATATGTCACGACCACTTTTGCGCTGTCCCAGATCTGTGAACCACTGCACAGCCTCGCCACATTCGTATGCCGGATAGTTTTGAGTTGAGTTCACGGAATTGGATCCCAAACCGCGAATGCAGATGTTTACAGCGTTGACCGGCGTGTCAGCCCCGGTTTGCATGTTGGAGTTTGCGAAAAGGTAGGAGAAGTAGTTCGCGCTGCCTTCATGGAGCCAAGGCGCTGATGTTTCCAGTGACCGAAACGAACTCCCATTCCAGAAATGCGCAACCTCGTGAGCAACAATCTCTGTGATATCTTGCTGCGTGACAGTTGTTTTGGATTTCCAGCGCGCTCCCACAATCTGAAACCCGGCGACTGATCCATCGGTGACATCGCCTTGAATCCAGAACTTGGATGCAGGTGTCAGGTCGTGTGAAATCAGAAACAGCGCTTTACCCGGCAGTGGCTGGTGAAGCTTTGCAGCGAAGTATGAAATGGCGCGTGTGGATACTTGTCTTATCTCCCTGCGGATCCAAACCGGCAGATCTGGGCCGGCTATGTAATCAGCAAACTTACCGGGGTGCACATACTGGCTGGGGCCGATATAGATATATCGAGAGGCGGCCTGCCGGCTGAAATACGCTCTATCCACCTTGTAGAGGCGCCGGGCTGCCGGCAAACCCAAAACCACCTCACCTTTGCGCAACTCGAATTCAAGAGTAGATGCAAACTCCTCCTGTCGTCCTACGAAGTAGGACGCATACACGGCACGCCCTTCGTCACCGATTGGAAATACCCGAGGGTACGCACTGATCGTTCTCCTGCGAATAAGCGCTTTAGCTTCGAGTTTAAAGCTGCTGAATGTAAGGCCATCAGATCTTCGAACCTCATTGTTTTCGAAAATCAATCCGGGCGTAGCGATAGTCCATTCGTCTTTTAGAGGTTCAGCAGCATTGTACTCGAATGCAAATTTTGACACGGGTCGGTCAAGGGAGTAGTCCGCGGAAACACCCGAGGCAGATGATGCCAACCTGATACGAACCGAAGTCAGCGGTTGCGACTGGCCGTAACCGATCTCGCTAAAACTGACACAGATCATGAGTGCGACGAGTGTTCGAATTAGCGTCATGCCGATCACCTGATGACTACTCGGTTCAGGACTTCGATATTCCAATAGCTCGGGGACTTGCCGGCTTGGCGATGATGGATTGGGCGGCTTCGATTTCGCGTTCGAGGCGGCGGATGCGGTCTTCCTGTTCGCGGATGGTGCGGCGGAGAGGGGCTTGCGCGAGCCAGCTGGACCAGCCTCCCAGCACGATGCCGACAAGGGCTGCCGACAGGATGATCCAGAACAGGGGCAACTGCAGCGCGATGGCGGGCTGGTCGGCGCTGAAGGGATCAAAGGAGAGGAGGGTGCTCTTGCGGTTTGCGACGGCGATGGCGGCGACGGCGAGCGCGAGCGACCAGAAAAAGAATGTGCGGAACAGGCTGATCATGACGTGCCTCTGGCGGCGGTCGTCCGCCGGGTGACTATTCTTCGGACACGTTCAGGCGGTCGCGCAGTTCCTTGCCGGTCTTGAAGAACGGCACGTGCTTGGCGCTGACGGAGACGGTTTCGCCTGTACGCGGGTTGCGTCCTGTGCGGGCGGGGCGGGACTTGATCGAGAAGGCGCCGAAGCCCCGGAGTTCCACGCGATCGCCTGTCGTGAGGGCCTTTGCGATTTCCCCGAAGATCGTCGCGACGATCTTTTCGATGTCGCGCTGAAACAAATGCGGGTTCTGTTCTGCCAGTTTCTGGACCAGTTCCGATTTGATCATCGTCAGGTCTTCCCCAGGATCGACACCATTGATGCGGGCAGGTTGCCGAGCGCGTCCTACGCCGTCAAGGATTTCGTCCGCCAAGTTCTTCTAAAATAAGGGATATTTCCCCTCGATGCAAAAAGGGGCAGCTTTCGCTGCCCCTTCCGGTTTCATGCTGCGCTTGCGCAGACTGACTATTCTTCGCTCTTTTCCGCCTTTTTCCGAAGGGCGGCGCCGAGAATGTCACCCAGCGAGG
>JBILMZ010000305.1:0-3171 GCA_044375275.1 Micropepsaceae bacterium | reverse complement strand
CGGAAGCAGTCATAGCCCTTAGGGCTCACGTTCACATGCCCTTCCGCGGAAAGCGGCGCGGACGCAACGAAAAACATCTTCTGGCGACGGATGAAGTCGATGAGCTTCTCATCAAGTTCCTGATAGACGGTACTCACGACGAACCTCCTGAAGCCAATGGATGGCGCACCCTATACCATCCCCGGGGCCCGGCCGTCAGCGCGCGACAGCATCACATTCCCTGACAGGCCATTTCACAGCCCCGTCGCATTGCCCCAGTCGCATTGCCAACGACACCGGCCACCCGTTAAACAGCACGAAACGACACAGAACTGGCCCTCCCCATGATCACCGGCCCCGCCTCACACAGCTTCATCTCGCAGCGCCTGAAGCTGCGCTACGTTGACTGGGGCAATCCCGATGCCCCGCCCCTCATCCTGCTGCATGGCGGACGCGACCACTCGCGCAGCTGGGACTGGACGGCTCAGGCGCTTCGGGACAAGTGGCACGTGATCGCGCCCGACCTGCGCGGCCACGGCGACAGCGACTGGTCTCCCGACGGCGACTATGGCTCGCTGGCCAACCTCTATGACCTCGCGCAGCTGATCCATCAGCTCCGTCTCGCGCCCGTCACGATCGTGGCGCACTCCTACGGCGGCAACATCGCGCTGCGCTATGCCGGCACGTTTCCTGAAAATGTCCGCAAGCTCGTCGCCATCGAAGGCCTGGGACCTTCACCAAAGATGCTGTCCGAACGACTCGCCAAGCCCGTCACCACGCGTCTGCGCGACTGGATCGAGGCCAAGCGCGCGAGCGCCGGCCGCGTACAGAAGAAATACGCAACCCTTGACGACGCCTTCCGCCGCATGAAGGAAGAAAACCATCATTTGTCCGACGAGCAGGCACGTCACCTCACGATCCATGGCGTCAGCCAGAACGAGGACGGCACTTACACCTGGAAGTTCGATCCCTACATGCGGATCTTCCCGCCCTTCGACCTGCCACAGGCGGACATCGATCACATCTGGCAGTCAATCACCTGCCCGACGCTCCTGCTCTACGGCAAGGACAGCTGGGCCTCGAACCCCGTCACGGACGGCCGCGCGAAGCACTTCCGCAATGTGCGCGTGGAAACCTACGAAAACGCAGCCCATTGGCTGCACCACGACCAGTACGACAGGTTCATGGCCGAACTGAAGGCGTTCCTCTGACATAGGCCGTAAGGGCTGACGCAAGCGCATCATGCATGCGCCGCACGCGACGGCTCTCGCGCAGGTCTTCGTGCATCACAAGCCACATCTCGAGCGGAAGCTCGATATGCCTGTGCAGGACGGGCACCATGGACCTGTCCCGCGCTCCAAGCTGCACCTGCATGCCACCTATGCCGGCCCCGGCCCTGAGCAGCGCAAGCTGCGCGAGATCATTGTCGCTGCGCAACGCAAAGTCACTCCGCAGCGCCTCCAGGCCCGCACCTTCAAACACCGCCGGGATGCGGTCATATCCGATAAGGTCGTGATCGCGCAGGTCAGCGAGCGTCGAAGGCACGCCGCGCCGACGGACATAGGTCTTGTGCGCAAACAGGCGCACCGGCACGGCCCCGATCTTTCGAGCCAACATTTGCTTCTGGGTCGGAGGCACCATCCGAACGGCAATGTCGGCCTCGCGCTGAAGCAGGTTCTCATTCCTGTTTGAGAGCACCAGTTCGATGTCGATCAGTGGATGAGCCCGACGGAACGCAGCGATGATTGGCGGCAGCACCTCGGCACCAATGATGTCGCTTGCGGCGACGCGCACTGTACCGCGCTCCACTTCCGCTTCGCCAGATGCCGTCCTGGCAAACGCCGCGGCAGTTGATGCCATCAGTCGCGCATGCGGCAGCAGTTCGAGTGCAGCCTCCGTGGGCAGCAGTCCGCGGGCAGCCCGCGTGAAAAGTTTCGTCTTGAGGCGCCCCTCAAGTTCCTGGACATGCCGTCCGAGCGTGGGCTGGGTCAGCCGCAGCACGCGCGCCGCTGCCGAGAGGCTTCCGGCATCTGCAACAGCAAGGAACGACCTCAGCAATGTCCAGTCAATGTCATGCCTATCCATGCAAAAATGCATACCACATGCACGGATAACGGCAATTCAACAATATTGGTGAATATGGCACTGCAGGCGCGATACAACAGGAAGCGACCCATGTTCATCGGACACTACGCCCCCGCCCTCGCCTTGCGCGCCCTTCCAGGCTCTCCACGGCTAGCCACCGGCTTCGTGGCCGTTCAGCTCATCGACATCGGCTTCTTCTCGCTATCCTTTGCAGGGATCGAGAAATGGGCGCCCAACCCAGACATTGCCGGGTTCATGCCCGTCGACCTCTACTTCATGCCCTACACGCACAGCCTGCTGGCAACCGCTGTGTGGGCATCAGCGGCCGCCGCCCTGATCGCCCTCTTCATGCCCACCGGCAAGCGGCTTTTACCGGCCGTCATCATCTTCTCGCTTGTACTGTCCCACTGGCTGCTGGACCTGCCCGTTCACCGGCATGACCTGGGACTGCTGGGAGACTCAGAACCAAAGCTGGGGTTCGCGCTATGGGACTGGCCGCTCGCGGTCATCCCGCTGGAGCTGGGCCTGTTCGCGGCAGGCCTCGCGATCTACGTCTCTGCCTCAACGCCCAAAAACTGGTTCGGTCATGTTACGCCCTGGATCGTCCTGCTGGCTCTGCTGGCCGCGCAAATCGTCAACTGGTTCACACCACCGGCACCCGACACGGCGACTTTCTCGGGAATGGGGCTCCTCGCCTACGCGGCTGCGGTCGCCCTTGGCCTTCTTCTCGACGCGACGCGCAGCATCGGCACAGCGGCCCCGCGTTCACTCAGCCATCAACACGACCGATGACATCAAGGGCAGTGCGCTCAACCTGTTCTGGCTGCCCGGATACATCGACACGGGTCCAACCAATGGCACCCGTGTCGTAGGCAAGCTGGGCTTTGAGCACGGCGGAATCGGCATCCGACACATCTCCCTTGCGGCCAGCGACGCGAGCCTCCAGCACGGCTGGCGGGGCCTCAAGCCAGAAACCCAGGGACGGCACACCGCATACGCGAGCGGTTTGCTCGATCCGGTCCCGCTCTTCGGCCCGCGCGAAGACGGCATCCACGACCACGTCCGCGCCTGCGTCCAGGCAAGTGCCTGCCAACCGGTACAGCATCT
>JBILMZ010000304.1:0-3174 GCA_044375275.1 Micropepsaceae bacterium | reverse complement strand
GGCACGCTTGACGCCAGACCATTGTTCTCTTATTGTTCTTTTTGTGCGCAGCCTGTGTCGCGCAGACTTGACAATTGAATAGACTACCGGCGGACCTGAAAGCCCCACGGCCCCAGGCGCCCGCCTCGTGATCCCCGCGCGAAAAGGAAAAGCGGTGGGTGTGCCCCGGACCTTGTCCGCCCGGAACACAAGTCCGGCACGCTTCGCTCCACGCCCTCTGCAGATCAACAAACGCAAAATCACCGACGAAAGTGTCATCTTCGCGAAGAAAAATCCCGGAAGCAGGCCAGTTTTTCATGAAACATCGTTCCACGTGTCATCTTCGGCGCTTCGGGTGGAATGGCTGAGCGGCCCGACACCAATGCAGCGCGACGGCTGGTCATGGCGCGCCTGCAAGATAATCCTGATGCCTGATTTGGCTTGGTGAGCCCAGATGGGTTCGAACCATCGGCCCTCTGATTAAAAGTCAGATGCTCTACCGCTGAGCTATGGGCCCCACCGGCGGTGCCGCATCGAAGCGGCGTCCGCGAAAGAGGGCGGAAAATAGGGGCTACCCCGGGCGTGGTCAATGCAAGATCATGCCGCTTCCGCAGCGCTGTCGTGCGTCCCTATGTACGTGGGGGCCAAGTGTTAAGGGAAAAGCGGCGGAATTTGATGTGGCAAGCTGACAACCCGGCCCGGATAAGCCGGATGGGTCCGCTTTCCCGCATTGACGCGACGATCCAAAGCGTCACCTTAGGCGCAGTACCCGTTCAGCCAAATTCTCAAAGGGGATCAAGGTGTTCGTTCCGGTTCGTTTGCGTGCTGCAGCCTTGGCCCTGACCCTCAGCGGCGCCCTGCCCGCCATTGCCCTGGCCGATGGCCCGCCACGTGGCGAGCGGCCGGCCGATACGGGCTGGTCGGTCGTCCTTGGTGGCGGTGGCCTCCTGACGCCGGACTATGAAGGCTCGGATGATTTCGAGTTCCGCGCCCTGCCCTATATCAGCGTGAAGTACGATGACTGGCTGAGCTTCTCGGTTCCGGAAGGGCTCAAGCTCACGGCCTTCAATGAAGGCGGCTTCCGCGCAGGCGTTCTCGCCGGCTATCGCTTTGATCGCGACGAAGATGACAATGCTGCGCTCGACGGCTGGGGCGACATCGATGGCTCGGCCGAGCTCGGCGCCTTCGCCGAATACAAGATCGATGCGTTCAAGCTCGCGATCGACGCCCGCCAGGGTCTCTCGGATGAGACCGGGATGCAGGCCACGCTGTCGGCACGCCATGAAAGCCGCATCGGCCCTTCACGCATCTCTGTGGGTCCGCAGGTGACGTGGGCTGATGACGACTACACGCAGACCTATTTCGGCATCACTGCGGCGCAGGCGGCAGCCTCGACGATCGTCTACGCGCCTTACGCGGCCGATGGCGGTATCAAGTCCTACGGGCTGGGCCTGTCGGTGTTCACGCCGATCTCCGACTCCTGGGCGATCACGGCCATTGCCAGTGTCAGCCAGCTGACGGGCGATGCGGCTGACAGCCCGATCGTGACGGATGAGGGCTCAGAGACCCAGTACATGGTCGGCGTCTTTGCCGGGTACCGGTTCTAGCTTTTCGGCTGACGCCTGCTTCACGCGGGGATGTCGTCCCGCGTGATCCGGTAGTAGCGCAGCGGCCTGCCATACAGATAGCGCGTGTCGTGATAGCGAAAGCCGATCTTCTCGGCCACGCGTCGCGACGGCGTGTTGTCGGGCCTCAGGAAGCACGAGAGCGTTTCGACGGGCGAACGGGCGAAGGTGTACTTCATCGACGCCAGGGTGGCCTCGCTGGCATAGCCCTTGCCCCATGCCTCACTGACGGTTGACCACGCGACTTCGGCGAGACCGGGTCCAAGCGTCGGCATGGGCCCCACGCGGGCGACGAAGCGGCCGGATGATTTCTCGATCACCGCAAAGAGCCCGAAGCCATGCGCGCGCCAGAAGGCCTCGTGCACTTCGATGCGTTTTGTCAGTTCGTCGAGCGTCGGCGGACCGGTCAGAAACAGCCAGTCCGCCACGCCGGGTTCGTTGAACATCCGCAGCATGTCATCGCGCCAGCTCATGTCGGCCGGCACCATGACGAGACGCTCGGTCTCGATGCGGATGTCCTTCACGCGGCCCTTTGCTTCAGAGCCCCGGCACCGGGAAGCGGGCGCAGAGTTCGCGTGTTTCCTGACGCAGGTCCTCGAGCTTCTTCGCGTTCTCGTGGTTCTTCATGGCGTCGACCATGATGCGCGCGATCTGCTTCATCTCGGTTTCCTTCATGCCGCGCGTGGTGGCGGCCGGGGTGCCGAGACGAACGCCTGACGGGCGCAGTGGCGGGTTCGGATCGTCCGGAATGACCTGCTTGTTCGTGGTCATGCCGGCATGGTCGAGCGCCTTTTCGGCGACCGTGCCGTTCATGCCGAACGACTTCACCACGTCGATCACGAGGAGATGGTTGTCGGTACCGCCCGTCACGAGCTGGACGCCCGCTGCGGAGAGCTCTGCGGCGATGGCCTTTGCGTTCTTGAGGACTTGCGCGGCGTAAGCCTTGAACGGCGGCTCGGAGGCAAGCTTCAGCGTCACGGCCGTGGCGGCCACCTGGTTCATGTGCGGACCGCCCTGCAGGCCGGGGAACACGGACTGGTCGATGCCCTTGGCATGTGCCGCCTTGCAGACGATAAGGCCGCCACGCGGGCCGCGCAGCGACTTGTGCGTGGTCGTCGTCATGAAGTCGAAGTCGGCATCCATGGGGTTGCGCATGACGCCACCAGCGATCAGGCCGCCAATGTGGCTGACGTCGGCCAGGGTAAGCGCGCCCACTTCGTCGGCGACCTGCTTGAAGAGCTTGTAGTCATAGTCGCGCGGATAGGAAGAATAGCCGCAGATCACGAGCTTGGGCTTTTCCTTGCGGGCGACGTCACGCAGGGCGTCAAAGTCGATCGCGCCGTTTTCCGGGTTCGTCTTGTAGCGGACGAAGCGATAGATCTTGCCCATGTGCGAGACGGGCGCACCGTGCGTGAGGTGGCCGCCGTGGCTCAGTTCCATCGCGAGGATCGTCGAGCCGGGCTCGATGAAGCCGAGATAGACGGCCTGGTTCATGGGCGAGCCGGACAGCGGCTGAAGGTTGGCGTGCTCGGCGCGGAAGAGCGCCTTGGCGCGGTCGCGGCCGAGGTTC
>JBILMZ010000303.1:0-3209 GCA_044375275.1 Micropepsaceae bacterium | reverse complement strand
GGTTCTCCGAAGCAGATCAATGGTTTGTCGCAATTCCATTGTATCACGCTGCGGCTGAACCAAGCCGCTTTACTTCAATTCCTGTGGGACAGCAGTGTGCCTGACCCCAAAAACTAGATCAGAATACCGCGTGGGCGCATTCTTGTCCAAAAGGTCGCGCCCGGGGCGCTTGACGCTCGGCCTATGTTCCTGTATTGTTCCATTTGCGCGCAGCCTCGGCTGTCCGCAGACTTGACAACTGAATAGACTATCGGTGGACCTGAAAGCCCCAGTGCCTCAGGCGACCGCCTCGTGAGCCCCGCGCGAAAAGGAAATGCGGTGGGAGTGGTCCGGAGTCTGCCTTCTCGCGACGCAGGCCTCCGCCTTCTGCCTTGGTGCTTCCGAAGATGAACAAATGCAAAAACAACGACGAAAGTGTCATCTTCCTGAAAATAAATCCCGGAAGGCTGCCGGATTTTCGTGAAACATCGTTGCACGTGTCATCTTCTTTCTGATCGGTGATTGGCCTTCCAACCCTCTTCGTCATGGCCGGTACGCGCTGCCGCGCGACGCGGCCATGACGATCCGAGAGCTAGTCCGGGAGGCGCTCCTGCAGGAAGCGGATCGTGTTGGTGCCGGTGACTTTGCGGATTTGGGGTTCCGTGAGGCCGGCCTTCAGCAGGGCGTCGACGAGGGCGACGGATTCGGAGGCGTCGAACTTTACCGTGGTTGAACCGTCATAGTCGGAGCCCAGGGCCACGTGGTCCTCGCCGACCAGGTCGACTGCATATTTGATGGCCTTCGCCACGCCGGTCGGCGTGTAGTCGCAAACGGCGCCTTCCCAATAGCCGATGCCGATCAGGCCTCCCTTGGCGGCAATCGCCTTCATGCTCTCGTCGGACAGGTTGCGCGGGCTCTTGCAGGTGCCGCGCACGCCCGTGTGCGAAATCACGATGGGCTTCGTTGCGATCTCCAGCACGTCCGCGACCACCTGTTCTGACGAATGCGCAAGGTCGATGATGATGCCCATTTCCTCCATCGCCTTGACGGCCTGGAAGCCGAACGGGGACAGGCCTCCCTTCGACACGCCATGCAGCGAACCGCCCAGCTCGTTGTCGAAGAAGTGATGCAGGCCGATCATGCGAAAGCCTGCGTCGTGCAGGCGCTTCAGGTTGTCGAGGTTGCCTTCGAGCGGGTGCGCGCCCTCGGTGGCGAGGATCCCGGCCACGATCCTTGATCCGGCGGCGCGCTTCTCCATCACGGCGGTGAGGTCGGCCTTGCGTCGCACGAGCACCAGCGCTTCCGGCGCGCGCTCTGCGGCGGCCTGCAGGAGGCTCGCCTGGTAGAGGGCGCGCTCGGCGAGGCTGTTCCAGGTTTTCGGGGGCCATGCATTGGCCATGGCCAGCAGCGTGATCGAGTCCGTGTCGCCCGTGTTGCGGTCATAGTTCATGCCGCGCGGCGTCTTCGTCACGGTCGAAAAGACCTGCAAGGCGAAGCGGCCTTCGGTGAGGCGTGGCACGTCGACATGCCCGCGCGTGCCCCGCTCCAGCACATCGCGTCCCCACAACAGCGTGTCGGCATGCAGGTCCGCCATGTCGAGCGTGGCGTGCAGCGCCTTTGCTTCGGGGCCAGGCGCATAGGGCGCGTGGGGATCAACCTTGTTGAGGTTGGCCTCGATCATTCCGGGGCCAACGATGAGCCCTGCAGCAAGCACGATCAGCAAAAACATGACGATCCCAATGATCCAGCGCATCCAGCCGTTTCCCCATTTTCGGAGATTCTATCACTGGCGCGCGGTCGTGAATACAGGGCCGGTGGGGCGGCCCGGATTCAGCCCGCCCAGGCCCACGCCATGCGCAGCGCTGTCAGGCACAGGAACAGGCCGAAAGCCTGGCGCAAGGTCTGGCGGCCTAGCCGATGGGAGATCGACACGCCCAGCGGCGTCGAGACCATGGTTGCAGGCACGATCAGGAGCAGGCCCACCAGGCTCACGTGACCCAGAGAGAATGGGGGCAGCCCGGGCTGGCCCCAGCCGTTCAGGATCATGCCCACCGTGCCGGGAACGGCGATGATCGCGCCGAAGCCGGCCGCGGTCGCGACGGCGCGATGGATGGTTGCTCCATAGAGCGTCATGATGGCGACGCCGAAGGTTCCGCCTCCAATGCCCATCAGGACCGACAGGAGACCGTTGGCAAGACCGAGTGGCCACGCGGCCAATCCCTTTGGCACCTCCGCCCCCACACGCCACGCCTCGCTTCCGGCCAGCATGAAGAGCCCCAGCGCACCCGCGCCGCACGCGAATACGAGCTTGAGCCCCTGCCCGCCGATCACGCCCATCAATGCTGTCCCCGCAAGTACGCCCGCGACCGTCGGCAGGAACCAGGCCTTCAGCACGTCCCAGTCCACGGCGCCATGCCGGTTGTGGCTGATTGTCGAGCGGATGGATGTTGGAATGATCGTCGCGAGCGACGTGCCCACCGCAAGTGGCATGCACACGGCTTCGTCCACGCCCAGGAATGTCAGTGCCTGGTAGAGCACCGGCACCAGCACGATGCCGCCGCCCACGCCCAGCATGCCTGCCACCACGCCGGCCACGAGACCGGACGCTGCAACGCCGGCCGCCAGCAGGAAGAGCTCGCCCGGGGGGATGCCCAGGAAGGCGTCGCCACTCACGCGGCCGCCTGTCCTGTCTCGTCATCGTGGAGATGGTCCAGCGCGCGGCGCAGCACGGAAATGTCGGCGCGTGACCTGACCGCATTCTCGCTCAGGTGACGGCGATAGGCGCGCGCGCCCGAGATGCCGTTGAACAGGCCCAGTATGTGGCGCGTCATGGCGTTGAGCGGCGTCCCGCGCGCGAGTTCGCTTTCAATGTAAGGAATGAATTCCTCGACGATCTGGCGCCGTGACTTCGGGGCTTCGTTGCCGCCCAGCAACTGCGCGTCGACGGCCTGCAGGAGGTACGGTGTCTGGTAGGCGGCGCGCCCGACCATCACGCTGTCGACTTGCCCGAGATGCTCTGCGCAGGCCTCAAGCGTCGTGATGCCGCCATTGATCTCGATGTGGAGGTGCGGCCAGCGCTGCTTGGCTTCGTAAACCAGCGCGTAGTCCAGCGGCGGGATGTCCCGGTTTTCCTTCGGCGACAGGCCTTTCAGCCAGGCCTTGCGCGCGTGCACGATGAAGTGGGTGCAGCCCGTGGCCGCAATGGTCTCGATGAAGCCGAACAGGCTCTC
>JBILMZ010000108.1:0-11570 GCA_044375275.1 Micropepsaceae bacterium | reverse complement strand
ACGCCGCGACGCGCGCCGTGCTGGAGCGCGACGACGTCATCATCGTGGCCTCGGTCTCGTGCATTTACGGTATCGGCTCTGTCGAGACCTACACCGCGATGACCTTCAGCCTGGAAGTCGGTAAGCACATCTCGCGCAACGACCTGCTCGCAAATCTCGTGGCCCTGCAGTACAAGCGCAACGAGGCCGCCTTCTCGCGCGGCGCCTTCCGCGTCCGCGGCGACACAGTCGAGCTTTTCCCGGCGCACTACGAAGACCGCGCCTGGCGCATCACCTTGTTCGGTGACGAGATCGAGGCGCTGACGGAATTCGATCCATTGACCGGCCACCGCACCAACGAAATGGAAGCGGTGAAGGTCTACGCCAACTCCCACTACGTCACGCCGCGCCCGGCCCTGTCACAGGCCATGAAGGGCATCAAGGAAGAGCTGCGCGCAACCCTGGAAGACTTCCACAGCAAGGGCAAGCTGCTGGAAGCCCAGCGCATCGAGCAGCGCACCTTGCTGGATCTCGAGATGATGGAGGCCACGGGCTCCTGCGCCGGCATCGAGAACTATTCGCGCTGGCTCACCGGTCGCAAGCCGGGCGAACCGCCACCGACATTGTTCGAATACCTGCCTGACAACGCCATCGTCTTCGCCGACGAAAGCCACGTGACGATTCCACAGATCGGCGGCATGTATCGCGGCGACTTCCGGCGCAAGTTCACGCTGCAGGAATACGGCTTCCGCCTGCCCTCATGCATGGACAACCGCCCACTCAAGTTCGAGGAATGGGACGCCATGCGCACGCAAACCGTCGCCGTCTCGGCAACGCCGGGCCCATGGGAAATGGAACGCACCGGCGGCGTCTTCGTCGAGCAGGTCATTCGCCCCACGGGGCTCATTGATCCCCCGGTGATCATCCGCCCGGTCGAACACCAGGTGGACGACCTCGTCGCCGAATGCAGGGAGGTGGCCGCAAAGGGCTATCGCATTCTCGTCACGGTACTCACCAAGAAAATGGCGGAGGACCTGACCGAATACCTGCACGACCAGAAGATCCGCGTGCGCTACATGCACTCCGACATCGAAACGCTTGAGCGCATCGAGATCATCCGTGACCTGCGGCTCGGGGCCTTCGACGTCCTCGTCGGCATCAACCTCCTGCGCGAGGGCCTCGACATTCCCGAATGTGCGCTCGTCGCCATCCTCGACGCCGACAAGGAAGGCTTCCTGCGATCCGAAACATCACTCGTGCAGACGATCGGACGAGCCGCACGAAACATCGACGGCCGCGTGATCCTCTATGCGGACCGCGAGACCAACTCGATGAAGCGGGCCATGGCGGAGACATCCCGGCGTCGCGCCAAGCAGGACGAATACAACAAGGCGAACGGCATCACGCCCGAAAGCGTGCGCAAGTCCATCGACGACATCATCCAGAGCCCGTACGAGCGCGACCACGTCACGGTATCCACCGGCGACAAGGGCAAGAAGCACCTCATCGGCCACAATCTGAAGTCCCACATCGCCGAACTCGAAAAGCGCATGAAGGAAGCGGCCGCTGACCTGGAGTTCGAGGAAGCCGGGCGCATGCGTGATGAAATCAAGCGACTGCAGGCCACCGAACTGACCATTGCCGACGACCCGTTTGTGCGCCAGCAGGCCGTTGAGGAGGCCGCAGCCGAAGCAGCGGCCCGCAAGCGGCCGCGACCGCAAAGCGACGAGCCGTCACAAGCCCAGCGCCCCGGATCCCGCGGCGGTCGCCCGGGCTCAAAGCCCGCGCGCGGCCGGCGAAGATAGAATTGCCAGTTTCATCTACAACTCAACGGAAACCAGACATGAACATGAAATGGAGCCTGCTCCCCCTGCTCTCGCTGCTCTCGCTGTCGGCATGCGCAACGGCGACGACGCCTCCTTCCTCACCACAGGACCAGTTCATGGCGAACCTAGGCCAGCTGTGCAGCAAGACCTTTACAGGGCGTCTCGTGACCACGGATCCGGCCGACAAGGACTTTGCAGGCAAGAAACTCGAGATGGGGCCTGTCGCCTGCAAGCCGGACGAGATCGCCATCCCCTTCGCAGTCGGCGACAATCGCTCGCGCACCTGGGTGATCACGCGCACGGCAGCCGGTGTAAGGCTGAAGCACGTTCACCGGCATGACGACGGGCACGAGGACAAGGTCTCGCGCTATGGCGGCGATACCGTGAATGAAGGTTCGCCAACCCGCCAGGAATTTCCGGTGGACGACTTCTCGAAGGACCTCTTCAAGGCCAACAAGCTGGAGCGTTCGGTGACGAACGTCTGGGCTGTCGAGGCAGCTCCGGGGCATCATTTCGCCTATGAACTGCGTCGCGCCAACCGGTTCTTCCGCGTCGAATTCGAAACACCGACCCAAGCGCCAGGAAAATAGCGCTCAATTGTAGTTGCGGATCCTGTCGGGAGCGATGGATGAACTGGACTGAACACGCCCAAATGCACACCCCATCAGGCCGGTGCACGTCACCCCTGCACCCGCAGACGCGGGATACTCATCCAGATTCGGAAAGTCCACATGGCAAGTGACACAATGCAAAGGGCGGCAGTGTTGCTGCGAAGTGGCTCCGCAACTGCCGCCAGGGACCTGCTTCACGCTGTGCTGGAACAGGAACCTCAAAATGTGGAAGCCCTGAGCCTGCTTGCCATTTCTCATCTCAAGGAACAGAACACACGCGCCGCAATCGAAATTCTCACCCGGGCAAGCCAGTTCGCGCCGGATCACCCCGGCATACTCATGAACCTCGGCGGCGCACTGCGCTTTGACGGAGAACTCCGCAGGGCGGCCCACTGCTTTGCACGTACGGTGGCGCTCCGGCCTGACGCGCCCTTGCCGGCACTCCAACTGCTGGCGCGCACCCAGCTGGAAATGGGAGAGTTCGCGCAGGCAACAGAAACCTGCAACAGGGTGCTGTCTCTGGATACGCGCAATGTCGGCGCACTGAACGTCAGGGGAATGGCCCGAAGCGAACTGCACGATTTTGCAGGATCGGAGGCGGACTACAATCGCGCCCTGCAATGCGATCCTCGCAGTACCGAAGCAATGTGCAACAAGGCACTTCTCCAGGCGAATTCAGGCCGCGTCGACGAAGCCCTTTCACTTTGCAACAATGCGATCGCCCTGGAGAAGGGATCGGTCGCCACGCACAGGACCAAGGGCGCAGTTTTATGCGTCGCCCAGCGCTGGCAGGAGGCGTTGGCATGCATCGAAGACGCCATTTCCCGCGACAGCCGCGATTCAGTCGCCTGGACGCTGCACGGACAGGCGCTTGCGGCCATGAAGCAGTATCCGGCCGCGGAAACGAGCCTCGGCAATGCAATCAAGTGTAACAGCAGGAACAGAAACGCCTGGCTCATGCTTGCCACGCTCATGCTCGAGAGGGGGATGACATCCCAGGCGCTTGACGTGCTGACACAGGCACTCCCCCTTTTCCCGGCCGATACGGGACTTGTGGAGTTAAGGGCGAAGACGCTTGTCAGAATGGGAAACCACGCCGGCGCCCTCGTCGATCTTGATTGGGTACTCACCAGGGAGCCTGACAACCGGACTGCGCGAGCACACAGGCTCGATATCCATCGGGAACTCGGCAATTTCACCGATGCACTTGCCGACACCGAGAAGCTGATCGCCGGCTCTCCGGGTGACACTGTACTGATGACAACGCGAGGGACCATCCTGCAGCAACTGGGTCGACTGGAAGAAGCCGCAGAGTGCCATCTCCACGCTTTCAGGCTCGACAGGCGAAACTGGCTGTCCGTGCAGAATTACGGAAGTGTTCAAGCTGTACGAGGCCTGGGACAGGACGCGCTGCAGCACATCGATAATATCGCGGACCAGTTCTCCAGCAGGATCGAGTACCTGCTGGCAAAGGGCAGCACGCTTCTAGGCCTTCGAATGATCGCCGAAGCGACAAGTGCGTTTGACGCGTGCATTGCTGAGGACAATGAAAATGCCGTGGCGCACTACTACAGGTCACTGGCACTCTTGACGGCAGGCAATACGAGGAGCGGGTTTCAGGAGTACGAGTGGCGGAGAAAGGGCAGCGCGCCGATCCTTTCGATTCAGGGATTGGGTTCGCCGGAACCAGCCAGACTGGAAGATGTAAGGGGGAAGCACCTGGTGCTCCACGCCGAACAGGGGCTGGGTGACACCATTCAGTTCTCCAGGTTTGCCGTGACAATGAGAACTGTCGCATCGAAGGTCACGCTTGTTGTTCACGATGAACTTGTCAGCCTCATGCAGGGGTTGCATCCCGAGATCGGGATTGAGCCATTCAGCAAAGCGACGAAGGGCGACCTCGCTCTTCCACTCATGTCGTTGCCACACTTGCTGGATGTCTCGCATGACACAGGCCTCGCCAGCCCGCCCTATCTCACGGCATCACAGGAACGGGTTGAACGGTGGGAAGATTCACTGGGACCAAAGGTGAAGCCCAGGATCGGCATCTGCTGGGCCGGCAATTCCCGCCATGTGAACGACTGGCTGCGGTCGATCCCGCTGTCACAGCTGACCCGGCTCATTCAGACGCCAGGATACTCTTTTGTCTCGTTGCAGAAGTCCGTTCGAAGATCAGAAGAAATTCTCCTGGCCGATTTGCCGATTGCGGACTTCCGCGAAGCCCTCGCAGACCTGTCCGAAACGGCCACCCTCCTCTCTCGACTGGACCTGGTGATCGCGGTGGACACGGCGATCGCACATCTGGCGGGCGCACTCGGCAAACCCGTTTGGGTTCTTCTTCCGGTCAATGCTGACTGGCGCTGGCGCGAAGCCGTGCAGGATACGCCCTGGTACTCAACGGCAAGGCTATTCAGGCAGACGGCCCCAGGAAGCTGGGAGAGCGTTATCAATGACGTCTGCAGGGAACTGCCTGCTTTCAGCTCACGCCAGAATTCCTGAGATGTGGTCACGGAGCATCGCGGTCCTGTCCTTGACCTTCGACTTGTAAAGCGCAACCAGGTCCCGCTCGACCTCCCAGTAACTGTTCTCGGGATAGGTTCGCGAGAAAACGTCCATGAGGAGCGAGCGGAATTTTCCCGATGCGATCTTTCCGTCAAATTCCCTCTGTTCGCTGTAGGACACCTTTTCAGCACTGGTGAGCGCGCACAGAAGCGGATGCAGCCGACTGGAATGCACACGCTTGTGAAGCTGTATGTTCTGGATAAGCCGATCGAGAGACGACTCCGACAACGCCTCGGCACCGATACGCAAGGGCTGCTCGATGCTTGGCACGGCCAACGGGAACTGGTTGATCAGCCAGTCGCCAAGGTGCGTCACGTTTGATTTGTTGCGCCCGTACAGAAGCACATCCTCCTCATATCGCGCGAACCAGTGGCCCAGCTTGCCAACAAGCTCGCCCAGCAAATCGGTCTGAAGGACCTGCCTGTACTGGGTACCAAAGATGCCCACGGAGGCCTTGGCTGCCGAAATGGCGGAGATGAGATCGCGATCTATCAGCTCGCCATAAAGGCTGTTGCCAATGCCGAGCACGACCAGGTCGACGCCTTCAGGTACGGCATCGAAGGGACGGATCCTGCCCCAGGACACTTCAACATCGGCCGGCAGGACTTCGTTGATCACATGGAACCCGAGCCGGTCTCCAAAGTTGCTGAGGTTGTTGTAAGCGATCACGTGAACGCGCTTCCGCACCCGGGTTCGGGCGGTCTGACGGAACGCAAAGCGGATCAGGTACTGCAGCTCATCAAGTCTCTGAACGGATGTAGGGACGAATCCATGCCCTGCGGCGATGGACAGGAATTGATCGACAGAAAAATCATTGACCCATCCAAGGCTACGACGACGCGCCTGTTGAGGGGTCGATCCGCTATCGCAGTAGCTGCAGACGACAGGTTTGCCTCCTGCTGCCAGCTTGGAGAAAACCTGTTCAACATCGAATATGTATTCCCAGACACCCAGCATGACGACAACGTCGGAGCCTGCAACCGCTTCAACCGGGAATTGCCCCGCGTTCAGATCCGCCACGATGGTTCGATCATCTCTCGCGACGACGTCACACGGCTGGTAGAAGCAGCCAAATGGAAGGGCCCTCTCCAGATGCATTGAGCCACAGCCGATATCGAGTACGCGGCTTCCGGCGGGGAGATGTGTCGAGGCCGCCAATGCCCTGGGCTCCCATGAGCGCTCCAGGTTCCGGGGATCAGACCAGCGCACAACGTCAGTGGCTCCTGACCGAATGACTGCGACCCGCCTCTCAAGCTCATCCATGGACTGACAGTCTCCTTCCAGAACCGAAAATGCACCGGCAACGAACACCAACCGGATTTTCGTCGTGGAATGAACCACACAATTGGCCGAATGAGTATTCGTCGCTCAGCATGTCCCAGGGCCGAGACCGGCAGATCATTGGGTCGGGGCAATCGCGCGCTGCGGAAAAATCTGCATGGCTTCACGTGCCCGCCGGACAACAGAAAAGGGCCGCTGCGCATTGCGCAACGGCCCGATCCAATTCTGTTGGTTATCTGTGGTTTCGTTATGGGAACGAAATGGTCGCCGTTGCCACGAACCCAGCTTCGCAGAGATTGGTGCCGCCGAAGCAGTCAGCTTCGCTCAGGTTCGTACCCACGTAGCGCGCATCAATGTCGAAGCGACCGAAATCGATGCCGACGCCGAGATCCCAGTACATATAGTCGTCGGTGCCGAACGTTGCATTGTCATCGATCCACTGATGTCCGACGTGACCGCTTGCAGACAGCCTGCCCCAAATCGGGTGCTCGATGCCCGCTGCCACTGCAACGGCCGCACCTGAACCACCAAAGTAGTCAGGCGAGTAGTTCAGCTCTGCAGTCAGCGTGGCATCGTGGAGCGAGTGGCTCAGAGCCAGCTGAGCTTCAAGATAGTCGTAGTCCACGCCGCCCGGCTGCTCCGGATAGTAGTAGTAGGTCGCCTTTACGGCGCCCGTCGTACCTTCAGAAACGTCGAAATTGTAGCCGACGTAGATGTCCCCTTCCATGAACGACTCGTCGTCGCCCGTGTCGCTGAAGTCGATGTTGGAAGCCCAGATGCCAGCGAAAATGCCGTTATCTGCGGAATAGTCGAATGAACCCTGGACGGCAGGATTTCCCGAATTCTGGCTCTGGCCACGGAACCGGTAGTCCGACGTCACGCTCAGCGTGATCGAGATCGGGCTGGCCGATTCTGCTGCAGCCTCACCGTCCGCAAATGCGACCTGGCTCGAACCCGCCATAACAAGGCAACCCATCGCCAACAGAGCCTTTTTCATCTTCAACTTCCCCTACCGAGTTTTTGATTTCTGTACTTGAACAGCCAAGATCAGATAAAAATCCAAACCGGCCCGTATGCCAATCGGAATTGTGACAGAAGCGCATCGAAACCCAGAGGTTTGCGTCAGATTTGCAACATAATTCTCCGAATAGGTGAGGTGAAACCCCCATTTCGCCTGAAAGGAGAATTCTTCCCCTGCCTCGCCTTTGGTTAACCTGAAGAACGGCTGGCGGTTCGGGCGACTGGTTCAGGCCGGAAGACCAAGCCTCTGACGCCAGAGGCGGACTTCGTCCGCAATCGGACCGCTCGGCGCCTGCCCGCCAAGAATCGCGTCACGCACTTCGGCGCGCGGATGAAAGAGCCTTCGCTCCTGGTTGAAACTCAGCCAGACCGGCAGGTCACCTTTGGAAACGAATACATTGAGCGCTTCCCTGATGACCGGCTTGTCGAAATCCGCGACAGAGTTCACTGCCCTCGCAATCACGAAGACTTTCTCAAAAGGGTTCTGGGGCTGGGGATTACCCTCGATCGTGAACATGACGCCGGTACGATCGGGCCGGAGCTGGTCCGGCATCGTGCCGACGCGCCTCCAGAGGCAGTAAAAGTCCCGACATTGCGTCGGTCGGTCCTCATAAATGGTGCAGTTGGAGCCCGAACAGTGCTGGCACATGACGCCAGCCTCCTTGGTAAAGGTCGGCGCCTGCACGCGAGGTATGACGCAGCAGACCACGCACTCGCCGCAGGTTCTTCCGGCAACCAGGTCCTGTTCCATTTTCAATCCCGCTCAATTGCACAACGACAAGCAGATGAAGTAGCCCACATTTGAAAGTCAATTCGGAATTCGTTGGCGCTGACGGGCCCCTGCCCCACTATCGACTGCCGCATTGGCGTTTGGGGGCGTTCAGGACAAAAAAAGGGCGCCCCGAAGGGCGCCCGATCAGCTTTCAAAAGGACCTGGAGGCTTAGCCGCCGACGACGATCGCGCCGTAGTCCATCTGGTTGAAGGACGGACCCGAGCGGTCCTGCTCCATCTTCGTGCCATCGGCGCCGAACGAGAACGTCACGCCGATCTTGATCGTGTGCGTGTCCTTGTCTTCCGACCCGCCCCAGCTGTATTCGGCTTCTGTCGTACGACCTTCGTAAGCAACCCAGAGGCTGAGCGGCTCTTTGGCTTCCGGCTTGTATTCGACCTTTGCACCCCAGTGCAGCGTATCGACGTCAAGATCACCACCGAAGGCTTCGCCCGAGATGTAGCCGAGGTTCGCCGAAACCGTGGTCTTCTCGTTCGCGTAGTAGCGAACTTCGCCACCGACGTACCAGGCGTCGTTCAGGAAAATGTCATCCGAACCGCCGAACGAGTCCGTGCTCGAGTCGAGGTAACCGGCGTTCACGCCGATCGTGATGTTGTTCAGGTAGTACTGGCCTTCAGCGCCAACGAAATAGTAGTCAGCCGAGGAATCAGCGAAGCCTACCGTGACGCCCGAAGAGACGCCAACGCCACCAACGAGACCGACTGCGTACTGATCATTGCGATAGTACACGTGGGCCGCACCCTGCACGCCAGCGTCACGGTCGAGATTGAAACCGTTCGAGTCGGCGAAGGAAGCAACGCCTCCGAAGTCGAGCTGCAGGTTGATGTTGTTCGAGAAGGCAACGTTCAGCTTGGACTCGCCGCTGATCGAAGCAAACGATTCATCGAACACGCCAAGTTCGTCATCCTGAAAGGTCTGACCGACCGCCAGACTGATATTGCCCGAAAACTTGTTCGCACCAGCGACAGCGCCTACGCCCGAGAGCGCGATCGTCAGAAGTGCAGTGCCGGTCATTCCGGCGACTTTCCAATTCATTAAGGCCTCCATTTACCCAGGGATGATGAAATCTTGAATGCTGCCCGCGTGGCTGTTCATGATGTTTTTGCCAGCGGTAAAGGCGGCGGACAATCACACGTGTAATGAAACCAAGTAAAGTGGGAATCAAGAGGTACTGAGTGACAAAATGACAGCCGGGAATACTTCAAGAATTTGAGTAATTTACATAGTTAATTACGACTTGGTGATTACCTCCAATGGATACACTTTCCCCGATCAAGAGAGTATTGTGAGAACCACACCAAGTAGCGTTGCGAGCATCTGACACGGTCAGCACGCTAGCGTTGCAGCTCTTTCCGAT
Organism: Micropepsaceae bacterium; assembly: GCA_044375275.1. Taxonomy (GTDB): domain Bacteria; phylum Pseudomonadota; class Alphaproteobacteria; order Micropepsales; family Micropepsaceae; genus SZUA-430. The sequence continues at coordinate 2,143 of JBILMZ010000108.1, read as the reverse complement.
TTACTGTTGCCATTGACCACGGGGGCGTGGGTCGGGACTCGGGTCGGGGGACCAGATGGAAGCGACCATTTCAATGGTGAGCGACATCGCGCTTGAAGCTTCACGGCTTCATGTCGCCGTATGGCTCAATGCATCGTTGCTGTTCGTGCTGATGGCACTGTTCTTCGCCCACCGCGACCTGAAGAAGAAGTTTCACCTGACAGAAGCGCTCCTCCTCGAAAAGAGCATTGGCGTTCACAGCCGCAACTGGACTGCAACCGCCATCAATCTCGAGAAGAAGGCACAGGAACCAGGTGACGTGGCCCGATCAAGCGCCCTCACCTTCCTGCACTTGCTCGACGAAGCCGCAGAAGCATGGCTCAAGGGAAGCCAGTGGCACGAAGCGCTGCGCGTAACCCAGCAGCTCCTGCTGCAGACCTGCCACGCGATTGGCTCACCGGGCTTTGGAGAAAACGAATTCCGCGCCTGTGCGGACCTCATCGAGAACAAGCTCTCGACCTACGCAGACCTTTCCAAGGCCGCAAGCGAAGCGCCCGAGAACGCAATCCGCTTCCTCGGCCAGATGGATCTCATGCTGTCGATTCACGACCAGCCCGCGCGCATCGTGCAGCTGCGTGACCTGATCGCGGAAGTCGCCTTCCTGGTTGAGGAGGAAAATGGCCTCCTCAAGGTGAAGGCGAAGGCCTCGTAGCTCAGACGAGGCTGGAGTTGAGATAGGCCTCAAGCTCTTTCGAATTCGGCTTGTGCTCCTGGAGGATCAGGATGACACGATGGATCTGCGCATCGTCCACGCCGAACTTCTTGATCTTCGCGACATGCTTCGGATCGCGCAGTTCCGCGATCAGCTGCATCGGAGACTTCGACGAATAGTCGGAGATCGTCCCTTTGATCGCCTTGATCAGTTTGTGGTTCCCGCTCATCTACATCCCCCTTGGCCGACTGAACGCAATCAGACTAGACTAATTTTGCAATTTGCGCGAGCGACGTGGCTCGCCTCATGCACGAACAGCAGAAGCTGATTTCACCGCGCACGCGATAAACTGGTTCATTCGGGGAGAGACACATGCAGGTTCAGACACTCGCAACAATTGGCCGCATCATTCTGGGCCTGTACTTCCTCGCTGCCGGCGCAGGAAAGATCTTCAACCCCGCTCCGCCCGAGCAGATCGCACATATGGTGGCCAACGGCATTCCCTGGCCGGAACTGAACTTCACACTGGCGGCCGCTTGCGAAGCGACGGCAGGCCTGTGCTTCATCATTGGCCTGCATGTTCGGCTGGTCGCGATGCTGCTGGCCCTTTTCACGGTGGGCGTATCTGTCCTGCTGCATGCTTTCTGGAAGGAAGCAGGACACGAACAGTTTGTGCAGATGATTATGTTCATGAAAAATTTCGCCACGGCCGGAGGGTTGCTCGCCTTTGCTGGTTTTGGCGCAGGGCCGCTCGCACTCGACAGATGGTTTGGCGTGAAGGACTAGATCGCGATGCCCACGCTCTATCAGGATCCGAGATCCGGCAATTGCTACAAGTGCACGCTGACAGCAGCGCATCTGGGCAAGCCTCTGCGCACGGTCAATATCGACGTGATGTCAGGCATGACGCGACAGCAAGCCTTCCTGGCTCGAAATCCCAACGGTCGCGTGCCGACGCTGGAACTGGACAACGGCGTATGCCTGCCGGAGTCAAATGCGATCATCTGGTATCTCGCTGAAGGCTCGACACTCATTCCAACCGACCCGCTCGAACGGGCGCAGATGCTGCAATGGATGTTCTTCGAGCAGTACAGCCACGAACCCTACATCGCAGTCTCACGGTTTTGGCTCGCCTTCGTCCCCGAGGAACGCCGGAAGGAACGCATTCACATGCTGCCCGAGTGGCACGCACGTGGCTATGCGGCACTCGGTGTCATGGAGACACACCTGCAGGACCGCAACTGGTTTGCAGGCAAGGACCTGTCACTGGCCGACATCGCGCTTTATGCCTACACGCACTGTGCGGCCGACGGCGGCTTCAGCCTTCAGGATTATCCGCGCGTTCGCGCCTGGATCAGCCGCGTTGAAACAATGCGGGGCTTCACGCCCATGATGAGGCCCGAAGCTAACGTGCAGTCGCAAATGTGAATGGCAGGCCCAGCGTGCGCGCCT
>JBILMZ010000107.1:0-11588 GCA_044375275.1 Micropepsaceae bacterium | reverse complement strand
GCATGAAAATGGATCTCCTCCACTGGGCTGTCGGTACCGGCATTGCGCTGACGGTCCTTTAGATTGCCGGCGTGCTGCTCCTGCGCAAGGAGGAGAATTTTGCACGCGTGATCGCCACCCCGCAGGACTGCCTGCGCGCGTTTGACGATGCGACGTGCCGCAAGATGCTGAAGCAGGTCCTCGACATCCACTACAGGCGTGCGCCCCAGTACCGCGAATTGCAGACATGCGAGATGATGCTGGGCAGCGGGACCTGCACCCTGGCCCGCGTTCCAGGGCGACCGGACGCCTATGTTCCGGCCCTGGTGGCCATCCTTGCTTCGCGCGATGGCCTGAATGACGCGTCGAGCCTCCTGCCGCTCCATGAAGGCAAGGCGAAAGGCCGCCGTCCCGACGGATCGCGCACGGTGTACTTCGCCGGCACGCCTGTCGGGCAACTCACAACCCAGCGCTTCGGCGGCGCTGCGATCGCCCAGGTCCGCGACAAGGCCGGCGTGCCGATCACGGTGGAGCGCCTGCAGCAACTGCGCGGGATACGCAGGTAAGCGCCTGCGACACGCCTTCCATGTTGCCTGTGCCATCGAATTGCGCGAACCTGATTCATGATCGCTTCGCGGAGGGAACATGACGCACCCAGACGATCCGGATGAGCTTGACGAGGTCATCGTCGATTCCAGCAGGTCGTGCATGTACTCAAAGGACGGCATGACCGTCGAAGTCGCCATCTATCGGCTTGAGTCTTCGACAGAGTGGTCTCTCGAGGTGATCGACCCGAACGGTACATCACTGGTCTGGAACGATGATTTCGCCAGCGAGGAAGAAGCCTGGGCCGCATTCGAGACAGCTGTGAAAGAGGAAGGCCTTCACGGCATGTTTGCCCCGGATGATCCTCGCAAGATGCACTAGCGTGTCGCCAGCGATGCGGGCTTGCGTCTGAAGCAAGCCCCTGTGCGGGCCAAACGGCCGTCCGAGCAGCCGCTCGCAACCGGCTTTCCGGTGAGGGGCGGTGTCTGCTAAAAGTGCTTCGCAACCCATTGAACGGAGAAACGCCATGGTCCCTTCCGCAGCGCACAAGTCTCCGAATGCCCAACCGATCGACGCCCTCATTGTCGGGGCCGGCTTTGCGGGCATGTACATGCTGCACAAGCTGCGCGGGCTGGGCATGAACGCAAAGGTGGTCGAAGCCGGCAGCGGCGTCGGCGGCACCTGGTACTGGAATCGCTATCCGGGCGCGCGCGTCGACATTCAAAGCCTGGAATACAGTTTCGGCTTCGACGAGCGCCTGGAATCGGAGTGGCGCTGGTCGGAGCGATATGCGCCGCAGGCTGAATTGCTGCGCTATGCCGAGCATGTGGCGGACCGCTTCGACCTGAAGCGCGATATCCGCTTCGACACACGGGTCACGGCGGCCCATTGGGACGAGGCGGCGCAATTGTGGCGGGTCGAGACCGACAAGGGCGCGCGGACCGACTGCCGTCATCTGATCCTCGCGACCGGATGCCTTTCGATTCCGACCGATGTGACTTTCCCGGGCCTGGACACGTTCAAGGGGCCGATCTACCGGACCTCGCGCTGGCCGCATGAGGGCGTCGATTTCTCGGGGCAGCGCGTGGGGATCATCGGCACGGGCTCTTCGGCGATCCAGTCGATTCCGGTTATCGCCGCCGAGGCTGCGCATCTGACGGTGTTCCAGCGCACGCCCAATTACTCGATGCCGGCCCATAACGGCCCCATCCCGCAGGCCGACTTTGAAGCCTGGTCGAAAGACCCCCGCGCCTATCGCGCGGCATCGAGGGACACAGGCATGGGCATTCAGAACGAAGCCAACACGACCACGCTCGCCACCGAAACAGCGCCTGACGCGGTTCGTGCGGAACTTGAACGCCGCTGGGCGTGGGGCGGATTTCGCATCCTCAGCGCGTTCGTCGACACCGGGATCGACCCGGCCGCCAATCGCATCGTCCAGGATTTCATCGCCGAAAAGATCCGCGCGCAGGTTGCTGACCCCGCCGTCGCCGATCTGCTGACGCCCAAGGATCATCCCTTCGGCACCAAGCGGCCGTGCGTCGACACGGGATACTACGCGACCTTCAACCGGCCCAATGTCGAACTGGTCGACCTGCGCGCGACGCCTTTGAAAGCCTTCAACGCGCAGGGCATCGCGACCAGCGCGCGGCAATACGATTTCGATGCCGTCGTGCTCGCCACGGGCTTCGATGCGATGACCGGCGCGATCGACCGCATCGACCTGCGCGGCGTGGGCGGACGGCGGATCAAGGATCATTGGGCCGAGGGACCGCGCACCTATCTGGGCCTTATGGTGGCGGGCTTCCCGAACATGTTCACGATCACCGGGCCGGGCAGTCCTTCGGTCCTGACCAACATGATCAACTCCATCGAGCAGCACGTCGACTGGATTGCGGACTGTCTGGTATCGCTGAACAAGCGCCAGCAGACGAGCATCGAGGCGAGCACCGAGGCCGAAGCCGCCTGGTACCGCCACGTGGCCGAAGCGGTGACACCGACATTGCTGCCTCAGGCGAACAGCTGGTACATGGGCGCAAACGTGCCGGGCAAGCCGCGCATGTTCATGCCCTATGCGGGCGGTCTCAACCGATACACGGAAATCTGCCGTCAGGTCGCCGCGAAGGACTACGAGGGCTTCGTCATCCGCCAGGGCGACCGCGTGCTGCGTGAGTCACACGTCTTCACGAGCCATCCGCCCATGCCCGACATTCCTGCACCGCTGTGGCCCATCATCATCGAGCGCCTGACTGCGGCGGGGCTGATGCCGGCGACGGCGTAGTACCGCCCGACGTTCAGGGTCGCATCGCACGTGTCAAGCAAAGCGTGCAGGCCTGGGTCTTGGAGGGGTTGCCGTGTCACTGAAATGTAGAAATTGCAGACATCATTCCAAGACCATCTATTATGTCTCCGTATAAAAATGGCGTCTGGCCCCGATTCTCATGGCATATTCGTCACGCTCCAAACTCTTGCATCATTGAACTGCATACGGATTCCAAAACTCCCGTTCGATTTCTGGATTCAACTTCCTGGCCCCGGCGATATCAGCTTCATGGGCTGCGTCGCTGCCCTGCGCAAGGAGCGCCAATCCTCGCCCGTAGAGGCACCGATTGCACATGGGGTTCAAGGCCAGAGCAGCATCGTAGTCTGCAATTGCAGCGTCGAAGTCCTTGAGCCGCAGGTAAACAGACCCTCGCAGCTCCAGAGGAACGTAATTTTCGGGGGACTTGCCAACGGCCTCGTTACAGTCTGCCAGTGCTGAGCGCAGCTGCTTGCCCCAGACGAACCTCTGCCTGCACCTTGCAGTGTAAAGTTCTGCGTTTTCAGGGGCTGCAACGATTAGCCTGGACCAGAGGTCTACGGCTGCCTGGTGGTTGCCGGACTGAGCATGAAGATTAGCAAGCCGAATCAGCAACGAAGGATTACCCGGCGTCCGTTTCAGGGCTCGAGCCAGACAGGCGCGCTCCCGCGGACGTGAGAGGCTTTCCGCTGAACACAGCTGGTCCTCCGATCGGGAATCGAGTGGGTCTTCAGTTTCCCTCTTCAGCCTTGTCAAAGCTCGCTCCGCGATGAGCCATTCCTCCGCGTCTCGCCGCTGCATTGCTTCCCAATGCCTTTGAAGATCGGCTCCTGCTACTTCATTCTCTTCATTCTCTTCATTTTCATCAGTGTCTTTCGCTTCGCTGTGGGACCTGCGTGCATGCTCCCACAGAATACGGCCGGCGAACGTACGAGAGAGATACATCAACCTGGTCTGTTCGCGGGGCAGAGCTCCGGTCGCCGCGGCCCTGTCGAAATCTGTCAGGGCATCGCGAAAATTGCCCTGTAACACGCGCAAGTATCCACGCGCAAAATATGCATACGAACTGCTGCTGGCATTTTGAAACGCCCGATTGCAGTCCCTATTGGCAAGCGCAAGAAATCCAAGCCGTGATCGAAAGTGACAACTGACTGCAGACGCAAAAGCACGCTCATCATCGAAATCTGTCAATCCTCTGAACCGGTCGCAGGCGAGAATGACCCGTTCCGGACGCAGGTCAGCGCCCTCCGAAAGGCACCGGTCGCGCGCGTCTTCCAGCGCAGGATTTTCGCTTCGACGCCCCTGCAGCTCGCGCTCGCGATCCCTTTGCCTGTCTAGCGCTCTCCGGAAGTTCGACAGATGGATTTCCGCTGCGGTCTTGTCTCCATCATAGAAGCTGAACATGTATGATGCGAAGTGGGACTGGGGCGCTTCCGGTGCGAGGTGCCGCGCAATGAAGCAATCGCCTCGCGCCTGATCCATCCTGCGAAGGGTGACATTGCTGCTGCACCGAAAGGCGTGAGCCAGTCCGCGCGTGTCGGCGTCGAGGGAATCATCGTCTATCAGCCTTGTGCAGGCTTCAATCTTGTTGATTGCGTCCCGGTTGAAGCAATGGGCTTTATCCCTTTCGACGTCACCAGCTGAGGCAGCCATCGCCGAAGCGGACATGATACTTGCCAAAAGGAGTGCAAGAAGGCGCGCCATCGCGATCGGCCGGCAAGTTCCACCCTTGCCGGTGCAAGACGTTGCTGCGATTGCTTGGAGGGGGAACAAAGCGGCATGTCCAAAGACGACCCAACGACATTACGGCGACAGTTTGAAATTTGGAAGTGAAAGAAAATTCAGCGTGGTGGTTCCTCATCAAGCGGGCTGCGTGTTAACAGGGCGGTTCGGCTCGGACATGTCCCCACGGTTTCGACGCTAGACCACCTCCCTCGGACACCTTCCATTGTACGGTCCGAAGTAGACCATGGCCGGGGTGGCGAGCACCTTGAGGGCGGCATTCAGCGCATAGGCCATGGCATCAAGCATGTCGTCATTGCGCCCGAGCGGGAAGGCGCGGAACTCCCTCTCGCAAGGTCCAAGCCAGGGCGCCTGCCGCGGCAGGCTCACGCGTCCGGCTTCGAAGACACTCGACATGGCGGTGATGCGGTCGGGCTTGCTCTGTGAAGGCGTTACGCGGCGAACGCCGGGGCAAGTCAGCTGCGCGGGGTTCCGCGCCATATTGAGGCCGGGTACAGGGTGAGTGGAGACTGCAGGGGTTAGTGGTACAGTTGGGTGGGCTCGAACCACCGACCTCCGGATCCACAATCCGGCGCTCTAACCAACTGAGCTACAACTGCACAGTCTGCCGGGCGTTAACCTGGTTGCGTTAACCGGCGGGAGGGGCCTTGCGGCTCCTTTTGCAAGGCGCGGAACCTAAGGCCGCATCCCTTTCTTTGCAAGATGTTCGTCGGATGCTTTGCGTTTTGGCGGGGCAGCGGCTATTCAGCCCGAATCCATGGCCAAATCGCAAAAATTCGATCTTTCCAGTCCTTCGGGACGGCTTGCCGCACATGTCGACATGGCCTGGAGCGACCACGCGTTCCTGCGCCTGTGGTGGACGAACGAGGACTGGATCTCGGACGAGATGGTGCGGACGAACCAGCCCTGGCCCTACCAGATCAGGGGCTGGCAGCGGCGCGGCATCAAGACCATCATCAACCTGCGCGGCGGCGTGGGCACGAGCTTCCACCAGCTCGAGAAAGATGCCTGCGAGAAGCTGGGCATCGCGCATGTCGACTTCAAAATGACGTCACGGGAACCGCCGAGCGCTGCAAAGCTGCGGGAGGCAGAGGCACTCTTCAAGTCGATCACCTATCCGGCGCTGCTCCATTGCAAGTCGGGGGCAGACCGGGCCGGGATCGCGAGCGTGCTCTACCTGCACTATCGCAAGGGCGAGCCCATTGAGCAGGCCCTGCGCATGCTCAGCCTTCGGTATGGCCATGTCAAACAGGGCAAGACGGGCGTGCTGGACTATTTCTTCGAGCGCTATCTCGCCGAGACGAAAGGCGCTCCCAAGTCCCTGATCGAATGGGCGGAGAGCGGCTACGAACCGTTGAAGCTGCGCGAGGACTTCAAGTCCAGGTCGCGCTGGTGGGCCAACCTGCTGGTCGACAAGATCCTCAGACGGGAATAGCAACCATGACCAACGCCGTGACCACCGCCTTTGTCCAGACCAATGGGATCAGCCTCGAGGTCGATCAGTGCGGTACCGGCGAGAAGTTTGCCCTGTTGCTGCACGGGTTCCCGGAGTCGAAGCATTCGTGGCGGTTCCAGATGCCGCTGCTCGCGGAGATGGGCTACCGGGTGTGGGCGCCGAACCTGCGCGGCTATGGCAAGAGCGACCGGCCCGGTGCGGTGAGCGACTACCACATCGACAAGCTTGTGGCGGACGTCGCAGGCCTCATTGATGCGGCCGGTGCGAAGGAGACGCTGCTCATCGCCCATGACTGGGGTGCGATCATCGCCTGGCAATTTGCCATCCGGAAGGTGCGACCGCTGTCGCGCCTGGTGATCATGAACGTGCCGCATCCGGTCTGCTTCGCGGAGGCGATGCGGACCTGGGCCCAACTGAAAAAGAGCTGGTACGTTTTCTTCTTCCAGATCCCGTGGCTGCCCGAACGTCTCTTCACCGCGCGAGGTGCGGAGGCGGTGGGCCGGGCCTTCACCGACATGGCCCTCGACAAGAGCCGCTTTCCTGCGCCTGTCGTGCAGGAGTACAGGCGCAATGCGCTGGAGCCCGGCGCGATGCGTGCGATGATCAATTACTACCGTGCCGCCCTGCGCGCGGGATCGAAGGCCATGGTGCCCGATCCGGCCACCGTCGACGTCCCTACCCTCATGATCTGGGGCGAAGAGGATACGGCACTCGGCAAAGAAACGACCTACGGGACCGAGAAGTTCGTGGCGGATTTCACGATCCGCTATCTCCCGGGGGTTTCGCACTGGGTGCAGCAGGAAGCGCCCGAGCGGGTGAACCGCATGCTGGAGGCGTGGCTCAAGGGAGAGCCGGTTCCATTGGAAGGACAGGTCCTGTCGTAGACCTGCTCTGGCCACGAGGCCGGAGGCCTGTTCAGGCCACGAGGCCCGCAGCCACGAACCTGATGAGGTCCTGCTCGATCTGGTCGTCATCCCAGATGTTGAGCGCACTCGCGAAGGCGATCGCGTTGGGGACCTGGCCTGCGCGCAGCATCGCGATCGTCAGCATGGTCTGCTGGGAGGCCGATCGCATGAACGCGAGGCGCCAGCATCGGCGCGCCGGGTCGTCTGACAATTCCGGCACAGCCTTCTTCAGCAGGTCATCAAAACGGTCAAATATGCCCAGTGAGGACGGCGGTGGCGTGAACTTTTCAGCTCCCGGTTCCCAGGTCAGGCGCGCGAGGAAGCGGATGAAGTTGATCCAGCCCTGGTCGCGCGACTTGATGCGGCGGAAGGTCGGCGAGATGAGCACCGCTGCCAGTTCTGCCGGTTGGGGCACACGGTTCTCGAGGCGGCACCTTTCCTCGATTGCGTCCAACGCGTCCGAGCGCTCCTGTTCAAGGCTCTGGAAGCGGCGGCGCACGACTTCGTAGACGAGTTTATCTTTCGTGCCAAAGTGGTAGTTTACGGCCGCTACATTGACACCCGCGACCTCGGTGATGTTGCGAATGGACGTGCCTTGAATGCCGTGGATTGCGAACAACGACTCGGCTACGTCGAGGATACGATTGTTCGTACCGGACGGCGCGGAATCTGTGGAGACTATGAGGTCAACGCTAACCATACCAAGGACTACATTATAATGAGTCCAAAGAAGGCGCCAGAGGAATTTCGTGTCCGGCACTGGAAAAGAAATTTTCTGTCGTTCGGAATATTGTGACACCAGAATTCAAGGAGACGTTCAAACGATGGCCGTGACTTATGAAAGCCTCATGTCCCTGAAAGCGACCGGGGACGAATTCACCTATACCGACCGGGAAACGATGCTCTATGCGCTGGGCGTGGGAATGGGCCGGGACCCCATGAATACGGCGGAACTGCCTTACGTTTACGAGAACGGGCTGAAGACCATTCCCACCATGGCCAGCGTCATCGCCTGGGGGCAGCGCACCATCGGCGAGGCCGGGATCAACTACCTGATGGTCGTGCATGGGGAGCAGCGCCTGACCATGCACAAGCCGCTGCCGTCCTCGGCCACGATCATTTCGGATGAACGGGTGACCGCCGCGGTAGACAAGGGACCCGGCAAGGGCGCGCTGATCTATACGGAGAAGGTGATCCGGCTGAAGGGTACGAACGAGCTCCTCTGCACGACGGGCGGAACGATCTTCGCGCGCGGGGATGGCGGCTTTGGCGGACCCTCGACCGGTGGCCCCGAGCCCCATGTCCTGCCCGAGCGCAAGCCCGATGCCGTGTGCGAGACCGATACGCGCGCGGACCAGGCCCTGCTCTACCGGCTGTCGGGCGATCGCAACCCGCTGCACTCGGATCCGAACATTGCCAAGATGGCGGGGTTCCCGCGGCCGATCCTGCATGGGCTTTGCAGCTATGGAACGGCCTGCCGCGCGGTTCTGCAGACGATGTGCGACTACGACCACACGCTGATCACGGGGTTTGACGTGCGCTTCTCGGCGCCGGTCTTCCCGGGTGAGACCATCGTCACGGAGATGTGGAAGGACGGGTCAGTCGTGTCCTTCCGCTCGAAGGTCAAGGAGCGTGATGTCGTGGTGCTCAACAATGGCAAGTGCACGCTGAAGAGCTGATGCCGGGCTCCTCTTCCGACGACGAGCGCTTCATTGATCCGGTCGCCGAGACCCAGGAGATGGTCGCGGCTGGCCGGGGAGAGGAAGCGGCGCTGCGCTGTGAGCGTCTCATCGCGCAGGGACGCGCGAGCGCGACGACGCGCCTGGCCCATGGCCGGGTGCTGCTCGCGCTCGGGCGGGCGTCGGAGGCGGTCGACGTGCTTCGCGAGGCCGGGCATCTCTCGCCCCATACGCCGGAACTCCTGCTGGCCTATGGGGAGGCGCTCGCCGCCAGCGGCGCCCTGCCCGCGGCCATTGGCGAACTGCAGCGTGCCGCACGGCTGGCACCGCAAGATGAACGGCCTCACCTCGCCATGGCGCTGATGTGGCTTGAGGCCGGCGAGGCCGACAAGGCACTGGAAGCGCTTGATGCGGCTTGTGCTTTGGGTGACGTGCCTGACGACACGGCGGAAGACATTCGACAGCGGGCAGCCGGCATTGCGACAGGCACGCGCGCGGATGCGGGTTACGTGAAGCACCTCTTCAACCAGTTTGCGGCCGACTATGACACGCGCATGCAGGGGCGGCTTGGCTATGCCGCGCCGTCGATCCTGCGGCAGCTTGCCGGCATGCTGACATCGCCGGGCGAACGCTTCGACCTGCTGGACCTGGGCTGCGGCACGGGGCTGTCGGGCGTTGCGTTCCAGGACCTGGCGCGGTCGCTGTCCGGGGTCGACCTGTCGCCGCGCATGCTGGAGAAGGCCCGCGCCACCGATGTCTACACCAGGCTGGCGGAAGGCGACGTCGAGCGCCTGCCGCCGGGGTTCGAGGGTCCCTTCGGGATTGTCCTCGCCGCGGACGTGCTGGTCTATCTTGGGGACCTGGAGGCCCTGTTTGCGACCGTGCGCAGCCGCATCGCGCCGGACGGGCTCTGGCTCTTCACGACCGAGCGTGGGGAGGCCGTGGACTTCGAACTAGGGCCCAAGCGGCGTTACCGGCACAGCGAGGCCTATCTGCGCGGGCTCGCCGAACGGCACGGCTTTGACGTCTCGAGCCTGGTGGAGTGCGTGTGCCGGTTTGAGGCGGGCACGCCGGTCACCAGCTGGGCTGGCGCCTTTCGCGTGGCCTGATTCCCCCAAAACGGGCGCTGGAAACCAAACTCGCCCGTAAAGGGTAGATTCGAGACGGCGATTGAGTTATTCACTTTGTGGTGTCGGCCTGTGACCTGCAGAGAAGGTGTCGCGGCTGTCCGGCTTGGGGAATGGGGCGCGGTTTCAGGCTTTTTCGCGAGGGTTCTATGAGAATTTCATTTCTGGTGGTGTTGCTGTTTCCGCTGGCTGCCTTTTCGGCAATGGCCGCTGGTTCCAGTTCGTCGACGGGCGCCAAAACGATCAAGATCAAGGACGAGATCCTGAAGACCTGCGCGGGCTTTCCCTATGCGCCAACCGTGGCGATGGATGCCAAGACGGCAACGATCGATGACATGAAAGATGCCAGGGCTGCGGTGGACACCTATCTCCTGGAAGTTGCCAATTACGAGAAATGCCTCATTTCGCTTGGCAAATCGCTGGAAGGCAAAATGACCGAGAAGGACTCGGACTTCATCATCAGTGTCATCAACCGGGCCCTTGATGAGCGTGACGTGCTGGCGATCGACTTCAACAAGCTTGTCGACGAATACAATGTCGCCAACGGCATCAAGCCCAAGACCGCCAAGCCTGCAGCCAAGACCACAAAGCCGGCAGCAACAACCGCGACGCCTGCTCCGGCCGCCAATTAGGACGCGCGAGCGGCCTCAACGAAAAGGGCGCCCACGGGCGCCCTTTGCATTTGCGAAACTGCGTACCGCCTACCAGGAAGCGCGGACGCCTGCGGCTGCGCCATGGCTTGTCGAAGCCGTGTTGTAGAGGCCGTTGTAGTCCATGAAGAGGGCAATGCCCTGGCTGAGTTCGGCGCCGAACCTTGCCTTGACGACAGCGCTGTCGCGCGCTGCCGCAGACGAGACAATCCGGAAGCGCGTTGACGGGTCTTCCTCGAAGGCCGCGACGATGCTCTGGCGATCGTCGAGGAACTCGTGGCGCCATGCGACCTCAAGGCTTGGCAGGTAGCGAACGCCGCCATCTGTCCAGGCGGCATTGATGCGCGCACCGAGGCTCGATGACAGGGTCTCGGCGGTCTGGCTGTCGACAAAGAGGTTGAACGCGTCTGCGCCGGTTTCCTGGAAGTCATCCGAGGAGAGGTGCGCGTAGGCCAGGGCCGCGAACGGCTCAAAGGTGACCATGCCCGCGTGTACCATCCAGCCGGCTTCGCCATGGATGTCAAAGCCTGTCGCATCGTAGTTGGCCGACGCCGCAAAGGTGTCGAAGCCCAGCTCGACACTGCGCGACGTGGAGACGTCCTGCAGGGCGAAGCCTACGATCGCGTCGGCGTAGAACTGGCCGGTCTCGAAGGCTGCATAGACCGCAGCGTGGAAGGCATCGATTTCCGTTTCATCGCCGGGCGTGACGAACTCGGCGTCGGCAGTCGACCAGCCGACAGCGGCGCCCGTGCGCAATGCCGGCGTGACGGCGACATCGAAGCCGCCGGCGATGCCCTGCGTATCCTGCTCGTAGCCCACGGCTTCCTCGTCGCCGTCGACTTCCGTCCAGTCGCCGTAGCCCTGGAGCCACAGGCCCATCTTGGTCGAGCCCCGCAGGCCGTGGCCTGCCGGATGCGCGTCGGAGGCCACGATCGCGTCGGCTTCCACGTAACGGTTCAGGCGAAGGCTCGCGTGATGTTCTGCGGCCTGCGTGGCGCGCAGTTCCTTCAGACGACTGCCCACCACGCCGTCGAACCCGTGGTTCAGGCGAAGTCCCACTTCCTGGACGTCGGCGTGTTCGGCGCCGCCCAGTTCGTCGTAGATGTGCTCGACGTCGTGCTCGGAACCGGCTGGCAGCGAGAAGAGATGCGCGAACAGGTCTTCGAAGTCAGAGCCATAGCCGGAGCCATAAATGTCTTCCAAT
>JBILMZ010000302.1:0-3225 GCA_044375275.1 Micropepsaceae bacterium | reverse complement strand
ATGGCTGTCGGCAGATGGATGGCCACGAGGTCATCGACGAGGGCGCCGTGGTGATGCCCTCCCAGGCGCTCCACGGCATGCAGCAGTGCATGAAGGGCGAAGAACAGCGTGCCGGTGGCGCTGACCTTCCAGCCTCCACCGAAGGCGCCCCAGACGAGCGCTGCGCCGCCGGTGAAGTAGGCAAAGCCGATGTCGCGCACGAAGTGCAGGTTCAGCGGGCCAGTGCCTGCAACGCCGGGCACGGACGCGTACCAGGCGGGTGGGTCGACCACCATGATGATGCCGTTGACTGCCATCAGGGCGCCGACGAGTGCTGCGAGTATCCTTGTCATGTCTGCCTCCATGCAGCTCATGACGTATGGGCGGGCCGGTTTGTGACAGGGGTGCGCCAAGCGGGGATCGAGGGCTGTGGCACCCGCCTGAAATCCGGGTGGCTCATGATTAACCCGTTGATTCATATGAATGTTTTTCGGGTTGGCAAGGCGCGCGACCAGTGTTACCCAATGGCGCATGACAACCTATCTCGATTTCGAAAAGCCGATTGCCGACCTCGAAGGCAAGATCGAGGAACTGCGCCGCATGTCGGCCCAGGGCGAAGCCATCTCGCTTGAAGACGAAGTCTCCAAGCTTGAGCAGAAGGCGGCGCTCCTGCTGAAGGACACCTATTCGAAGCTGACGCCCTGGCAGAAGACGCAGGTGGCGCGCCATCCGGAACGTCCGCATTTCCTCGACTACATCCATGCCGTCTTCCAGGACTTCACCCAGTTGGGTGGAGACCGGTCCTTTTCCGATGACAAGGCCATCCTGGGCGGGCTGGCCTCGTTCCGGGGCCGCTCCGTGATGGTGATCGGCCACGAGAAGGGCAACGATACGAAGTCGCGCCTCAAGCACAATTTCGGCATGGCGATGCCCGATGGCTATCGCAAGGCCGTGCGCCTGATGACGATGGCCGAGCGGTTCAACATCCCGGTCGTCACGCTCGTCGACACGTCGGGCGCCTATCCGGGCCTCAGCGCGGAAGAGCGCGGGCAGGGCGAGGCCATTGCGCGCTCAACCGAACGCTGCCTGACGCTGGCGGTGCCGCTCGTGTCGGTGATCATCGGCGAAGGCGGATCGGGTGGCGCCGTCGCGCTGGCGACGGCCGATCGGGTCTACATGCTCGAGCATTCGGTCTATTCGGTGATCTCGCCGGAAGGCTGCTCGTCGATCCTGGGCAAGTCCAAGCTGGGTGCACCGCCGAGCTTCACGCCGCAGGATGCGGCCGTGGCCATGAAGGTGACGGCGCAGGACCTGCTGCAGTTGCGGATCATCGACTCCATCATTCCCGAACCGGTGGGCGGTGCCCAGCGCGGTCGCGCGCAGGTGATGGAAGATGCAGGCGACGTGATCGACCTCGCGCTCACCGAACTGGAAGGCATGCCCGCCGACGCCCTCAAGAAGGCGCGCTGGGACAAGTACCTGGCCATGGGGCGGGTCGGGCTGGCCTGATCCCGTCAGTTCCGGAACCGGTGATGTGGTGCGGGTGAAGATGACACCAGCGCCGAATCTGCTTCCATGTTTTTCCCGGTTTGCTGCCGATCTTCAGCTGT
Source organism: Micropepsaceae bacterium (assembly GCA_044375275.1). Lineage (GTDB taxonomy): Bacteria > Pseudomonadota > Alphaproteobacteria > Micropepsales > Micropepsaceae > SZUA-430. Next base: position 1,636 of record JBILMZ010000302.1, on the reverse strand, counting down.
GAAGATGACACTTCCGTCGTTGTTTTTGCGTTTGTTCATCCTTGATTGGGGTGGCCAGATTGGGGTGGGGCGATCCTTCGTGTGGGATCGCTGCAAAAAGAACAATTAGAGAACTTATGGGAGATGTTCAACGGCGCGTAGTGCCGCAGGCCCCCTTGCTGAGTGTCAGACGCACGGCCTGACAGGGCTTCAGTGCGACAGCAAGACCGGCAGGTGCAGATTGGTGAGAACCCCCTGGGTTGCGCCGCCCAGCACAAAATCGCGGAAGCGGGAGTGGCCGAAGCCTCCCATCGCGAGGAGCTGTGCACCCTCGGCAATCGCGGTTTGCTGCAAGGCCTCCGCTATTGATTTCCCGCCCAAGCTGAGGCTGCATGCCTTGGCCTTGAACCCCCGCCTTTCCAGAGCGGCTGCAAGCGACGCTGCAACGTCATGTCCCGTCAGCGGCTTTTCGTCCTTGACCGTCAGGACCGACACGCGACCACCCTGAGGCAATAGGGAAAGTGCGTCGCCCAGTGCACGAGCGGCCACGCGGCTTTCGTCCCAGGCAATGGCGATGTGGTCGGGACGTGCCGGAAGAGCCGAGGCGGGCACGATGATGGCCGGACGACCGGATCCGAACACGACCGCCTCCGACATTTCCTGCGCTGAAGTGGTCCCGGCGGACCAGGGCAGCACGGACAGGTCACAGTAGCGCGCATCGGTTGCCGCGGCATCAAATGCAGCGCCCAGCACGACTTTTCGTGTCGAGAACTGAATACTGGTGTTCAGTCCATCGGGTCCCTCCAAGAGATCCTTCAGGCGTTTGCCTTCGGCCACGCTCTTTTCTTCGGCGCTGCGGGCGAGTCCTGCCGCGTCGATGAGCATGCCTCCCAGCGGCGAGTACATGTTCGGAATGGTGACGTTGTATGCCCTGACCTGAAGCGCATGGCCCAACGCCGTCGCATAACGGGCGGCGGCCAAGATCGCATCTTCCGTGACGGGCTCCGGGTAAGTGGACAAGGGCAAGAAGGCGATCGGTGACAGCATGGTGATTGCTCCTGATTGGGCTTGAAGCCCTTCAGGCCGGGAGGGCCGGGAAAAGCCTCCCACGTCCTGAATTGCCGCTTCTTGTATCAAGCACCCCACGCAGCGTTCTTGATCTGAATCAACCAAACCAAACTAAACTTCGCTATCCTTCATTCAACGCAACATTGGGACCTGGCTCATGCCGAAGGACCGGTATCAAACCGTGCAGGAGCTTGCCGAACGGCTCGAAGTCGCCGAGGCGACCGTGCGCCAGTGGATCAGGTCCGGGGAGCTTCGCGCCATCGACATCGGCAAGGGATGGCGCATTGCGGATACAGACCTTGACCAGTTTCTTCGGGCACGCGAAACGGCTCCACGTGGCGGCGCGCCCCATGGCCTCATCGGTCGTACGTATACGGAGGAATAGCGCAATCCCGGGCAAGGCCGGCGCTGGCCCCCTTCCCCTGCAGCCCGCCTTCGCCAAGGCTTCGGCGGGCGCAGGTGCTTCCCCCGCTGAAGCGGGAAGTTTGCAGAATTATCGATCTGTGATTCAGTTTTTGGGTATCCAGGAGATGATTCGATGGCGGCCAAAACAACGTCTCAACTGAGTTTTGCCGATGGGCTGATCTAC
>JBILMZ010000106.1:0-11612 GCA_044375275.1 Micropepsaceae bacterium | reverse complement strand
GGCTCACCCATCGCGGCGAACCGCCTGCCCTGGTGCCGGGTGAGCGTCATCGCGTGAAGCGCCTCAGCAATGCGCTTGGCACCATCGCCATGCTCGTGTGGTTCCTCTCCCCTCCGTGGGTGGTGGAGAAGCATCGCGTTCCGCTTGCCGAAACACGCGTGATCGAGCCTGCCGGATCCGGTGACTGCGATCCGGTTCCAGGCGGCGGCACCGAACCGCTGACGTGCCGCCCCAGCCTCAAGGCAGCCCTGAAGGAATGGGTGGCCTCACGCCGGCAGGGCGATCCTGCTTCCCTTCGACTTCCGCTGATCATCGTTGCGGCTGAAGGGGGGGCCAGCCGCGCGGCGGCCTGGATGCTGGCGTCCCTGAGGATGCTCGATCACCAGACCGGTGGTGAAACCAGCCGGCACATTTTTGCGATCAGCGGCGTTTCCGGCGGCAGCCTTGGCGCTGCAAGCTATCTGCGGATGGTGGCTGCCAAAGGTGATGCCGATGGCCGGCTGAACTGGGAGAATCCGGAGATCCGGCATGCGCTGAAATCGATCTCGACGAGTGATCTCCTGTCGGCGACGATCTCCACCTACTTTCTCAGCGACATGTTCGGCAGCCTGATCGGACCCGCCTGGACGCTTGGTGGGGTGCCCGACCGCAATGCGGCGCTCGAGCTTGCCTTTGACCTCCTGTGGAAGCGCAGCAGCGGGTTCCAGTTGCCTGAGGGCGTGGAAAGCACGTTTCTTGGCCTTCGTACGTCGATCGCCAGATCGAGCACGGTGCGTGCCTCGCTTCCGCACCTGATGCTGAACGGCACCGACGTCATGAGCGGCAAGCGCATCATCACGTCGTCCATCCGCATCAATGCAGACACGGCGCTCTTTCCTGACAGCGGTGACTTCATCCGCCTCGTCGCCCGCGACGTCGAACTGGCCACCGGGGTGACCAACTCGGCCCGCTTTCCCTTCGTGTCTCCGGCCGGACGTTTCATCAGCACGACCGAGGCGCGCCACTACCAGATCATCGATGGCGGCTACTTCGAGAATTACGGGGCACGCACGGCCTGGGAACTTGCGCGCGCGATCGAAGACCTGAACGCGCAGGATCCGACGCTGAATGTGGTCCCCATCATCGTGGTGGTGTCCAACGACCTGGAAGCGGACCAGCCTCCCCGTTCCGTTCACGGCCAGTGCCGTTCGCAGCTGGGCGACATCAACGAAGATGGCTCGCAGGTGACGATACGCTGCGACGAACCGGCCCCGATCCAGACCTGCATTGAAACCTACAAGGCAGGCATGGGGCCTTCACGCAGCGTGCATGACCAGAGCATCGTGCCACAGTCCTTCGCGCCGATCCTTGGCCTTGCTGCGACACGATCTGCGCATGGGCGCGACGCGCTCAACATCGTGAAGCGCGACTTCTGCAAGGCTCAAACCAATGCCCCCGGTGAGCCACGCACGCGCATGATCCACGTTGCCATGCCCCGTCCCGACAAGGGCAAGGGCGAGACCGCGCCGATGAACTGGGTGCTCAACCCCGCGGCCTGCAATTTCATGCTGAACAAGGCCCCGTGGCTGGACTTCAATCTCAACCAGGCGCGAAAGCTCGACGGCACACTGTCTGCCATCCGGGGATTGCCCGCCAACCTTTCAGGCATCCGGCCTCCGCCGCCGATCGACTGCGGCAGTTGACGTTATTCGGGTTCCGACGGCGCGGCTTCCACCTGCAGGAGCGCCACAGGCGAGCCGTCGCCAAGCTCCACGTCCTTGAGCTTTCGTTCAACGGCGCGGGTTCGCGTTCCGGCTTCCTGAATTGTGTTCTGTGCCGTCTGAAGCTGCTTGGACAGCTTGTCCCAGACGTCGGCGTAGCGCTGGAACTCCACCTTCGCCTCCGTCAGTACGCGCCAGACTTCGCCCGAGCGCTTCTGGATCGCCAATGTCCGGAAACCCATCTGCAGGCTGTTGAGCAAAGCGTGCAACGTCGTGGGACCAGCGACCGTCACCCGGTATTTTGACTGCAGGCGCTGGGCGAGGCCCGGCGCACGCATGGCCTCGGCAAAGAGGCCCTCCGTGGGCACATACATCACGGCAAAATCGGTCGTGAGTGGCGGGCGGATGTATTTCGTCGAGATGCGTTTTGCTTCGGTCTCGAAGACCGCCGAGAGCGCTTCGCTGGCCGCACGCGCTGCGTCGGCATTGCCGCTCTCCCAGGCCAGAACCAGGCGCTCGTAGTCCTCCTTGGGAAACTTGGCGTCAATCGGCAGAAGCACTTCGCCGCCATTGGCCTGGCCCGGCATGCGGACTGCGTACTCGACGACCTCGCTGGAGGCCGGATCCATCTTTGCATTGGTGACGTACTGATCGCGCGCGAGCATCTGTTCGAGCATGGCGCCGAGCTGGATTTCTGCCCAGCCGCCGCGGTCCTTCACGTTCGACATGACGCGCTTGAGGTCGCCGACGCCGATTGCCAGCGTCTGCATCTCGCCCAGCCCCTTGTGCACAAGTTCGAGGCGTTCGGACACGAGCGCGAAGCTTTCTCCCAAGCGCTTTTCGAGGGTGCCTTGCAGCTTTTCCTCGACGGTCGCACGCATGGATTCGAGCTTGGTCTCGTTGTCCTTTCGCATGACCTCCAGGCTGTCGGTCACGCCCTTGCGCAACGTTTCCTGCGCCAGCGTACTCGCCTCGGTAAAGACCTTCACGTCCGTCTTGAGTTCGCTTGACAAGGCCGTGATGGAGTTTCGCACTTCCTCACGCAGGGTGTTCGAGAACTCGCCATGCGTGCGGGCAAACTCCTGGACGCGACGGTCGATGGCCGAGAGGCTTTCGGACAGCGTGTTCTGGAGGCTGTTGCCAAGCTTCAGGATGTTGTCGCCGAGTTCCTTGCGTGTGTCGCGGGCGTTGTCATCGGCCTCCTTGCGCATGCGCTGGTGCTCGTCGCGCAGTGCGTTCTCCGTGCGCTCCGCAATGTCGCCGACACGGTCGAGCTTGCGATCCAGCTCCTTTGAGAGGCCCGCCTTGCCAAGGCCTCCGCCCGTGAGCCAGTTCGCAATCTGGATAAACAGCAGCGCGAGCGAGCAGATCGCCGCGACGGCTGCGAAAATCGTGAGCCAGTCCATTCAGTTCTCCGGAATTGGCACGCAACGCATTCCTAGCGCTGCGCCAACTCTCATTTTTGCCATGTTCGTCGGGACAGTATAGCGATGACAGGCTGATAACCGCCACCACAAGAGTTTTGCCCCATGCTCCGCACCGCCATTGTCTGCCTCGCGATTGCCACATCGATCCTGGGGATGACCGCCTCGCATGCACAGGGCAGTACATGGCCCCTGCACTTCGACGGCTATGGACCCGTACGCCTCGGCATGACGGTCGAACAGGCTGAGCAAGCGCTTCGGACACAACTCGTCATTGATGACTATCTGGAAGACGCGAGCTGCAGGTTTTTCACGCCGAAGGGAACGGGCGCCGCGCCCACCATCGCCTTCATGACCGATCATCGCCGGATCGTGCGTATCGACGTGTTCCCTGGCAGCGGTCCGCAGCCGGCTACCGATCGCGGCGCGAAGATCGGTGACACGGAAGCGCGGATTTTCGAGCTCTACCGGGGACGTGTCAAAAGCGGGCCACACCACTATACTGGCCCGCAAGGTCATTATCTGCGCGTCTTCGATGACAGCGGTCAGGTGCGGATGATTTTCGAAACGAACGGGAAGACCGTGGAAAGCTATCGTGTCGGACGCGCGCCGGCCGTCGAATATGTGGAGGGTTGCCTGTGAAAACGAAAGCCATCTCAGCCGTCCTGTTGCTGGCCGTTTGTGGGGCCATTGCGCTGTCTGCACCGTTCACCCATGCCGCTTCCTCCTGTGACCGGCAACCCGTGATGCAAATTGACTCCGGTCACGTGTCGGTCGAGCCGGATGGCATTTCGATCAGCGCCTTTGGTACATCGGAAAGCGCGGGATGGAGCGGTGCCACACTGCTTGTTGCGGCCAGGGAAGGCAGTACCGCTACCGTGGACTTCGTTGCCTGCCGCCCGGAAATGGCGGCGCAGGTGCTTACACCCATCAAGACGCAAGCAACGCTCGACCTGCCACCCGACACGTCACGCATCATTATCCGGGCGCGAACGAATTCGATGACCGTCGACATCAACCCGAAGTGATCTTCTTGCCATGGAGCGTGACCGCATCAGGACCGTATCCGCTGACAGCGTGGCGCCGGACAAGATCCGGGACTGCCTGAACGAGGCGTTTTCCGATTACCTCATCCGCATGCCTGCGCTCGACGCCGATGCATGGCGCGGATTCCTGACGAGACAGGGTGTGGACCTTTCAATCAGCCGCGTTGGCTTGCGTGAAGACCGCGTAGAGGCCTTTGCCCTTGTCATGGAGCGCGACCGCGCAAGCTGGCGCATCGCAGTCATGGGCGTGCGTCCGGATCTCCGGGGATCGGGACTTGCGCCCCGTCTGCTCGACGAAACGCTGGACGATGCGCGTTCACGCGGCCTCTCGTCCGTCGAACTTGAAGTTTTCGCACAGAACGAGCGCGCCTTCCGGCTCTACGTGTCGCGCGGCATGAAACCTGTATCGAGTCTCTTCGGCTATGAGGCCGTCGCGGGCAGTCCTGGTTTCGACGTTCCCGTGCAGTCCGTCACGCTTAATGAGGCGCGGCTTCGGGCCGAAGAAATCGAACGTGCGTCTGCGCTCAGACTGCCCTGGCAGGTGGGGCCTGCTGCGATCAGCCGACTGCCGGGAACCGCGCAGTGCTGGCAGCACGGCAGCGGTCAGGTCGTGTTTTCAGAGATGACGGGGCTGATCCATATCCAAAGCCTCCTGGATTCCTCTACAGACCACCATTGCGCCGCAAAATTGCTCGGCGCGCTTCGTGCGTCGTTTCCGGGAGCCGTGCTGCGGGCACCGCAACTGCAGGCGGAACATGGCGCCGCCCAAGCTTTCAGGTCTGCGCAATGGACCGAGGCTGCCCTGTTCCAATACCTGATGCTGATCAGGTTCTGATCAGCACCCGCAGCGGTCAGGCAGCCTATTTCGAGTTCGCACGAATGAGCTTCAGCACTTCGGACGCCGCGGCCGGAATGTTCGTCCCTGGTCCAAAGATTGCTGCAGCGCCTGCCCTTCTCAGAGCGTCGTAGTCCTGAGCGGGGATCACGCCGCCAACCACGATCAGGATGTCGCCCGCGCCCTGCTTCTTCAACTCTGCGCTGAGTGCCGGCACCAGTGTCTTGTGGCCTGCGGCCTGGCTTGAGACGCCGACCACGTGCACGTCATTGTCGATGGCGTCCTTGGCAACTTCCGCGGGGGTCTGGAACAGCGGGCCCACGTCAACGTCGAAGCCGAGGTCAGCGAACGCCGTCGCGATCACCTTCGCGCCGCGGTCATGGCCATCCTGTCCCATCTTGACGACGAGCATGCGCGGCCGACGCCCTTCGGCTTTTGCGAAATCCTCGACTTCGCTCTGGATTTTCGCAAAGCCCGCATCGCCTTCATAGGCCGCGCCATAGACGCCGGAGATGGACCTTGTTTCAGCCTGGTGACGGCTGAACACGACTTCCATCGCATCCGAGATCTCGCCGACGGTCGCGCGTGCGCGGGCGGCATTGACGGCGAGTGCCAGCAGGTTTGCGCTGCCGCGCGCACCTTCGGTCAGCGCCTTCAGCGCCGCGTCTACCTTCGCCTGGTCTCGCGTGCCCTTGATACGCTGGAGGCGGGACACCTGCTGCGCGCGAACCTTGTCATTGTCGATGTCACGGACTTCGAGGTCGGGTTCGTTTTCAAGACGGAACCTGTTCACGCCGACGATCACTTCCTCGCCACGGTCGACGGCGGCCTGCCTGCGGGCGGCGGCTTCCTCGATCTTGAGCTTGGGCCAGCCGCCGGCCACGGCCTTTGTCATGCCGCCCATCGCTTCAACTTCATCAATGAGCTTCTGGGCGTGCGTGTCGAGGGCGTGCGTGAGGGCCTCGACGTAATAGGAACCGCCGAGCGGATCAACGACCTGGGTGACCTTCGTCTCGGTCTGCAGGATGAGCTGCGTGTTGCGGGCGATGCGCGCGGAGGTCTCGGTCGGCAGCGCGATGGCTTCATCGAACGAGTTCGTGTGCAGCGACTGCGTTCCGCCAAGGACGGCCGCCATGGCCTCGTAGGCCGTGCGCACGATGTTGTTGTAGGGATCCTGCTCGGTCAGCGACACGCCGGAGGTCTGGCAGTGCGTGCGGAGCATGAGGGACTCCGGCTTCTTTGCGCCCAGGTCCTTCATGATGCGCGCCCACATCTGGCGGGCTGCACGGAGCTTTGCGACTTCCATGAAGAAGTTCATGCCGATGGCGAAGAAGAAGGACAGGCGCGGCGCGAAGTCATCGATGTCCAGCCCCTTCGACTGGGCTGCCTTCACATAGGCGATGCCATCGGCGAGCGTGAAGGCGAGTTCCTGCACCGCCGTCGCCCCGGCTTCGTGCATGTGGTAGCCCGAGATCGAGATCGAGTTGAACTTCGGCATGTTCTCGGCGGTGTAGGCGATGATGTCGGCGATGATGCGCATCGACGGCTCAGGCGGGTAGATGTAGGTGTTGCGCACCATGAACTCTTTCAGGATGTCGTTCTGGATCGTTCCTGAAAGCTGCTGGGTCTTCACGCCCTGCTCTTCGGCGGCGACGATGTAGTTCGCCATGATGGGGATGACGGCGCCGTTCATCGTCATGGAGACGGACATCTTGTCGAGCGGAATGCCGTCAAAGAGCACCTTCATGTCCTCAACGCTGTCGATGGCAACGCCGGCCTTGCCGACGTCGCCGACGACCCTGGGGTGGTCGCTGTCGTAGCCGCGGTGGGTGGCGAGGTCGAAGGCGATCGAGAGGCCCATCTGGCCGGCGGCCAGGTTCTGGCGGTAGAAGGCGTTCGACTCTTCGGCCGTCGAAAATCCGGCATACTGACGGATTGTCCAGGGGCGGCCGGCGTACATCGTTGCCTTCACCCCACGGGTGAACGGCGCGAGGCCCGGCATCGAGTTCTGCTGGCCCATTTTCTCGAGGTCGGCCGCCGTGTAGAGCGGTTTGACCGGGATGCCCTCAGGCGTGGCCCAGGTGAGTGAATCCGCCGATTTTCCCTTGAGTTCGGAAGTGGCGAGTTTCTGCCAGTCGGCAAGGCCAGCCTGTGGGAATACAGTCATGGGTTGAGTGCTCTTTCAGGGTTCGCAGGTGCGAAATTGGGGCGTGAGTATTCGGCCAAATGCCTGCGCGGTCAAACCCCCAGACGGCAAAATCGCCTTGCGGTTGTCGCAGCCCGCAGGCCCAACATCTTGGGGGTGAACGAATGGGAACTCCCTTTGAGTGAACTGTTTGGACGGCAAATGTTCTATCTGTGTTCCGAGGCTCTCCCGGACTTATCCACAATGGCTACCTCTAGGTATCTTTGCGTTAACCTTTGACCGGAGATGATCCGGATACGGAGTTTCGCGTTCACGAAAGCTCCATAATTGCTGCATGCTCCGTGCACGGAGCAGTTGTGTGTGATGTTTCGGGGACAGTCTCCCCGGGTCCCACAACAGGGCTTGTGAATTGTATTTTCAAGCGTTCGTTTTGCTATATTTCGTGCGTGAACGAACGGGCAATTTCGCCTCGTGATTGATTCGGGCACGCTTCGTTCCCTAATTGATCCAAACGATCCCTTTTTTCTCCACAAGCCGCGGTGGAAAGATACGGCTGTCTCTTGCATTCCAAGCCATCAACAAGGCAAGAGGACCGCCCACAGGCGGACATCCACGAAATGACGATCCCTTACGGCCGCGTTACAGCGGTTCTAGGCCCCACGAATACCGGCAAGACGCACTACGCCATCGAGCGCATGGTGGCCCATCAAAGCGGCATCATCGGCCTCCCCCTGCGCCTTCTCGCCCGGGAGGTCTATGAGCGCATCGTGGCGATCAAGGGATCGCATTGCGTGGCGCTGATCACGGGCGAAGAGAAGATCGTTCCGAAGTCACCGACGCACTGGGTTGCCACCGTGGAGTCGATGCCGCTCGACGTCGGCGCCGAGTTCGTTGCGGTCGACGAAATCCAGCTCTCGCAGGATCCTGATCGCGGCCATGTGTTCACGGATCGCCTGCTGCATGCGCGCGGCCGCTCCGAGACGATCTTCCTGGGATCAGACACGATGCGCCCGCTGCTGCAGAAGCTGCTGCCCGGCATTCAGTTCATCACCCGCCCGCGCTTTTCGGACCTGGCCTACACCGGCGCACGCAAGCTGACGCGCCTGCCGCGCCGCTCGGCCATCGTCGCCTTCTCGGCCGACGCCGTGTACTCGATTGCAGAACTCGTCCGGCGCCAGCGCGGTGGTGCCGCTGTCGTGATGGGTGCGCTGTCACCGCGAACGCGCAATGCGCAGGTCGCGCTGTACCAGTCCGGCGATGTTGACTTCCTCGTGGCCACGGATGCCATCGGCATGGGGCTCAACATGGACATCGACCATGTGGCCTTCGCCGCGACAGAGAAATTCGATGGCGCCGTGCGTCGCCCGTTGCGCTCGCACGAGCTTTCGCAGATCGCGGGCCGCGCCGGCCGGCACATGAATGATGGCACCTTCGGTGTGACTGCAGATGCAGAACCGCTGGACGGAGAAACCGTCGAAGCAATCGAGAACCACCGGTTCGATCCCGTGAAGGTCGTGCAGTGGCGTAATCCGGATCTGGATTTCTCGTCTGTCGCGGCGCTTGATCACTGCCTCGACGCGCTGCCGCCGGTGCGCGGCCTCTCCCGTGCGCGCGCCCAGGATGACCAGCTTGTGCTGCGCCTCCTCGCCGCCGACCCACGCTTCAAGGACAATGTTCAGGGCCCTGCTGCGGTGAAGGCCCTCTGGCAGGTCTGCCAGATCCCCGACTTCCGGAAAGTGGCCGTTGATGAACACGCCCAGCTCGTCGGCAACATCTTCGAACACCTGCGAAGTCATGAGGGCGTGTTGCCCGCAGACTGGCTTGAGGGACATGTTGCCCGCCTCGACAATATCGAGGGCGAGATCGATGCCATCGCCCAGCGCATTGCCTATATCCGCACCTGGACCTATGTGGCCAACCGTGCGCACTGGGTGACCGACGCTGCCTTCTGGCAGGAACGGACACGCGCTGTTGAAGACCGCCTCTCCGACGCGCTGCACGAAAAGCTGACGCTGCGCTTTGTCGATCGTCGCACAAGCGTTCTGATGCGCCGGCTGCGCGAAGATGAAGAATTTGCTGCGACCGTCGAGGATGATGGCGAAGTCCTTGTCGAAGGCGAGTATGTCGGCAAGCTTCAGGGCTTTTCCTTTGTCGCCGACCCGCGCGCGATCGGCATTCACGGGAAGGCCATTCGCTCGGCTGCGCTCAAGGGCCTTGCGGGCGAGATCGCCTCGCGCGCGCAGGCACTGGCAAACGCACCCGACTCTGCCATCACGCTGTCCGAGCATGGACGCATGTGGTGGAACGGCAGCATCGTCGCCCGCCTGCGCAAGGGGCATGAGCCGCTCCATCCGCGCATTGAACTGCTTGCTGACGATCTTCTCAGTTCGGCCGCGCGTGAGCGCGCGACTGAGCGCCTCCAGGAGTGGCTTGCCCATCACATTGCGAAGTCGCTTGCGCCGCTTGTGACACTGCAGGCGGAACTGAAGAAGGAAATGCCTGTCGTCAAGGAAGCCGCCGTGGCACCTGCGCTGGAGCCCGCTCCTGCAGAAGCAACCGAGGCAGAACCGACCGAGGGCGACAGCAAGGAAGACGAGACACCGGCCCATGACGATGTCGTGGATGCGCTGGACACCAGTGCTGCGGCTGCGGCGGCGCCCGCCACCGGTGAAGTGCTTTTTGCTTCGCCGCTGCAGGGCGTGGCGCGTGGCCTTGCTTACCAGCTTTATGAAAATCTCGGATCGGCACCGCGTCTCAAAGTGACGCGAGAACTGAAGGGCATTGGCCAGGAAGAACGGGCACCGCTGCGCCGCCTGGGTGTGCGCTTCGGTGCGTTCTCGATCTACCTGCCCCTGCTCGTGAAGCCTGCGGCTGCGAAGCTGAAGGCGCTCCTGTGGGCCGTGCACCAGGACATCACCGACATTCCGCCTCCACCGCCGGCGGGCCTTACGTCGCTGCAGGCGGAGAGCACGATCCCTGCGGGCTTCTACGAGGCGGCTGGCTATCGTGTCTGCGGTCCGCGCGCGGTACGCATCGACATGCTTGAACGCGTCGGTGAACTCATCCGCGGCAAGGGGCAGAGCGGCAAGATGCCCGAGCACTTCTCCATCTCGCCTGACATGATGTCGGTGCTTGGATGTGGCGAGGAAGACCTGTCGCTCATCCTGCGCGCACTCGGGTTCCGTGACGTGACGTCAAAGAACGAAGCCGGGGTGGAAACCACTCTCTGGCACCAGCGCCACAAGCGTGACGATCGTCGCCCGAAGGCCGCGCCGCAAGGCGAGGCGCGGCGGGATGAGGCTCGGGGTGAAGCGCGGGCCGCAGGCGACAAGCGCCGCAAGGAACGCTTTGCCGGTGTTGGCGCGCCCGCGTCGCCTCGTCCTGACCGGCGCCAGCCGCCGGCTGAGGCAGCGGCCAATCCAAAGCAGGGCAAGCCCGCGCCGCGCAAGAAGGACAAACCCTTCGTGGTCGATCCGGATTCTCCGTTTGCGGCACTGGCTGCGCTGAAGTTCCAGAAATAGGCCGTGTCGCGTATCGACAAATATCTCTGGCATGCGCGCCTCTACAAAAGCCGCACGATGGCGGCGGAGGCGGTCTCAAACGGACGGGTACGCATCAACGGAGACCACTGCGCGAAGCCCGCGGCGGCCGTCAAGCCGGGGGATGTGCTGACCGTGACGGCTGGCAGCCATGTCAGGATCATCAAGGTCGTGGCATTCGGCGTGCGGCGGGGGCCAGCTTCCGAAGCCCGGCAGCTTTATGAGGACCTGACGCCTCCTGCCCCGCCCCGCGACGAGGTGGCCGACGACCAGACGCCAAACCCCATGCGAAAACCCACGAGCCGTGAGCGCAAAGCCATCACCCAGCTACGGAACAAGCATTTTGACGCTTGAGGATGCAGTGCAACAATGAAAGGGTTGTTGCGCGCAGCCTGAAATGATACCGATTTTGAAACCCTGTTCCTCAAACCCGCTTCAGCCATCGCAGGCACGTTATCATGGCCTATGTCGTTACCGACTCATGCATCAAGTGCAAGTTCATGGACTGCGTCGAAGTCTGTCCGGTCGACTGCTTCTATGAAGGCGAGAACATGCTCGTCATCCATCCCGAGGAATGCATCGACTGTGGCGTCTGCGAACCGGAATGCCCGGTGGATGCGATCAAGCCGGACACCGAGCCTGGGCTCGAGAAGTGGCTGACGCTGAACAAGGACTACGCTGCCAAGTGGCCCAACATAACGGTCAAGGGCGAACCGCCGGCTGACTCAAAAGAGTTCGAGGGTGTCGCCGGCAAGTTCGAAAAGTATTTCAGCACCAAGCCTGGCCAGGGCGACTAGTTTCCCACCGGACCGATTCGCACCTAAATCGGCAGAATTCTGCACTTTTCCCCAAATCATGGTTGGGGTGAGGTGCTTATTCTATCTGAGGGTGCATTAACTGGTTTTCAGTTTTCTGCGGAAAA